>JALSKA010000204.1 GCA_026989095.1 Ardenticatenaceae bacterium
GAGGAGGCGCGGCGCAGCGCAGCCTCGTTGACGTTGGACCAGGCCGAGCAGTTGGTGCGCTCCTTCTGGCCCACATCACCTTCGGGTGGGGACACCGGCGGTGATGCCACCCTTGCCTCCACACCCCCATCGAACACCCTGCGCTCCGCTTGACAACCCACTCGACTCGAAACGCACGAACGTCCTCCTTTTTGACGCTGTGACCCGTGAGAGGTACAATGCCCTCACCGAGGTCTACTGCACGGCAGCGTCTGGGAGCAAAGGGGCTCACACCGGTTACGTGAGCCCCTTGTGTGTTTGGGTGGGATGTGGAATGGCCTCCGACGACAGGGCACGGGAACAATTGGCCCGTCTCCAGTCCATCCTGGAGACGCTCGTCGAGTTCGAGGAGACGTTCCAGTTCGACGAGGCGTGGGAGCGCATCATCCGCGATGCCGTCCACCTGATGCGCGCCACGCGGGGCACACTTTTCCTGGTGGACCGCGACCGAAACCGGCTCATCCCCAGGGTGTGGTACGGCCAGCCCTGGCACGGCCGGGGGCGGCCTCGGGGATACGCGCGCGGGGAGGGAATTGCCGGCCGCGTCTGGGTGACCGGAGAGCCCATCAACTGCCCGGACGTGCGGCAGGACCCCCGCTTCCGCCGCTCCAACGACCCGCGTTGGAACGAGATTCGTTCCCTGCTCTGCGTGCCCATTCGTGCCCGCGAGCGGGTGATCGGCGTCATCGCCGTGGACAGCACCCGTGAGGACGCCTTTCGGGACGAGGATCAACAGGTGCTCATCACCCTGGCCCGCCACGTGGCCACGGCCTTCGAGCGGGCCAAGCTCTACCAGGGGCTGAGCGACCTGCGGGCCATCGGCGAACGCCTGAACAAGATGGGGCCCCGCGCGGAGTACCGCCAGACCCTCCAGAGCATCGTCGAGAAGGCCGTGCGCGTGGTGGCGGCCGGCGCCTCCAGCGCCGGCGAGGCGGCCGCCGTCATCTACGGCTACGACCCCGAACGGGGCGCGTTCGACCCCTCCTCCCGCGTGGCCGCAGGGTGGCGCGAGGACGTTCACCTGGACGATTATCCCCGTCCCGGCGGGCTTGGGGAGCGGGCCGTCCGCCAAAAACGGCGCGTGCTCTCCTACGAGGAGGATGGCGTGGACCTCCATCCCGCTCAACTGGCGCAGGGCGCCGTGGCCGTGGCCGTCTACCCCCTCATTGCCGCCGATCAAATCCTCGGCGTGCTCTACATCACCCTGCGCGATGAGCGGCGCTTCACCCGCCAGGAGCTCATGCTCCTCGACAATTTCGTCAACCAGGCCGCCCTGGCCCTCTACCACACGCGCCGCATCGAGGACGTGAACCGCGTCTTGGCCCGCAAGGTCTACGAGCTGGAACAGTTGCGCCGGGCCGACGCGCTCATCAGCCGGCGCCCGCGGCTCAAGGAAGCGCTGGTGGAGATCTTGCACATTGCCCTCGAGATGACCGGGGCCAAATACGGCTCCTTCCGGCTCTACAACCCGGAGACAGGCATGCTCGAGCTGGCGGCCGCGGCCAGTGTGACGCCCTCCCCGGCCGTCCGCCAGCCCCTTCCCCTCGACGAGAGCAGCGTCATGGGCAAGGCCGTGCTCTACCGGCGCCCCATTCGCATCGACGACGTGCGCGACCCCGCGTGGGCGGGCATCTACCGCCCGCTGCTCACCGACCCGCCCATGCGCTCCGAGCTGGTGGTGCCCCTCTTCAGCGCCGGCGGTGGCCTGGAAGGGGTGTTGAACATTGAGAGCCCCCAGCCGGCCGCCTTCACCGAGGAGGATGAACGCCTGCTCGTGGCCCTGGCCACCCAGGCCGTCATCGCCATTCAGGAGATCAAGCTGCTGGACACCATGGCCGAGCTGACCGAGGCCACCCTGACCCACAGCCGCGAGGAGCTCTTCGACCTCATCATCCGGCGGGCGTGCGAGCTGATCAACGCTCCCCTGGGCGCCATTTGGCGGCTGGCGCAGGAGAAGGGTGAAGCTGTCCTCGTGCTCCAGGCCGCCAGCGGAGGACATCGGCGAGGAGACCGCCTGCCCGTGGCCAGCAGCCTGACCGGACAGACGATCTTGAACCGCACGCCCATCACGGTGGAGGACGTGCAGCGCGAGCCGGACTTCCATTACATGGACTTGGCCCGCCAACAGGGGTGGCGCTCCGCCCTCATTGTGCCCCTGCTGGCGCGCGACGGCGAGCCCATCGGCGCCTTCAGCCTGTACACCACCGAGCGGCGCGCCTTCAGCGACTGGGACCAACGCCTGCTGAGCGTGCTGGCCAACCACGCGGCCATTGCCATCCGCGACGCCGAGATCCTGGAATCCCTGCGCGAGGCCCGCGAGCGGCAGGCCGTGACCGAGGCGTTCGCCGCCGTCGGCGACATCGCGGCCAACTTGCTCCACCGCCTCAACAACCAGATCGGCACGATTCCCGTCCGCGTCCAGGGCATCGAGGCCAAATGTGCGGCCGAGCTCCAGAACGAGTACCTGGCCAAGAACTTGTCGGCCATTGCCGAGAGCGCCCGCCTGGCCATGCAGACGGTGCGGGAGACGTTGCGTCACCTGAGACCCATCGAGTTGGCCCCCGTCCGGGTGGGCGAGGCCATCTTGGACGCCCTGCGCGAGGTCCACATTCCCCTCGGCGTTACCCTGCACGTCAGGGCTGTCGAGGGGTTGCCCCCGGTGCGGGCCGGCCAGCCGCAGCTCTCCTTCGTCTTCGTAAATTTGCTGGAGAACGCCATCGAGGCCATGCAGGGCCAGGGGGAAATCGTCATTTCCGGGCGCACCGAAAACGGACAGGTGGTAATCGAAGTGCAGGACACGGGCCCGGGCATCCCGCCCGAATGGCAACCTCACATCTTCGAGCTCCACTTCTCGGGTGCCAACAGCGAGCGGAAGCTGGGCTTCGGGCTCTGGTGGGTGCGCACGCTCTTGCACCGCTTCGGGGGGCACATCGCCCTGGAGAGCCACGTGGGCGAGGGCACGCGCTTCCTCATTCGACTGCCGGTGTGGGAGGACGACCATGACATGGCGAGCGTTGATCGTGGAGGATGAGCCGGCCTGGCGTGAGCTCCTGGCCGAGATGCTGGCCGACTTGGGGGCCAGCGTGCGGGCGGTGGCCAGCTACGACGCGGCCATTGCTGCCCTGGTGGAGGGGCCTTACCAACTGGCCCTGATCGACCTGGCCTTGGCCGGCCCCGACCACGAAAACCAAGACGGGCTGCGCGTGTTGGCCCAATTCCGCCAGCGTTGGCCCGAGGGGCGGGCCATTCTCATCACGGGATACGGGACTGTGGAGCTGGCCGTCAAGGCGCTGACCGAATACGGGGCCAGCGACTTCATCCGCAAGGAGACGTTCGACCGGGAGCGCTTTCTGGAATCGGTGCGCCGCGTGACGCGCACGCTTCCCGTCGCCCCTGCTCCCAAACCTGCCCTCGCCCCTTCCTTCACCCCCAAGGTGTCCGCCGACCGGGCCACGGTGAAGTCGGGGCGGGTGTTGGTGGTGGAGGACAACGCGGCCTGGCAGGCCATCTACGCGGAGCTGTGTGAGGACTTGGGATGTGCCATGCAGGTGGCCGTCAGCTACGGCGAGGCCCGGGGGTGGCTCGAACACGAGACGTACCACCTGGTGGTGGTGGACCTCATGCTGGTCAGCAGCCGGGCCCCCCTGGAGAACCGGGACGGCTTCCACCTGTTGCGCATCACCCGCGAGAAGGGCGTGCCCACCATTGTGGTGAGCGCCCTGGCCGACCCCCACGAGATCGACATGGCCTACGAGAAGTTCGGCATCTTCGCCTTTTTCGACAAGGAGGGCTTTCGGCGGGACGCCTTCCTGCACGTGGCCCGCCAGGCTTTACGGCGCCACGGCGCGGGCCACCGCCGGCACATCCCCCCCGATTCCCCCCTCGCCGAGTTGACCGACCGCCAGCTCGAAGTGCTGCGCCTGTTGGCTCAGGGCAAGACCAACAGGGAGATCGCCGAAGAGCTGATCGTGACCACCAACACGGTCAAGAAGCACATTCTGGCCATTTACCAGAAGCTGGGCGTCAACAGCCGGGCGGCCGCCGCGGCCGTGGCCACCCAACACGGCCTCACGGAGTAGGTGGGCGCACGTTTGTGTGGAAGGGCAAACGGGCGGTGAGCAAGTGCCCACCGCCCGCTCGCGTGTGGCAGGAGGCTGTCCTGGGTCTCTTCTCAGTGCTCGGCGGCCGGGGCCAGGGCACCTCGCGGCACCCGAATCTCCTCCACCAGATCCTGGATCTCCTGGGGCGGCGGTGGCGTGGCACGGGAGACCGCGTAGGAGACGATGAAGTTGAGAATGGCACCCACGACGCCGATCCCCTGGGCGTTGATCCCGAGGAACGAGGCAATGATGGGCGCCTCGGTGCCCAAGAGCCGGTCCGAGCGCATCAGCACGATCATGATCAGGGTGAAGAAGAGCCCCACCAGGATGCCGGCCGTGGCCCCTTCGCGGTTCATGCGGCGGTCGAAGATGCCCAAGAAGATGGCCGGGAAGAGGCTGGCCGCCGCGAGGCCGAAGGCGAAGGCCACCACCTCGGCCACGAAGCCCGGCGGGCGCACGCCGAAGTAGCCGGCCACCAGAATGGCCACGAAGATCATCACCCGCCCCACCATCAGCCGCTCCGACTCGGTGGCGTCCGGCTTCCAGATGCGGTAGTAGACATCGTGGGAGACGGCGCTCGACATGGCCAGCAGGAGGCCGGCCGCCGTCGAGAGGGCGGCAGCCAGGCCGCCGGCCGCCACGAGCCCGACCACCCACGGCGCCAGGCGGGCCACCTCGGGCGTGGAGAGCACGATGATGTCCCGGTCGATGGTGATCTCGTTGGTGGCCTTGTCGGCCGTCATCTCGAGGACGCCGTCGCCGTCCTTGTCATCGAACTTGAGCAGGCCGGTCTGTTCCCACTTGACGGCCCAGTCGATCTGCTCGATTTCCGCGCGGGTCTTGCCGTGCAGGGTGTTGATCAGGTTGTACTTGGCGAAGACGGCCAGGGCCGGCGCCGAGGTGTAGAGCAGGGCGATGAAGAGCAGCGCCCAGCCGGCCGAAATGCGGGCGTCGGAGACGCGCGGCACGGTGTAGAAGCGAATGATCACGTGGGGCAGGCCGGCCGTGCCGATCATCAGGGCCAGCGTGATGAAGAAGACGTTGATCAGCGAGAAGTTTTGGAAGGGTCGAATGTACTCCTTCAGGCCCAAGTCGATCTGGATCTGGTTGAGCCGCACGGCGAAGTCACTGAAGGTGAAGGCGAGCTGGGGAATCGGGTTCCCCGTGAGCACCCAGGCGATGGAGATGGTCGTGATCAGGTAGGCGGAGATCAGGACCACGTATTGGGCCACCTGGGTCCACGTGATGCCCTTCATGCCGCCCAGCACGGCGAAGAAGGCCACGATGGCCATGCCGATGATCACGCCGGTGACAATGTTCACCTGGAGGAAGCGGCTGAAGACAATGCCCACCGCGCGCATCTGGCCGGCCACGTAGGTGAGGGAGATGAAAATGGTGGCAATGGCGGCCACAGCGCGGGCGGTGTGGGAGTAGTACCGGTCGCCGATGAAGTCGGGCACCGTGTACTTGCCGTACTTGCGCAGGTAGGGGGCCAGCAACAGGGCCAGCAACACGTAGCCGCCCGTCCACCCCATGAGGTAGACGGCCCCGTCGTAGCCCAGGAACGAGATCAGGCCGGCCATGGAGACGAACGAGGCGCCCGACATCCAATCGGCCGCCGTGGCCGCGCCGTTGGCGATGGCCGGCACGCCCCGGCCGGCCACGTAAAAGCCGGCCGTCTCGCGCACCCGGTTCAGGTAGCCGACGTAGAGGTAGAAGGCGAACGTGAGTCCGACGATGATCAGCGTCCAGGTTTCCGTGCTCATAATCTCCCCCCTTACTCCTCGTGAACGTCGTACTCACGGTCAATCTTGTTCATCCACCAACTGTAGACGAAGATCAGGATGACGAAGGTGATCATGGAACCCTGCTGGGCGAACCAGAAGCTGAGCGGGATCTGGCCGAAGCGCAGGTTGAAGAGCGGTTCGGCCAGGAGAATGGCGCCCCCGTAGGAGACCAGCGCCCAAATGGTCAGCAGGATGGTGATGGCCTTCAGGTTGGCCTTCCAGTAGGCCACTGCCTTGGAGTTCTGGTTGGTGCGCTCTCCGTCCATGGTTCTGCCCTCCTTGGTGTTTGGTCGGTTGATGTCCCCTGGCTCATCCGGCTCCTGTCCTTTCCGCCGACTTTTTCACCCCCTTTCTGCCCGCCTGATGTGCCCTTCGTCTATTCCCCCTGGCGTTCGGCCTTCAACTGCTCCCACGCGGCCCGTGCCTCCTCCACGGAGCCCTCCTCCTCGATGGTGGTGATGTCGCCGGGGTCCTTGTCGAGGATGACGGCCTTGAGCACGCGCCGCATGATCTTGCCGCTGCGGGTCTTGGGCAACATGCTGACGAAGGTGAGCTCGCCGATCACGGCCACGGGGCCCAGTTCTTGCCGCACCGTCTGCACTAGCTCGCGTTTGAGGGCCTCGGTGGGCTCGTGGCCGGGGCGCAGGACCACGAAGGCCGAGAGCACCTCGCCCCGCACCTCGTCCGGCCGGCCGGTGACGCCCGCCTCGGCCACGGCCGGGTGGGTGAGCAGGGCCGTTTCCACTTCGATGGTGCCGATGCGGTGGCCGGCCACGTTGACCACCTCGTCGGCCCGGCCGGCGAACCAGACGTAGCCGTCCTCGTCCACGTGGGCGGCGTCCCCGGTGAAGTAGAGGCGCCGGCCGGGAATGCGCTCCCAGTAGTCGCGGATGTAGCGGTCGTGTTCGCCCCACAGGGTGGACGTGAGGCCGGGGAAGGGGCCGGTGAGGACCAGGATGCCCTTCTCGTTGGGGCCACAGGATTCCCCGTCCAAGGTAACTACGTCCACCTTCACCCCCGGCATGGGCAGGGTGGCCGAGCCCGGCTTGATGGGCACCATGCAGAGGCCATACGGGTTGCCGATGACGGGCCCGCCGGTCTCCGTCTGCCACCAGTGGTCGATGACGGGCACCCGGTCGCCGAGGACTTCCTTCTGGAGCCAGTGCCACGCCGGCGGGTTCAGGGGTTCGCCGGCACAGACCACCCGCTCCAGGGAGCTCAGGTCGAAGCGCCGAGCCGGCTCCGTGCCGTAGCGCATGAGGAGCCGCACGGCCGTGGGCGCGGTGAAGATGCCCGTGACGCCGAACTCCTCGACGAGCTGCCAGAAGGTCTCCGGGCCCGGGTGGTCAATGGCCCCCTCGTAGGCTATCGACGTGCAGCCCACCATGAGCGGGGCGTAGACGATGTAGCTGTGCCCCACGATCCAGCCAATGTCCGAAGTGGCCCACCAGACGTCGGCCGGGCGGAGTTTGAAGAGCCAGTCGCCCGTGCTGGCGATCCAGACGGCGTATCCGCCGTGGGTGTGAACGGTCAGCTTGGGGCGGGCCGTGGTGCCCGAGGTGGCCATGATGAAGGCCGGCTCGTTGGCTTCCAGTGGGACAACGGCGCCGCTCTGACCGTCCGCCAGGGCCACGAACTCCTCCCACGTGAGGTCTCGGCCCGCGGTCATGGGCACCGGCTCCGGCTCGCGGCGGAGCACCACAACGCGCTCGACGCTCGTTTCTCCCTGTTCCAGTGCTTGGTCCACGATGCCCTTGAGGGGGATGGCGTTCCCCTTGCGGTAGGTGACGTCGGCCGCGAAGAGGAAGCGGGAGCCGCTGGCCTCGACGCGGTCGGCCAGGGCCCGGGCGCCGAAGCCGGCGAAGACCACGATGTGAATGGCCCCCACGCGCACGGCTGCCAGCATCAGGGCGATGGCCTCGGGGCAGACGGGCATGTAGATGGTGATGCGGTCGCCCTTCTGGACGCCCAGCCCCCGCAGGGCCGCGGCCAGGCGTTCGACTTCGCGGTGGAGCTGGGCGTAGGTGAAGAGCCGGCGTTCGCCCCGCTCGTTGGCGTAGACCAGGGCCGTGTGGCCGCCCCAGCCCCGCTCCACGTGGCGGTCGAGGGCGTTGTAGCTGAGGTTGGTCTCCCCGCCGATGAACCAGCGGTAGCGCTTTGGGTACTCCCACTCGAAGACTTTGTCCCACGTGCGGAACCAGTGGAGGCGGCGGGCCTGCTGTGCCCAGAAGGCCTCGGGTTGGGCCTCCACCTCGGCGACAGTGCGGCGGACGATGGGGTTGATGAGCTCAACCTGCGTCCCACTCATGTTCCACCCCCTTGTGTGTTTCGTTTGACGCTTTGACGTCAGGATGCCGGCCGGGCGACCGGCTGCTCTCTTCGGATCAGGAATGCCAAAATTGGCGGGCTGAGCAGCGTGGTGAGGATGACCATGATGACGATGACGGAGAAGAGCCCCTCGGAGATGACGCCCAAGGAACGGCCGATGGCCGCGAAGATGAGGCCCACCTCCCCGCGGGGGGCCATGCCCCAGCCCACGATCCACGGGTTGGCCGGCCTGGCGGCCACGCCGGCCACCACCTTGCCAATGAAGGCAACGGCCGTGATGGCCAAGGCCAGCAGGGCGTTCGAGGGCGTGAGCAGGGCGTCCAGTCGCACGCCCATGCCGGTCATGACAAAGAAGATGGGGACGAGGAGAAGGCCCACCGGCTCGACCAAGTCTTCCACGTGACGGTGGACGTGGCCGGCCATGATGCGGTCCAGCCGGGCGCGCAGGGCCGGCGGGGCCTCGCGGCTCGCCGCCTTAATCTCGGCCACGATCTCGGGGTCGGCGAAGTGGCGGAAGTGGACCGGGTCCAACACGAGGCCGGCGGCAAAGGCGCCCACGATGGGCGCCAGCCCGATGACTTGGGCCAGGTAGGCGAAGACCAGACAGAAACTCATGGCCAAGGTGAACTTCATGCCCGTGCCCGTGTGGATGCGCGAGAAGAGTCGGCTGAGGTGAGGGGCCATCGCCTGCCCGATGACGATGGCGCCCAAGAGGAAGAGAAATGCCTCCAGGGTAATGCGCCCCACAGTGCCCACGTCAACGGCCCCGGTGCTGACGACCGCCGAGACCACGGCCAGGATGATGAGCCCCAGCACGTCGTCGATCACGGCCGCCCCCAACACGATCTGGGCCTCCTGGCGGTGGAGGTAGTCGAGGTCACGGAAGACGCGGGCCGTGATGCCCACGGAGGTGGCCGTGAGGGCAGCGCCCAAGAAGAGGTCGGTCTTGAAGGGGGCGTCGCCCAACAGGAGGGGGCCTACGACGAGCGTGCCCAGGGCAAAAGGGACGATCACGCCGATGACGGCCACGCCCAGCGCCCGCAGGCCCACCTGCCGCATGGTGTGGACGTTGGATTCCAGCCCAATTTGGAAGAGGAGCACCACCACGCCCAGCTCGGCCAAGAAGCGCATGATGGCATCTTCGCGAATGGGCTCGAAGGCGTGGATGCCGATGAGCGAAAGGTTGCCCAGCACAATGCCCACGGCGAGTTCCCCCAGCACGGGGGGCTGGCGCACCCGTTCGACAAGCCCGGCCACGCGGGCGGCTATGAGGAGCACGGCGATCCAGAGGAAAATTTGGGCAAAGGCTGCGCCCTCGGCCTCCTCGCCGCCGGCGGCGAGGAGCGGCGAGGCAAGGGCGAAGAAAACGATGAGGGCGATGGGAACGGCGACAGAGGTGTGCCGGCGCACGGCGCGGGGGCAACGCTGTCCTGGGACCTCGCTGCCGGATTGCCTCTGATCTCTCGGCCCACAGCCTCCCCACATGTCGCCCGCCACGAGAGCTTCTCCCCTCTGCTGTTTCCGTTCCGGGGATTCGGACACGACGGGGTACTTCTAGCATACCGAAAAGGAGAAGTGACGAACAACATATGTGCAGGTAGGCGAGGATGTCTATCCGGGTGGGCGAACCCTACACGTTTGGAGGGGCGCGGGCTGCGCGGCGCCGGGGGCTCCGCTAGGCCGACGTGGTCCGCATGAAGCCGGCCGGGGCGCCGTGGCGCACGGCCACGATCTCGGCCATGATGGCCAGGGCGATCTCCTCGGGGGTCTCGGCGCCGAGGTTGAGGCCGATGGGCGCGTAGACCTCGGCCAACTGGGCGGGGTCCACGCCGTGCTTGGCCATGCGCTCGAAGCGCTCGGCGTGGGTCTTGCGGCTGCCGATGGCGCCCACGTAGCCGGCCCCCTTGCCCAACACGGCCTTCAAGGCCGGCTCGTCGATCTTGGGGTCGTGGGTGAGGATGACGATGTAGGTCGAAGGCCCGATCTCGATGCGCTCCACAGCCTTCTGGGGCCACTCGGGGATGATGTCGTCGGCGTGGGGAAAGCGCTCGCGGTTGGCGAACTTCCGGCGCGGGTCGGCAATGGTCACGCGGAAGCCGAGCACTTTGGCAAAGGTGGTGAGGGGAATGGCGATGTGGACGCCCCCGAAGATGACCAAGTGTGGGGGCGGCGCGAAGACTTCCACGAAGACGCGGGCGTCCGCCTCCGGGTAGTCGCGCGATTCGGCCCGGGGACGGGCCATCATCTGCAGGGCGTCGGCGATGACCAGGCGGTCCAGGCCGGCGTCGCCCAAGGAGCCCGTGCTCTGGCCCGATGGCCAGATGAGCATTCGGGCACCGGGCTGGCCGGGACCTTGCAGGAGCACGGCCTGGGCGACGAGCCGGCCCTCGGCAAGGGCCCGCTCCAGTTGGGCCTGGAGCTCTGCTGGCGAGGTGGTTGTCATGGCTCCTCCTCCGCCGATGCCTCGGGCAGGGGCTCCACCCACACCTCGATGGTGCCCCCGCAGGCGAGGCCCACTTCCCACACCATGTCGTCGGTAATGGCGTAGCGCAGCAGGCGGGGTTGGCCGCTCTTCAGCACCTCTTGGGCTTGGTAGATGACGTCGGCTTCCACACACCCCCCGCTGACGCTGCCGGCCATCTCGCCGTCCTCGGAGACGACCATGCGGGCACCCTCCCGGCGGGGGGCCGAGCCCTCGGCCCGGACGACGGTGGCGAGGGCCATGCGCTTGCCCTGGCGGCGCCATTGTCGAATGGTGTCGAGCACGTCACGCACGGGATTCCCTCCTCTGGAAACTGGCGTACAGGTAGAGCTGTTCGACGCCTCCTGGGGTGATGTGGAGCTCGTGGGTGTGTTCCACCAGCTCGAACTCCGGCCCTAATGTCTCCTGGAGTTGTTCCAGAGTGTACCGTCGGACCGGCAGGCCGCTGCACTTGGGCGGCGCCTCGGGGGCGAAGGTGGCCATGATGAGAAAGCCGCCCGGTTTCAAGCCGCGCCGCAGGTTTGCCAAGTAGCGCTCCCGGTCCTCGGGTTCGGTGAGGAAGTGGAAGACGGCCCGGTCGTGCCAGAGGTCGTAGTGGCCGGCCGGCAGCTCCACAGAGGTGATGTCCCCCTCGATCCAGGTCACCTCCTGGGCCAGGGGGCCCAGGCGCTCCCGGGCGAGCTCCAGCG
Source organism: Ardenticatenaceae bacterium (assembly GCA_026989095.1). Taxonomy (GTDB): domain Bacteria; phylum Chloroflexota; class Anaerolineae; order Ardenticatenales; family Ardenticatenaceae; genus WFWG01. The sequence continues at coordinate 11,426 of JALSKA010000204.1, forward strand.
CCCTGGCGGAGAGGTCGAGCACGCTGACGGACGTGTAGCCCAGGCGGAGCAGGTCGTCCACCAGGGTGGAGGCGCCGCCGCCCACGTCGATGATGTGGGCGGTGCGCGGCACCCCGATGTTTTGGATGAAGGTCAGCGATGTCGTCAGGTGGGGGGTGTACCACCCCACGCGGTCGATGGGCGTCGTGGCGTAGACGCGCTCCCAATGGGCTTGCCATTTCATGGGGGCCTCCTTGTCTGTTGTGGAGTGGTGTGTCTGGGGCGCTCTGGCCGGCTCCCCACCGAGGAGAGCACGTCGGCGAGCTGTTCCAGGCTG
>JALSKA010000205.1 GCA_026989095.1 Ardenticatenaceae bacterium
CTCCTCGAAGGAGATGGTGACGCTGGTTTTGATGTCGCCACCCCGCATGGGGCCTCGCTGTTGCGCCCACGCCCTCCGGCCGAAGCCGAAGAATTCCTCGAAGAGATCGCCCAAGTCGATGCCGACGCCGGAGCCAAACCCAAAGCCGGCCTGGGGACCGGCGTGGCCGAAGCGGTCGTACATGGCGCGCTTCTCGTCGTCACTGAGCACTTCGTAGGCTTCGTTGATCTCCTTGAACCGCTCTTCGGCCTCGGGGCTCTTGTTGATGTCGGGGTGATACTGTCGGGCCAAGCGCCGGTAGGCCCGCCGTATCTCCTCCTTGGTGGCGTTCCTGGAAACGCCCAGCACCTCGTAATAATCCCGCTTCGCGTTCATCGGCTTCCTCGTGTCGGTGGTTCACCTCGTGACACCCGGCTCAGACGCAGTTCACGGGGCCGGCGTGGGCGGCACGTCGGCCTCCTCGGCCTGGGTGGGCCCCAGAGTGCTGAGCACTTCGGCCAGCTCGTTGGTGAGGGCACGGATGCGGTCGGCCGTGCTCTGGGGATCGGCCAGGGCCTCGCGTAGGGCTGTTTCCCGGGCGTGGAGCTGCCGGAGAACAGCCTCCTCCTGTGGTCCCCGATGGCGCACGAGCTGGCGGACGCGGGCCACTTGGTAGAGCGTGGCCTCGGCCTTATTGCGAGCCAGGACCACGTCGAGCCGGCGCCGGTCTTCGGCCTCGGCCTCCTGGGCGTGGCGAATCATCTCGGCAATTTCGTCGTCGCGCAGGCCCGAGGCCCCGGCAATGGTGATGCCCTGGCTCTGGCCGGTGTCCAAATCCTTGGCCGAGACGTGGAGGATGCCGTCGGCGTCGATGTCGAAGGTGACCTCGATGCGGGGTTCGCCGCGGCGGGCAGGCCGGATACCGCTCAGCTCGAAATGTCCCAAGGACCTGTTGTCGGCAGCCAAGGGGCGCTCACCCTGCACCACGTGAATGCGCACGGTGCGCTGGTTGTCCTCGACTGTGCTCACAATCTGGCTCTTGCGGGTGGGAATCGTCGTCCCGCGGGGGATCAAGGGCGTGGCCACGCCTCCCACCGTTTCGATGCCCAAGGTGAGGGGGGTGACGTCGAGCAGGAGCACGTCCTTGACCTCCCCGGAGAGGACGCCGGCCTGGATGGCGGCGCCCAAGGCCACCACCTCGTCGGGGTTGATGCCACGGCGGGGCTCCTTGCCGAAGAACTCGGCCACGGCGCGCTCAACGGCCGGCATTCTCGTTTGGCCGCCGACCAGGATCACGGCGTCCACCTCGTCGGGGGTCAGGCCGGCGTCCTTCAGGGCTTGGCGCACGGGGTCGAGCGTCCGGGCGATGAGGTCCTCCACCATGGCCTCCAGGTGGGCGCGGGTGAGGGTGAGCTCCAGGTGTTTGGGGCCCGTGGCGTCGGCGGTGATGAAGGGCAGGTTGATTTCCGTCTGCACCACGGAGGAGAGCTCCACCTTGGCCCGTTCGGCCGCCTCGCGGAGACGTTGCATGGCCAACGGGTCCTCGCGCAGGTCGATCCCCTCCTGCTGGCGGAACTCCTCCACCGCCCACTCCACGATGCGCCGGTCGAAATCGTCGCCGCCCAAGTGGGTATCGCCGGCCGTAGCCAGCACCTCGAAGACGCCCTCGCCTATGTCGAGGATGGAAATGTCAAAGGTGCCCCCGCCAAGGTCGTAGACGGCGATCCGTTGCTCGCCCTGCCGGCCCAGGCCGTAGGCCAGGGCCGAGGCCGTGGGCTCGTTGATGATGCGCAGCACCTCCAGCCCGGCAATTCGGCCGGCATCCTTGGTGGCTTGGCGCTGGGCATCGTCGAAGTAGGCCGGCACTGTGATGACCGCCTGGGTGATCTCCTCGCCGAGATAGGCCTCGGCGTCGCGCCGCAGCTTCTGCAGGATCATGGCGCTGATCTCCGGCGGGGCGTACTCCCGCCCGCCGAGGACAACGCGCACGCCGCCGTTGAGGGACTCGCGCACCTCGTAGGCCACACGGCGAATCTCCTCCTGCGTCTCCGGGTCCCGGTAGCGCCGGCCCATGAAACGCTTGATGGAGATGATCGTCTGGCGAGGGTTCACCACGGCCTGCCGCTTGGCCGGCAAGCCCACCAAGCGCTCGCCGGTCTTGGGGCTGAGGGCCACCACCGAGGGCGTCAGTCGGTGGCCCTCGGCGTTGGGGATGATGGTCGGCTCTCCCCCCTCGAGCACGGCCATCACGGAATTGGTTGTGCCCAGATCAACGCCCAGAACGTGCGGCATCCGTCCCTCCGCCCCCACAGGATTGGCCGGCCTATCGGGCCACGCGCACGCGGGCAGGCCGCAGGACGCGGCCCCTGTACAGGTAACCGCGCTGATACTCTTCGATAATGTGCTCCGGCTCGTGTTCGTCGCTCTCCTCGCTCATGAGGGCCTCGTGGTGCAAGGGGTCGAAGGGCGTGCCGGGGCTGCTCTCGATGGGCTGCAGGCCCTCCTGCTCCAGCACGCTCCAGAACTTGCGCTCGATCAGGCGCACGCCCTCCACCCACTCGTGGTCTCGAAATTCCTCGGGCACGTGCTCCAGGGCACGCTGCAAGTCGTCCAGGATCGGCAAGAGGCGGGCGATGAGGCGCTCGTTGGCGCGCTGCTCGAATTCGGCCAGCTCCCGTTCCTTGCGCTTGCGGAAGTTGGCGAAGTCGGCGGCCGTGCGCCGCCACTGGTCCAGATACTCTTCAGCCTGGCGGCGGGCCTCGGCCAACTCGGCCTGGAGGGCGTCCACGTCCACGGGTTCGGCGCGGGCTTCGGTCTCCTGGGATTCAGGTTCAGAGTCAGAGATCACTTCCACGGGCGTGGCGTCCTCCAGGTCATCGGCCGGCGTCTCCGGCCGGTTCTGTTCCCTGTGTTCCTCTGGTGTGCTCATGGTCTGCTTCCTCCGGTGAAAGGTTTTCAGCGCCGTACAGGTCTGTCAGCAGATGGCTCATCAGGTTGGCGACGAAGCGCACTGCCGAGATAGCACGGTCGTAGGGCATTCTGTGGGGGCCCACCACCCCCATGACGCCGGCCGCGTAGCCGGCGATGCCGTAGGGGGCCACCACGAGACTCACCTCGCCGATTTCGGGCCACCGAGCTTCGCCGCCGATAATGACTTGGACGCCGCCCGACGCCAGCACCTCCTCGACAATGGAGTCGAGGAGGGCACGCCGCTCCATGATCTCCACAAGTCGGCAAATGGCCTCGGTGTGGGCGAACTCGGGCTGGCGCAGCACGTGGAGGAGGCCATCCCGATAGATCCGCGTAGCATGGCGGGAGTCCACGCGCCCCAGCACGTCCACGACGGTTTGACAGACCGAGCGCTCGAAGGGGGAAAGCACGGCCATGTGGGGTTCGATCTGATCCCGGCTCATGCCCTGGAGGAGGTCGTTGAGGCGTGCGGCCACGGCGTTGAGGGTCTCCTGGGCGAGGGCCGGCTGTGGCTGGGCCACCATCTGCTGGCGCACCAGCCCCTCGGCCGTGACCACGATCAGGAGAATGAAGGCGTCACTGAGGGCAATGAGTTCCAGGTGTTTCAGGTGGGCGCGCCGGGCCTTGGGCGGCGTGACCAAGGAGGCGGCGTGAGTGGAGTGGGCGAGCACGGCGGCGGCCAAGCGCATCCACTGGTCCAGGTCAAGCCGGGCCTGGTGAAATTGGTGGCGGATAAGGCGCTGCTCCTCCTCGGGCAGCTCCGCCCGCTCCATGAGCCGCTCCACGAAGTAGCGGTACCCCCGCTCCGTGGGCACGCGGCCGGCCGAGGTGTGGGGGTGGGTCAAGTAGCCCAAGCGCTCCAGCACGGCCATCTCGTTTCGAATGGTGGCCGGGCTCACCCCCACGTGATACTTGTCGGCCAGCGTGCGAGAGGCCACAGGCTGAGCGGTCTCGATGTACTCGCGGACGACCAGCCCGAGAATAGTTTGTTGGCGTTCAGTGAGTTCTTCCGCCACGGTGGTGCTCATGCACTCCCCTCTCGGCTCTCGGCCGGGGAGGATATCCTTTGCCGACACAACTGTTTAGCACTCCATGGCCTTGAGTGCCAAAAAAGATGATACCAAAAGTTGGAAGGGGTGTCAAAAGGCTGAGGGGAGCGAATGTGGATGGCCTGTGCCCCGCCGGTCGCGCCGGTTGGCCGGCGGGGCGTGCGGGACAGGTGTCCCCAGGCCGTACCACGGTTGGAGAGGGAGAACAGGTAGTTCACCGGGCGGCTCTCCGCCACCGCCTTCACTCTACCGGACGAGGATGAACGGCAGATGAACGCGCTCCGGGGGCATGGTTGAGATTCGTTCATCTTCTTGCTCATTCGGGACGGACATGGCCGGGCGAGGGCAGACGGGCCAAGTCCACGGTGAGCTGCTCCTTGGGCAGCGTGTAGGGCAGGCTGACGAAAAAGGTGCTGCCCTCGTTCACCCGGCTTTCCACCCAGATGCGGCCGCCGTGCTGCTCCACGATGTGCTTCACGATGGCCAAGCCCAAGCCGGTGCCCCGGTGCTCCCTGGTCAGCCCGCTGTCCACCTGGTAGAAGCGCTCGAAGATGCGCCTCTGCTCCTCCTCTGGAATGCCGATGCCCGTGTCCTGCACGCTGATCACCACCTCGTCGGCGTCGGCCGAGGCCCGAATGGTGATGCTTCCCCCGGCCGGGGTGAACTTGAGCGCGTTGTCCACCAAGTTCGTGAAGACCTGTCTCAGCCGTTTGCGATCACCCTCGAGCGTGGCCGTGGGCACGCTGACGGTGTTGACCAGGCGGACGTTGCGCTCGTCGGCGACGGGGAACATGGCTTCCACCACTTCCCTGATGAGAGTGCCGATTTCCACCGGGGCCGGAGAGAGGCGGAATTCCCCTGATTCGAGCCGGTTGAACTCCAACAAGTCCTCGATGAGCTGGTAGAGGTGGTGAGCCTGTTCCTTAACTGTCTCCAGGAAGTCACGCTGGAGCTCGTTGATGGGGCCGGTCTTGCCCATGAGGATCACGTCCACGAACCCGCCGATGGAGTGGAGGGGCGTGCGCAACTCGTGGGAGATGACGCTGAGGAAGTTGGACTTCAGGCGCTCGAGCTCCTTCTGGGTAGTGATGTCGCGCATCACAGTCACGACGCCCCAGGGCGTGCCGTTGTCACGCCCGACGGCAGTGGCCAGGGCCTGGTAGGTGCGCTCCCGCTCGCCGGCCTGGCGCACGCGCAGCTCGGCGATCTGGGGTTCGCCGGACGAGGTGAGGGCGCTGCGGCAGAGGTCGGCCAGTTCCCGTGAGGGAACGAGGTCGCTGAGGCGGGTGTCAGGGGGAGGGGAGGCCGGGAGCCCGAAGATGGCGCGGGCGGCCGGGTTCACCAGCAGAATGCGGAGGTGGGCATCGGCCACGATGACGCCGTCGCCGATGTCCCGCACAATGGCCGCCAGTTGGCGCGACTTTTGGTCCAGCTCCTCGTAGAGCCGCAGGTTGTCCACGGCCGCGGCGGCGAAGGAGGCGAGGCTGATGACAAGCTGGGCCTCCTCGGGGGTGAGCGCGAGCTCGGCGTGGGCGTGCCCCACCAGGAGCACGCCGATGGGCCTCTGTCGGCTGCGCAGGGGCACGATCACGTAGCCTCTGACGCCCCACTCGTGGGCCAGTTGGCCGGCCAAGGGCGAACTGGCCGAAGAGGCCAACACGTGGACCAAGTCGCCCCGGGAGAGAGCCCGCCGGAGCTCGGGCACGTCGTTGACGGCAAGGGGCGAAAGCACGTCATCGGGCCACTGGTAGACGGGAGCCCAGAGGCCACCTCCGCTGCCGTCGTCGAGGAAAATGGCCGCGTGGGTCATGGGCAGGACGCCGGCCAATTGGCGCACGAAGTCGGCCAGGAGCCTGTGAGCGTCCAAGCTGGCCACGAAGGTGCGCGCCACGGCGTTGAGGGCCTCGAGTTGGGCCAATCTGCTCTCGGCGTGGCGCTTGGCCTCCATCACGCGGGCGTAGAGGCGTGCCTGGCCAATGGCGATGCTGGCCTGGTCGGCAAAGGTCATGAGGCGCTCCACTTCGTCGGGGCGGAAATGGGAACGAGCCGTCGTGCCCACCAGGGCCAGGGCGCCTGCGGGCTGTTGTTCGGCCGTGAGGGGCACGATCATCACCGGGCCGCCCAGCGCAGCCGTGGCCGGCCGTTCGACTGGCCGGTTGGCCACCACGGCCTGTTCCATGAGGTAGAGGAGGGCGCGCTCAACGGAGGCCGACACGTCACGGCTACGAGCCAGTACTTCCACCTCGCCGTTGCGAGCCACGCCAATGAGCGCCACACACTCGCCGACGGTTTGGGCCGCGTTCTGGGCAATGAGGGCCAACAACTTCTCGAGGGCCTCCACCGTGCCGGCGTTCCGGGTGCTGCGCTGAATGGCCCGCAGGGCCAGCAGCTCCCTGGCGAGCTGGTCGGCCGTGCGGCGAAGGGCCACTTCCGCCTGGGCGCTTCGGCTGCGCACCAGGGCGAGCTCACGGCTGAGGGCCATCCGCTCGACGACGGCTTCCCGGTGGAGCCGGGCTACGGCGGCCAGAACCACCAGGGCCACGGCCGCAGCTCCTCCCTCCAAGGGCGACAGGGATGGAGCCCCCTGCCACAAGGGGAGGAGGGTCACCCCCAGCAGGACCACGAGCGCCAGGGGAAGCCAGGTAATGGGCGCCAGCATCAGGGCGCGCAATCCCACGACGGCCACGAGCAAGAGGCCGGCTGCGGGAGAGGCCGCCGGCCCCAAGCCGCCCACGGCAGCCAAGGCCAGATCGACCAGAATGGCCGGCCACACCATGTGGCGCAGCCATCGGCCTGTGGACCGGTGCCAGAGGGCCGGCACGCTCACGGCCACGCTCGAGCACACCAGGAGGGCAGCAAGCCAGAGGGGAGGACGGGCCTCCCAAGCGAGGAAGGAGAGGACAAGCAGGGCCAAGCGAACGGGGACGCCAAGATGGCGCTCGACCTGGAGGAGGTACCTGGTCCGCGATGGGATGACCTGTTCCTGGCTCGGCTCAGAGGACATGGATGCCCACACGCCCTTTGCATTCAGGCCACAGGGCCTATCTCTCAAGGCACCTCGAAACGGTATCCAATACCGCGCACGGTCTGCAAGTAGACGGGATTGTTGGGGTCGGGCTCCAGCTTGGCCCGCAGCCGGCGCATGTAGACCGCCACCTGGTTGCTGGAACCAATGTAATTCTCGCCCCAGCCCGCGTCCAACAACATGTCGTGGGTGAGGGTGCGGCCGGCGTTGCGCATGAGGGCGTGGAGCAAGCGCGTCTCAATGGGCGTCAGCTCCACCACCTTGCCGTCAGGGCGCACGAGGCGGTTGGAGACCGGGTCCAGCTCAATTTGGTCAACGCAAATGCGCTGGTTGGCCTCTACCTCCCGCTGGCGCACCGTGCGCCGCAGGACAGCCTGCACGCGGGCCAACAACTCGGCCGGCTCGAAGGGCTTGGTCAAGTAGTCGTCCGCGCCGAGCTGGAGGCCCTGCACGCGGTCGCTCGTCTCGCCCTTGGCCGAGAGAAAGATGATGGCGGCGTCGGAGAGCTGGCGGATGCGCCGGCAGACTTCATAGCCGTCCAAGTGGGGCATCATCACGTCCAAGATCACCAAGTCCACCGGCTCCTCCTCCACAATGCGCAGGGCCTCCCGGCCGTTGTCGGCAGTGAGCACCTCATACCCTTCTTCTCGCAGGAGGAAGGCGGTCATCTTGACACTTGGTTTGTCGTCGTCCACTACCAGTACGCGCATGGCTCCCTCTCCAACACGTGTCCGTTGGCCGGTGAGTCCATGTGGGCGGGAATGTGGGCAAACAAGGGTTCACAGGCGACTGTGGAAACACGCCCGAAGCTACTCACAGCATACCATCGAGGCCGACAGAGGTCAAGTGGATTTTGGGCGCCGCTCCGGGGACAACAGCAGGGGCACACAGGCCAGGAAAAAGAAAAAGCCCCACGCCATAGGCGCGGGGCTTGCGGAGTACTGTGCCCTTTAGGCCTGGTTGAGCCCAGAGGTCACGCGGCTGAAGACCGAGCCAACCTGCGGGCCCAGAATCAGCAAGATGGCGATGACGATGACGGCGACGAGGGCAAGAATCAGCGCGTACTCAACGAGACCCTGACCTTCCTCACGCGGTAGATAAAGCATAACGATAACCTCCTCTTGGTTGATAATGTCCAGGGGCGTTGGAGTATAATGAAGGCCACCCCTGTCTTTTGTACCCTACATCTCCCATTGTACTCGTTCCGGCGCCAAATGCAATCACTCTTTGGTACTCCCGCACATGTGGACCAAAGTCTCTGTTTTCAACGAAAGGGGCTCGCCCATCGCTGACGAACGTCCTGCAGGCCCTTTTTCCGGCCACTCACGAGCTTAGCTTGTCGCCCCGCCCCGGCGATGCTCCTTCACGCCCGCGCGTGTATCCGTTCGGCGAACAGGGCCATCGCCGCACAGCCGAAGCCCACGGCCGTCACCCAGAGCCCCGGTCCCCAGACGACGGCCGAGCCGTACAGCCACTCGAGGACCAATTCGAGGCGCCAAAAGCCCCACAGGGGCAACAGGGCGCCGGCCAGCGCGGCACAGAGGCCCACGCCCCGCCACACTCGCGCCGACAGCCGAGGGCCAACCAACAGGCTCACCAGGGTCACGGCCAGGCCCACGGCGGCCAACGCCCCCTGCGCACGGAACTCGGGCGTGGTCACGTGACGCCACCGTTCGGGCTCCGGCAAAACCACGAGGGCCAGCGCGCCGGAGACGAGGGCAACGGGCACGCGCGCCCGGGCGGGCCAGGTGGCTGCCAGGGCACTCACCAGGACGGCGGCGGCCACAGGGGGGACGAAGAAGACCTCCCGTTCCACCCCAATGACGCCGGCCCTCCAGAGGGAGGTGAACTTGAAGAAGTCCCCCAAGTCGAGCCCCAGTAACACCAGGGCAGCCGCCCCCTTGGGGTGCAACGCCCAAGGCAGCCACCAGCCGAGCCCCCCCAGCCAGGCCCCCAGCCAGGCAACGCCCCTGGTCGCCCACAGTGTGAGCCGTGCAGCGGCGCGGTTGCCCTCCGTGACCCGCGTGCCCACGGGTTCACCCCTCCGCCGGCCGGGTCTCGGGGGCTCGCCGTTTGCGCTGGGCCAGGCGGTGTTGCTGGCGCTGTTCCGCCTCGCGCCAGCGCCGCCTTTCCTCCTCCGTCTCCAGGATCAGCGGGGGCACCGGCCGGGGATGTCCCTCCTCGTCCAAGGCCACGTAGACGGCAAAAGCCGAGTTCGTGTGGGTGCGCACGCCGGTGATGGGGTTCTGCGCCTCGACCCGCACGCCGACTTCCATTGACGTGCGGCCCACCCAGTTCACCATCGCCTTGGCGATGACCAGGTCGCCCACGTAGATGGGTTCCAGGAAGGTCATGGAATCCAGGCGCACGGTCACCACCGGGCTGCCCGCGTGGCGCATGGCCGCCAGCCCGCCGGCCTCGTCCACCATTTTCATGATCTCGCCGCCGTGGACGATGCCGAGCGGGTTCGCGTCCGAGGGGATCATCTGGCGAGCGATGGTGATGGCCGAATCCGAAGGGCGTTTGCCACGGTCAGTGGCGCTCATGGTGTGCTCCTTTTCGGTTCGCTTGGAGTGGCCTTTGCGTGGGGGTATAATACTCGAAACCCGACCCAATGTGAAACTCCCGGCACCGCGGCCGGGACCTCGAAGAATTCAAGGAGGGCTTCGATGGCGAAGATCATGGGCGGTCATCTGGTGGCGGCAATGCTGGCCCGGGAGGGAATCTCGACGATCTTCACCCTGTGTGGGGGCCACATTGCCCCGATCTACGACGGATGCCTCGAGCATCAGGTGGACATTGTGGACACGCGCCACGAACAGGCCGCCGCCCACGCGGCCGACGCTTGGGCCCGACTCACCCGCGGCGTGGGCGTGGCCGTGGTGACTGCCGGCCCCGGCGTGACGGGCACGGTCACGGCGGTGGCCAACGCCTATCAGGCCGGCTCCCCCCTCCTGGTCATCGGCGGCGCGGCCCCACGCCCCTTCCAGGGCAAAGGGGCCCTCCAGGAGATGGAACAAGTGGACCTCTTCAAGCCCATCACCAAGTGGAGCGCGGCCGTGCCCGACGCCACCCGCATTCCCGAGTTCATGGCGCGAGCCTTCCGCGTGGCCTTGGACGGCCGGCCGGGGCCCGTCTTCCTGGAGATGGCCTTCGACATCTTGGGGGACTTCGTCAACGCGGACGATGCCCCCCTGCCGGCCCGGTACCGCTCGACAGCGCGGCGCTACCCGGACCCCAAGGCCGTCCGCCAGGCGGCCGAAGTGCTCCGGCGCGCCCGCCGGCCGGTGCTCATTGCCGGCTCGGGAGCCTACTGGGACGGCGCCAGCGAGGCGTTGGGCCGCTTGGCCGAGCGCACAGCCCTGCCCGTCTACCTCAACGGCATGGCCCGTGGCCTCCTGCCCCCCGATCACCCCTCCCTCTTCGCCCTCTCGCGGGGCAAGGCCCTCAAACAAGCCGACGCGGTCATCGTGGCCGGCACGCCCCTCGACTTCCGGCTGCGCTACGGGCAGTTCGGTGAGGAAGCGCGCCTGGTCCAAATCGAGCCTGACGGCACCACGCTGGGCCACAACCGGGACGTGGACGTGGGCATTATCGGCGACGTGGCCGCCACCTTGGCTGCCCTGGACCTGGCCCTGGAGGAGATGGGAGGCGTCACCTTTGCCGGATGGCGGGACGACGTGGCCGCCGTGGAGCGCGCAATGGCCGAGGCCCAAGCCGAGTATGAACGCCTGGACACCTCACCGGTCAACCACTTCCGGCTGGCCAGGGAGATTGAGGCGTGGGCCGACGAGACGACCACCATCATCGGCGACGGGGGCGACGTGGTGGCCATGGCCGCCAAGGTGATCCGTCCACGGGGGCCCGGCCTGTGGCTCGACCCCGGCCCCCTGGGATGCCTGGGCGTGGGCCAGCCCTTTGCCCTGGCGGCCAAGAAGCTGCGGCCCGACCACAAGGTGCTGGTCATCAGCGGCGACGGCTCCTTCGGCTTCAACGGCTTCGAGCTCGACACAGCCCTGCGCCACGGCCTGCCCTTCGTCACCGTGGTGGGCAACGACGCCCAATGGGGACAAATCCGCAACCCCCAGGTGCTCTTCTTCGGCGAGGCGCGGGCCGTGGCCACCCAGTTGGCCCCGACGCGATACGACCTGGTGGCCGAAGCCCTGGGCGGCCACGGCGAGCTGGTGGAGAGCCCGGCCGAGATTCAGCCGGCCCTGGAGCGGGCCTTCGCCAGCGGCAAGCCGGCCGTGGTCAACGTCAGCTTGGACCCCAAAGGTCTGGCCCACTTGGCCGGCCGGGCCTACGTGCTCTGAGTCACGGGAGCCGCGAACTCGGCCACGGCCCGGCGGATGGCCGCGAGAGTGTCGTCGTCAGGCGCTGCCAGCGGCGCGCGGGGTGGGCCACCGCGCCACCCCCGCGCCTCCACGGCCGCCTTGATCCCCCCCACGCCGTGGGGAGCCAGAACCTCTTGGAGCGCCAGAATGTGGCGGTGGGCGGCGCGGGCGGCCCGAAGATCTCCCCGCTCCACGGCCC
>JALSKA010000206.1 GCA_026989095.1 Ardenticatenaceae bacterium
TGCCGTTGAGCGGGGCCCAACGGTGCCGCTCTTGCCTATTAAGGTGCGCGAAGGGTTGCCAAAAGTATAACATGAGTTGTTCTCCGGCGTCAAATGCCTGTTTCTTAGCAGGTTGACGCGGTCGTCTGGGGCCGGTAAAATGTACACACACCTTCGGAGGCGTGGAGCTCCCATGGCCGGCGCTTGTCACGGGGACATCTGGCACGAGTGGTTGCGGACCCGCCGGTCCGGCGGCGACGGGCGCTGCCGTCAGGCCGTGCAAGAGGCCCTTGTGCCCATTCGGGACCGCGTCCTGGCCCACGCGGCCCTCGCCGAGGGCGACCTGCTCCTCGACGTGGGCTGCGGCGACGGCCTCATCGCCCTCGGCGCCCTGGAGCGCTGCCCCTCCTGCCGCGCCATCCTGAGCGACATCTCCCAGCCCCTGCTCGACGAGGCCCGCCGGCGGGCCGAAGCCCTCGGCGTCCTGGCCCGCTGCCAGTTCGTCCGCGCCTCGGCCGAGGACTTGGCCCCCATCGCCGACAGCTCCGTGGACGTGGTGACCACCCGCTCGGTCCTCATCTACGTGGCCCGCAAGCAGGACGCCTTCCGCGCCTTCGCCCGCGTCCTCAAGCCCGGCGGGCGCCTCTCCATCTTCGAGCCCATCAACGCCTTCGCCCACCCCGAGCCGCCGGACCGCTTCTGGGGCTACGACGTCTCCCCCGTGGCCGAGATCGCCGCCAAGCTCAAGGCCCACTACCGCGCCCTCCGGCCGACCAACCCCGATCCCATGCTCGACTTCCACGCCTGGGACCTCGTGCGCTTCGCCGCACAGGCCGGGTTCGACGACATTCGCCTGCACGTTGAGGCCGGGCGCCGACCCCACACGCCCCGGCGCTGGGAGACCTTCCTGCGCCGGGCGCCCAACCCCCAGGCGCCCACCCTGGAGGAGGCCATGCGCGCCGTCCTCGCGCCCGCGGAGCAAGCCGCCTTCGCCGCCCACCTGCGCCCCCTCGTGGAGGCCGGCGAGGGCGCCCGCCGGCTGGCCGTCGCCTACCTGTGGGCCCGCAGGGCCTGAGAGCACACGTCCCACAACGACGACGGGGGATACCGATGACCCATGGGGGACAGACGTCACTCGACCGCCTGGTCACCTCCGTGGCCCGGCAGGCCCTCGAGCGCTTCCTGGCCGAGGGCCGCCTGCCCGCCCCGGACCCGCGCCGGCTGCCGCCCGCCCCCGGCCTCCCCGAACAGGCCGGCGTCTTCGTCTCCCTCCACGACCGCGAGGGCCACCTGCGCGGCTGCGTGGGCACCTTCCTGCCCACCCGCCCCTCCCTGTGGGAGGAGATCGCCGTCAACGCCGTCGCCGCCGCCACCCAGGACCCCCGTTTCCCGCCCGTCCGGCCCGAGGAGCTCGCGGACCTGCGCATCAAAGTGGACATCCTGACCCCGCCCGAGCCCGTCACCTCCCCCGACGAGCTGGACCCCAAGCGGTACGGCGTGCTGGTCACCGACGGCGAGCGCCGCGGGCTCCTCCTGCCCGACATCCCCGGCGTGGAGAGCGTGGCCCAACAACTGGCCATCGCCCGGCAGAAGGCCGGCATCGAGCCCGACGCCCCCGTCGAGATCTTCCGCTTCGCCGTCCGCCGCTTCGAGGAGACCTGATGGC
>JALSKA010000207.1 GCA_026989095.1 Ardenticatenaceae bacterium
GGGGCCGTGGGCGCGGGCGGGGCCGCGCCGGGGGCGGCGCAGGCGGCCAGGAGCAGGGCCAACGGGGCCAGCAGGGCCGGCAGGGCGCGGCGGACGGCGGCAGTCACCGAGGAGACCGGGGGGCACCGGCCGAGGCGCGGGCAGACGGGCACCATCATCCTCCCTCCACGACGACAACCTTCCCAGGAGACGACGCGGCGGCGCGGGCGGGGCCCGTGCCGGGCGCCGCCCACTTGGGGCAAGTATAGGCCAAAGGGCGGGCGGGGGCAAACCTGTAGGGGCGCACGGCTGTGGCCCGCACGGCTGTGCGCCCGCGCGGCTGTGCGCCCCGGCAGCGGTTGTAAATTTGCACTTCTCCGCGGGACGAATACTATACCCGCACGATGGCAGAACACCAGCCCTCTAAGAACCGTGAACCAAGAGTCGAAGTCCACGCCCATTGGCTGCGAGAGCGAGTAAGCCCCGCCCTCCGGCGGTGGCAGCGCGTGGCCCGGGTCCTCCTCAGGCGGCGCCTGCCGCGCGCGGCCCGGACAGCCCGACGCCACGCCTCCCAGCGGCTCGGCCCCGCCCTCCGGCGGTGGCAGCGCGTGGCCCGGGTCACAGTGCGGCGCAGGCTTGGGCGCCCGGCGAAGCAGTGGTTGGCCACCACGTATGCCGAAGTTGCCCCCCGGGTTCGCCGGGCGACACGCCAAGCGTGGGAAGAGGGCCGCACCTTGGCCGGCCACGCTTGGGCTCTCTGGCAGGCTCACCGTCCCGCCTTCCTGCGCAACCAGGCCGTCACGCGCCTTCTGGTCACGGCCTTGGGGCTCAACATTGCCGTGTGGGCTTGGTTGGCCCTCGCCTACTCTTCACTGCCACCGCTTGTGCCCCTTCACTTCGACGCGGCCGGCAACCCGGACCGCATTGCGCCCCGACAGGATGTCTTCACCCTGCCCGTCATCGGGCTGGTGATTCTCCTCCTGAACACTGCTCTGGGAGGCGCCCTCTACCGCCGGCTGCCTTTCGCCAGCCACATGCTCTTCGGGGGAAGCGTGGTGGTGCAGAGCCTGCTCCTGATCACTGTGTGGCAACTGGTGAGCCGGGTGGGGTAAGTGGGGGAAGGGCACACGTCATCTCCCGGAAGAGAGAACCCGGCCCCGCTCAGTCTGAGGCGGGCCGGGCACTGCGCCTCCGGGAGGCGGTCTCATCCCAACACAACTGCTGTCCGCGCCCGTAACCTGGCGTGGCAGGAGCGCCTTGGGCACGTCAGGGTGAAGCCCTCTCAGGCTGCGCCGTGCTCCTCCAAGTAGCGCACGGCGTCGCCCACGGTTTGGATCTCCTGGGCTTCCTCGTCCGAGATCTCGCCGCCGAATTCCTCCTCGAACGCCATGATCAACTCGACCAGGTCAAGGGAGTCAGCTTCCAGGTCCTCCCTGAAGCGGGTTTCCATAGTAATTTGCTCAGGGTCAACGTCCAGTTGCTCGGCAATAATTTGGCGAACTCGCTCGAATACTGTGGACATAGGCTCTGACTCCTCTTCTGTGGATTTTCGCCTGCCTGTTTCCAATTGCGCCCTAGTATACCCGGAGGCGGTGCTTCAGTCAACAACTACAACCCCCATCCCCGGGGAGAAGTTACGGGGTGTGCCGGGGGACGTGGACTTTTCCGATCCTGAGTGATGCCGTAGAATACCAACACGACGTGTTGGCATGTGTGCTGGTGGAGACCACAGAATGTGAGGAGGGAGGACAACGTGGACTTCTCGCTCAACGAAGAGCAACGGCTCATCCGTGACACGGCCCGGCGCGTGGCCCAAGAGGTGATCGCGCCGAGGGCTCAAGAGGTGGACGAGACGGGGCGCTTTCCCCGCGAGAACTTCGAGGCCCTGGCAGAACTGGGGTTCATGGGACTTCCCTTTCCCGAGGAGTACGGCGGGGCCGGCGCCGACACGGTGAGCTACGCGCTGGCCGTGGAAGAGCTCGCCGCGGCCTGCGGCTCGACGGCCCTGAGCTACGCGGCGCACATCTCCCTGGCCTGCACGCCGATCTACCTCTTCGGCACCGAGGAGCAAAAGCGCCGCTACTTGGTTCCCCTGTGCCGCGGCGAGGTGCTGGGCGCCTTCGCGCTCACCGAACCCCACGCCGGCTCGGACGCCTCCAATCTCAAGACCTACGCGGTGCGGGACGGCGATGAGTGGGTCATCAACGGACAGAAAATGTGGATCACCAACGGCGGCGTGGCGGCCTTCGTGGTGGTGGCAGCCGTCACCGACCCCGACCGGGGCGCGCGTGGCATCTCCAACTTCATCGTCGAGGCCGACAATCCGGGCTTCAAGGTGGGCAAGAACGAGCCCAAGATGGGTCTCAAGGGCTCCATCACCTCCCAGCTCTTCTTCGAGGAATGCCGCGTGCCCGCCGACGCCCTGCTGGGCCGCCCCAACGAGGGGTTCATCCAGTTCATGAAGACGTTGGACGGCGGCCGCATCAGCATTGCCGCTATGGCTTTGGGGCTCGGCCGGGCAGCCTTCGAGGCCGCACGAGCCTACGCCACGCAGCGGGAGGCCTTTGGCGGCCCCATTGCCAACCTCCAGGCCATTCAGTTCAAGCTGGCCGACATGGCCACGCTCCTGGAAGCGGCCCGCCTGCTCACCTACAGGGCCGCAACCCTCAAGGACGAGGGCAAGCCCTACACCAAGGAGGCCGCCATGGCCAAGCTCTTCGCCAGCGAGGCCGCGGAGCGGGTCTGCTTCGAGGCCATCCAGATTCACGGCGGCATGGGCTACAGCCGTGAGCTCCCCGTCGAGCGGTACTACCGGGACAACCGGCTGACCCAAATCGGCGAGGGCACCAGTGAGATCATGCGGCTGATCATTGCTCGCCGCATTCTGGAGTCGGCGTGAACACCTCCGTGCCCGCGGACCACCGTGGGAGACGAGGAGCCCGGCGCCCAGCGCCCCGTGGGCCCGAGGGGATCGCCTGAACACGCTATGACCAGGCTGGAGTTGACCTGCGAGCGGTGTCACCGGCCGGCTTCGCCGGTGGCCTGGCAGTGTCCCCGCTGTCAGGGCCCGCTGACCTTGGCCTCGTGGCCCGCCTTCGCCCTCCACCTCTCGGATGACGATCACACTCTGTGGCGGTACGGCCCCCTGTTGCGCGTGCCCCGTAACGTTTCCCTGGGTGAGGGGTTTACTCCATTGGTGCCCTGCACGGTTCCGCCCTACGGCCATTTCCTGGCCAAGCTGGAGTTCCTGGCTCCCACCGGATCCTACAAGGATCGGGGCACGGCCGTGCTCGTCAACCACCTGGTGGCCCACGGGGTGACAGAGGTGGTCGAGGATTCGTCCGGCAACGCGGGCGCCTCGCTGGCCGCCTACGCGGCCGCGGCCGGCATAGAGGCCACGATCTTCGTGCCGGCCCACGCCTCGCCGGCCAAGAAAGGGCAGGTGGCCGTCTTCGGCGCCCGTCTGGTGGAGGTGCCCGGCCCCCGTGCGGCCGCTGCGGAGGCGTGTCGGCGGGCGGCCCAGCAGGCCGTGTACGCCAGCCACGCCTGGAGCCCCCTCTTCCTGTTGGGGCAGATGACGGTCGCCTGGGAACTGTGGGAGCAGATGGGGGGCACCCTGCCCGACGCCGTTGTCTGCCCTCTCGGACAGGGCGGCCTGCTCTTGGGCCTGTGGCGGGGGAGCCTCGCTCTCCGGGAAGGCGGTTTCGCGAGCAGGCTTCCCCGCCTCTACGGGGTCCAAGCGGCCGCCTGCGACCCCATCGTGCGGGCGTGGGAAGCCGGGGCCGACGCCCCCCTTCCGGTGAGAGAGGGGGAAACGGTGGCCGAGGGCGTGCGCATCGCCGCGCCCGTGCGGGGGCGTGAGGTGCTGGCCGCCCTGCGGGCCACTGCCGGCGGCGCCCTGCGGGTGGAGGAGCACGCCATCGTGGACGCCCAGAGGGCCTTGGCCCGCCGGGGGCTCTTCGTGGAGGCCACGTCGGCCACGGCGGTGGCCGCGTTGCCTGCCGTCCGGCGCCTGGTGGGCCCATCGGCCCAGATTGTGGTGCCGCTGACGGGCAGCGGGCTCAAGCAAGGGCACTGGGGCGATTCGTGAAAATGGCCGTTCGTGGTACAATGAGCGGCACGCAGGGGAAAGCAGCACCCTTGGATCCCCGGCAATGCCCAGGAATCACAGGAGCGAGGGAGTCCCATGAGCGAGACAAGGCGTGTGGTGGTGACGGGGTTGGGCGCTGTGACGCCGCTGGGCAGCGACATGGAAACCACGTGGCGCAATTTGCTCGCCGGCAAGAGCGGGGCCGGGCCAATCACCCGCTTCGACACCAGCCCCTTCCTGGTGCGCATCGGGTGTGAGATCAAGGATTTTGACATCTCGCAGTACACCCACATCATTTCGCCCCGGGAAGCCCGCCGCATCGACCTCAACATCCTCTACGCCCTGGCCGCCACGGACCAGGCCCTCTCCCAAGCCGGCCTCTCCTTCCGGGACGACCCCGAAGCGGCCACGCGGGCCGGCGTCATCGTGGGCACCGGCATCGGCGGCCTGGAAACCATCTACGACGGCCACAAAGTGCTCTTCGAGCGGGGCGCCAAGCGGGTGAGCCCCTTCGTGGCCACGTACATGTTGCCCAACATGGCAGCCGGCGAGGTGGCCATTCGGTTCAACCTGCGGGCCATCAACTTCGCCCTCATCTCCGCCTGTGCCACGGGCACCCACGTCATCGGCGAGGCAGCCGAGATCATCCGCCGGGGCGACGCCGACGTGATGGTGGCCGCCGGCACGGAAGCGCCCATCGTCCCCTTTGGCCTGGCCGCCTTCCACCGCACCGGGGCCCTGAGCACCCGCAACGACGAGCCCGAAAAAGCCTCGCGCCCCTTCGACGCCCGGCGGGACGGCTTCGTCTTCGGCGAGGGCGCCGCCGCCCTCGTGCTGGAGAGCCTGGAACACGCCCGCGCCCGCGGGGCCCACATCCTGGCCGAGCTGGTGGGCTACGGCGCCACGTGTGACGCCTTCCACATCAGCGCGCCCGACGAGAGCGGCGAAGGAGCTGCCCGCGCCATGCGCATGGCGCTCCACAAGGCCGGGGTGCGCCCCGAAGATGTAGATTACATCAACGCCCACGGCACCAGCACGCCCCTCAACGACAAGACCGAGACGTTGGCCATCAAGCAGGTCTTCGGCGAGGCCGCCTACTCCATTCCCGTCAGCAGCACCAAGAGCATGACCGGCCACCTCTTGGGCGCGGCCGGCGTGCTCGAGGGCGCCGTCTGCGTGAAGACCATCCAGGAGGGCATCATCCACCCCACCATCAACTACGAATATCCCGATCCCGACTGCGACTTGGACTACGTGCCCGAGGGTCCCAGGCCCCATCGGGTGCGATATGCCCTCTCCAACAGCTTTGGGTTCGGCGGTCACAACGCCACAGTGCTCTTCAAGGCTTTTGAGAATGAGGGATGAGGGGTGAGGGAGGTGAGGCGAAGCCGCAATGCTACAGTGTCCTTCAAGGCCCTTGAAAACCCTCCCTGATGGCGGACAGCCCTCACGAGTGCAGTCATGATGGTCAGGCAACGCGAGCAGAGCGACTTGGACGAGCTGCAGGCCATTCTGGGCGTGCGCTTTCGTGAGCGTTCGCTGCTCGAGTCGGCGTTGACACACCGGTCATACCTCAACGAGCACCCTGACGTGCCCGGCCTCACCGACAACGAGCGCCTCGAGTTCTTGGGCGACGCCGTGCTCGACTTCGTGGTGGGCGAGTATCTCTTCCGCCACTACCCCCATCACCGTGAAGGCGAGTTGACCTTTCTGCGGGCAGCCCTGGTCCAGACCCAGATGTTGGCCCAGTTCGCCGAGCGCATCCACGTGGGCCGCTTCATTCGCATGGGCCGCGGGGAGGAGCAGAGCGGCGGAAGAAAGCGCAAGGGGCTCCTGGCCGACGTTTTCGAGGCCCTTGTGGGCGCCATCTACTTGGACCAGGGGTTGGAGCGCGTGCGCACTTGGCTCGTGGAGCGCTTCATCGAGCCATCCTTGCCCGAGATCGAGGAGCGGGCGCTGGTGAAGGACCCGAAGAGCCGCTTTCAGGAACAGGCGCAGACCATCTTCGGCATCACGCCGGTGTACGAGCTGGTCCACGAGGAGGGCCCCGACCACGCCAAGCTCTTCACCATGCAAGTGCGACTCGGCGACGACGTGTGGGGCGTCGGCCAGGGGCCGAGCAAGCAAGCGGCCACCCAGGCCGCCGCCGAGGACGCCCTGCGCCGGCTGGCCGCCATGGAGTTCGCCGACGAGGAGGAGGGGTGACGGCGCTCACCGTGCTCATTACCGGGGGCAGCGGCCAGTTGGGCCGCGAGCTGGTCCGCCGGGCACCTCCCCACGCGCGGCTCCACGTGACGTGGCGGCGGACACCCCCGCCTGACGTGGGCCCCGAAGCTCACCGGCTCGACTTGGCCGACGGCCAAGCCACTTTACGCCTCTTCCAGCGAGTGCGGCCGGACGTGGTCGTTCACACGGCGTCCGGCTTCCGCGAGGAGACCCTGGCTCAGGACGTGGTCGCGGCCACGCGGGCCGTGGCCGAAGCAGCCCGCGCTCTGGGGGTTCCCCTCATCCACCTCAGCACCGACTTGGTGTTTGACGGCGAACGGGCTCCCTACAGCGAAGGGGATGAGCCCGCGCCCGTTCACCCCTACGGCCACGCCAAGGCCGAGGCCGAGCGCACGGTGAGGGCGCTTGGCCCCGGCGCGGCCATTGTGCGCACCTCCTTGCTCGTGCGGGGCACGCCGCCGGACCGCAATTCGGCCTGGGTGGTGGAGGCGTTGCGCGCCGGCCGGCCGGTGGAGCTCTTCGCCGATGAGCTCCGCTGTCCCCTGGCCATCGAGGACTTGGCCGCCCAAGTGTGGGAGCTGGTGGCCTTGCCGGCCGAGGAGCGGGCCGGCCCTTGGCATCTGGCGGGGCCGGAGGCGATAAGCCGCTTTGCCCTTGGGCTCCTGCTGGCCCATTACCACGGCCTGGACGCGCGCTTGGTGCGCCCGGCGTGGCAGCGGGACTTTCCCCACCCCCGTCCCCGCGACGTGCGGCTGCGCACCGACCGGGCCGACCGCGTGCTCGCGGTCAGGCCCCGGCCCATCAGCGGGGTGTTGGCCCGGGCCGGCCGCGCTCCACGTTGAAGCGCACGGTGAGAATGTCGCCGTCCCGCACCACGTAGTCCTTGCCCTCCAGGCGCACCAGGCCGCGCCGGCGGGCCTCGGCCAGGCTGCCGGCCGCGCGCAGATCGTCCACGTGGATCACCTCGGCGCGGATGAAGCCCCTGGCGATGTCACTGTGAATGGCGCCGGCCGCCTCCAACGCCGTGGCCCTCTCGGGCACGGTCCACGCCCGCACCTCTTTCTCGTTGAAGGTGAAAAAGGTCTTCAGGCCCAGCAGCTCGTAGTTCAGGCGAATGACGCGCCCCAGGCTGAGCGCCTCCAGGCCATAGGCAGCCATGAATTCGGCCGCCTCCTCAGGGGGCATGACCGCCAGTTCGGCCTCCAGCCGGCCGCGCAAGGTGGTGACGGCCGCGCGCGGCCCCACGTGAAAGGGGGTGAGGTCTGGTTCGGGCTGTTCGTCGCCCACGTTGAGGACGATCAGCAGCGGCTTGAGGGAGAGGAAGGCGAAGTGGCGGACGCGCTTCTCCTCGTCCGGGGCGAGGTCGAGGAGGCGGAGGGGACGGCCGGCCTCCAAGTGGGCCCGGAGCTCTCCCATGAACGCGCGCTCCTCTTCCAACTCGCCCCGCCGAGCACGGGGAAGATTCTGCCGGCGCAGCTCGTCGGCAATTCGCTCCAGCCGGCGCTCGATGAGCGCCAGGTCGTTGAGCATAAGCTCGGCTTCCACGGCCTGGTAGTCGCGCACGGGGTCCACAGTGCCGTCCACGTGTGGCACCCTGGGGTCCTCGAAGGCCCGCACCACCAGCAGGAGGGCGTCGTTGGCGCTGATGGCGTTCAGCAGGGCGCCGCTGAACCCCCGCCCGCCCGCTCCTCGTTCCAGGCCGGCGATGTCGTTGTACGTCACTTGGGCGTGAACCCGCCGGGGAACGCCCAAGTGGGCGTGAAGCCACTCCAGCCGGGGGTCGGGCACGTCCACCACGGCAGTGTGAACCTCGAAGCGGCCGCCGGCGAAGCCGGCCGTCTCGGCTGTGCCGCGGGTGAGGGCGTTGAAGACGGTGGTTTTGCCGCTGCTGGGCAGCCCAATGATGCCGATCTTCATGTGTCGGCCTCGTCCAGGGCCTGCTGCCAGGCGGCAACCATCTCGTCGTTCAGGTCAAGGAGGACGACCTGTTCCACGTGTTCGGGGTGGAAAGAGCGAATGGCCTCCACCATGGCCCGCGCTGCGTCGCGGGGGGAAACGCCCCCGACGCCTGTGCCCATGCCCGGGATGACCACAGTGTGGCACCCGCACTCGTCGGCCGCGCGCAGGGCGGCTGCTGTGGCCGCCCTGACCTTGTCGGGCGAGCTGGGGCCGCCGGGCCGCTCCATTGTGGGCGCGTGAATGACATGACGGGCCTTGAGCCGGCCGGCTGTGGTGGCCACGGCCTGGCCCACGGGAATAGGGGCCTTGGCCACGGCCTCGCGCTCGATCTCCTCGCCCCCGGCCCGCTTCAAAGCGCCGGCCACGCCGCCCCCCATGTACCCCAAGCTGTTGGCGGCGTTTACCAAACAGTCGGCTTCGACTTGGGTGATGTTTCCCTTGCGGGCCTCAACCTTCACGTTCTCACCTCCTCGCCGTTGGTGTGGTGCTCGACCTCGTCATCTTCGCCGAAGCCAATTGTACACCCCAGAGGAGTTCATGCCAACTTGCTCGCCCGAAGGCGCCGCAGAGGTAAGGGCAGGTGGTGCTCCCCAAAAAAGCGGCGGCCGACAGACCGAGGGTCTGCCGGCCGCCTGCCGCCGCGGGGAGGACAAGCGAATTTGGGAGCCACCCTGGCGGGCGCGCTCACACGTGGTGACACGGCTCCACAGGGTGGCAAGAACGGGCGGGCCGTTTACCTGCTGCGCACTGTCATCGGCAGGTAAGCGTTGTAGATGGCGTGAATGGCCGTCACGCGCGTGGCCACCAGTGTGTCGGCGTGGGCGGCCGTGGCCCTGTAGCCGGCCGTGGCCGCGGAGCGGTAGCCGTTGATGACCACGGCCTGGCCGTTCTGAAGCGGCGCCACGCTGTCGTCCAGGATGGTGGCGTCGGTGATGACGAAGGTGGTGCCGTTGACGGTCCACGTGGTGCCGTTTTGCTCCAAGTAGCCGATTCGAGTGTACTCACCGGCCTCGGGGGGCACGTGAGTTTCAATGGAGAGGGCCACGTTCACGCCGTTCTGCCGGACGTACTTGACTTCCACGAAGGCGCCAACGACCAGGAGGCCGTGTTCCTCCTTGAGCTGCGTGGTGGCCGTCACCTCGAAGAGCGTGCCGCCAACGGTCCACGTGCCGAGGAAGCCCTGGGGCGGCATGTCCTCCACGAAGCCGTAGAGCCGGCTCACCGTAGCCCCGTTGGCAGCCTGGCAGTCCTCGTCGGACTGGGTCTCAATCTTGGCCGCCACGCGGGTGCCGTTTTGGTCGAAGTAGCGCACTTTGGCGCAGGCGCCCACGGCGAAGGGGGCATCGTCCTGCTCGAACTTGGTGGAGGCATTGGCCTCGTAGTTCACGCCGCCGATGGTCCACGTGCCCACCAGGCCGGCCGGGAAGGCGTCGATGCGGCCGTAGGCTTGGGCGAGTGCCTTATCGTCGTCGTTCACGGCATGTTTGCCCTCGACCTTCAGGGCCACCAGGGTGCCGTCGGCTTGCACCGTGAACTTGATCTCCACCAGCAGGCCCACGGTGAAGGGGCCGTCTTCCAGCGCGGTGGTGCTTGTGACCTCGTACTCCACGCCGCCCACGGTCCACGTGCCGATGAGCCCCGTGGCCGGCAGGGCTTCGATGACGCCGTATGCTTCGTGGACTTGGTCGGAGGGGCTGCACTCCTGTTGGCGCTGGGTTTCAATCTTCGTGGCCACGCGGTCCGTGCCGTTGAGCGTGTACTTCACTTCGACACACCGTCCGACCTCGAAGGCGCCGTGGTCTTGCTCGAAGCGCGTCTGGGCCGTGGCCGTGTAGGTCTGGCCGCCGATCACCCACGCGCCCACAAGCCCATCGGCCGGCATGGCGTCAATGATCCCCTTGGTCTCGAACTCCCCACCTTGGACGGGCAGGCCACACTCGTCCGCCGACTCGGTCTTGATCGAAAGGGCTTGCCGGACGGCGCCGTTCGTTACGTACTTCACCTCGACGCACACGCCCACGGCGAAGTCACCGTAACGTGGCTCGAATTCGGTGGCCTGAGTGGCCTCGTACTGGACGCCGCCAATGGTCCACGTGCCCACGAGGCCGTTGTTGGGCATGGCCTCGATGACTCCGTATGCTTTGGCTTTGGCGCTGCTGCTCCCACATGTGTCGTCAGTCTTGATTTTGAGGGCCACGCGCACGCCGTTTTGCACCAGGTACTCGACCTCGACACATGCGCCCACGGCGAAGGCGCCTTCTCGCTGCTCGAAGACCGTCGTGTTGGTGGCCTCGTACTGGACGCCACTGATGGTCCACGTGCCCACGAGGCCGTCGTCGGGCATGGCCTCGACCAGGCCACGGGCTTCCTGGGTGCCCACACCAGCTCCCTGGCACTCGTAGGATTCCTGAGAGCTGATTTCAATGGCCACATTCTCGTTGCCTTGGACGATGTACTCGACTTCCACACAGGCGCCAACGGTCAGGGGGCCGTGTTCGGCATCGAGCTGGGTCATGGTGGTGACCTGGAAGGCGACACCGCTAATGGTCCACGTGCCGGCACCGCCAGCGGCCGGCATGTCCTCGATCACGCCCTTGAAGTCGAAGCCGTCCACGTCGCCACACTCGTCGGCGCCCTTGGTCTCCACCTTGACGGCCACGTTGTCCCCGTTGGCGACGTAATATTTGACCTCGGCGCAGGTGCCCACAGCCGGCTGGCCGTGATCGATCTCGAACACTGTCGAAGAGGTGACCTGAAACGTGAGCCCACCGATGCGCCATTCGCCTATCCTTCCGCTGGCGGGCATGCTTTCGATCAGCCCCTTGTACTCCAGCTCACCGCTGTCGGCCGCACCTGCAAGGGCCACCAGTGGCAGAATCAAGAAGAGCAACACTCCCAGTGCGGAGATGTATCGTCGGCGCATACTTCCCTCCCTCCTGTGTTGGATACATTTGTCCTGTGCGTCCAGCCGACTGCCTCGGAGGGCCAATAGACTCCCTCCCTACGTCGAGTGTACCCGCTTCACGAGCCGCCTTGGTTAACAGAGCCTTAACGTTCTGTTTACCTTGGGTTAAGGCCTCCACAGGAGAGCAACCCCGGGCACGATCACACTCCCCTGCCAGAGAGA
>JALSKA010000208.1 GCA_026989095.1 Ardenticatenaceae bacterium
CACGTGTCAAGCCGGAGCAGGGGGGGGCAACACGCCAAGGGCCCGGCCCCTCTCGGAGCCGGGCCCTTGAGCAGAAGGGCCAAGGGCGAGGAAAGGCTACGGCCCGTCGCGCCCGCGGCCGGCCTCATCGTCGTCACCGTTGCCGCCGCGTCCGTGGTCGTTGCCGTTGTCGTCGGGCTCGGGCGTGGGCGTGGGCTGCCCGCTGTCATCCCCCTCGTCGGGTTCGGGCGTTTCCGTGGGCTGTCCGCTGTCGTCCCCCTCGTCGGGCTCGGGCGTGGGCGTGGGGCGCCCGCTGTCGTCCCCCTCGTCGGGCTCGGGCGTTTCCGTGGGCGGAGGGGGAGCCGGCGTGCTCGTGGCCGGGGGCGGGGCCGGTGTGCTCGTTGGCTCGGGCGCAACCTCGTCCTCATCCTCGTCGTCGGGTTCGGGCGTGGGTGTGGGCGGCGGGCCGCCGGGCGAAGGCGTGCGGGTGGGCGCCGGCGCGTGGCCGTCGTCGCGGCCTTCGTCCTCGTCGTCGTCGGGCTCGGGCGTGGCCGTGGGTTCGGGCGTCCCAGCATGGCCCTCGTCCTCGTCGTCTTCCTCGTCCGCCTCGGGCGTGCCAGTGGGTTCTGGGTGTTCGCCCTCCTCTGGGCCGGGCGTCTCGGGCGGGCCGGGCGTGCGATCCTCGCCGTCCTCCGGGTGGGGTGTTGCGGTTGTCTCTGGCGCCCGGCGCTCGAGCTCTATGCGCAGGGCCACGAGGCGTCCGTCGGGCTGCTGGAGCGCGCGGACTTCAACCACATCGCCCACGTCGGGGCCCCCCTCAATCTCCGTCTGGGCTGTGACCGTCACCTGGCGTCCGGCGATACGCCATGTGTTCCCTTCCACGGCCTCGACGACGCCGGAGAACACTACTTCCACGGCAACCGCCTCCGTGGGCGCAGGCGTAGCCGTGGCCGGCACCGGGGTTGGCGTGGCCGTGGGAGGCACCGGCGTGGCCGTGGGAGGCACCGGCGTGGCCGTGGGAGGCACCGGCGTGGCCGTGGGAGGCACCGGCGTGGCCGTTGGAAGCACTGGCGTGGCCGTGGGAGGCGCTGGTTCGGGCGTGGGCGTTGCGATTGGCGTTGGCGTCGCGGCCAGCACCGGCGTGGGTACCGGCGTGCCCATGGTCTCGATCAGGGCCCGGAGGTTCTCGGTGGTTCTCTCCACCACGCGGGCCACGGGCTGAGCCTCGGCCGTCCTGCCCTGGATGGCCTGATACTGGGCCAACCACCGGCTCATGAGGGCCCCTCGCCGTTCGGGAGGCAGGACGGTGCTGGCGGCCACGGCGCGCTCGAATTCCTCTTCGGCCTCGGCGAGCAGCTCGGGGGGCACAGGGCGCCCCAGCTCCTGGAGGCGTACAGCTTCTTCCAGGCGCCGGGCAACGAGCTGGGCGTGCCAGTTGGCCTTGGCCTCGGGCGAGAAGGCAATCAGGCCGCGCACGTCCTCGCTCACGCGCTTGACGCCGTAGAGGGGCGTGCCGGGCAGGCTGGTGCTGGCGGCCGAGACAGTGGAGGCCACGGCGAAGATCATCACGGCCGCGGCCGCGGCCGCCCACGTGCGCCACCGGGCCGCCGTGCTGGCCGGCCGCCGGCGCCGGGAGCCGGCCGTGGGGAAGGCCAAGACTCGCCGCGGCCGGCCGGCCGCCGACGCGGCCCGGGCCACGCGGGCGCGCCCCTGGGCGAAGGCCGCCGGCGAGAGGCGCGGTGCCTCCAGCCGGCCGAGCCCTTGGGCCAGGCGCAGCAGCGGCTCCAGCTCCTCGGCGTGCTCCGGGTAACGGGCCAAGCACGCCTCGAGCGGCTCCCCTCGTTCCATGCGTTCAAGGCAATCGGCCAGGGCTTCTTCGATCGTGATCATGGGCGCATCTCAGGTGCCAAGTAGTTTTGCAGATTTCGCAGGGCACGGTGTTGCAGGGCTTTCACCGCCCCCTCGGTCAGGTCCATGATCCGGGCCGTCTCGGCCACGCTGCGCCCCTCGAGGAAACGCAGGGTGATGACCTGCTGCTGTCGCTCGTTGAGGTTGGCCAGCGCGGCCACCACGCGTTCCATGGTCAACTTCCGCTCCACCGCGTCGTGGGGCGCCTCTTGGGACGAGGCGAGGTGCATGGCCTTGTCCAGCGGCACCGTTGCCCGACGCGATTCGGCACGGTAGGTGTCGGTCAGCAAGTGACGCGCAATCTGATAGAGCCAGCCGGAGAAGATGGCCACGTTGTCGCGGGGCTGGACACGATACTGGTGAATGCGCTCGATCAGGCGCAAGAACACTTGTGACGTGAGTTCCTCGGCCAGGTCCACATCCTGCAGGCGTACCAGAAGAAACCGGTATATCCTGTCCGCGTAGAGGGTGTACAGCTCCTCGAAGGCTGTCGGATCACCGGTGGACTGGGCGCGCCGGATGAGTTCGACCAGGGTGGCTTCGTCGATGGGCCTGTCCCGTTCTCTCCCGCTCATTTTTGGAACTCTCATCCCATATACGCTTGGAAGCGACCAAAGGGTACGCCGAATGTGAGGAAGTGGATAAGATAATAGGGAGAAATCGGGAGCAGGCCAACTCGGACGCGGTGGGCACACGGGCCAAGGAGGCGAGTCCGGCGCCGCCCCGCCCGAGGCGAAGCCCGGGACGGCGCCGGCGGCCCAGCTCACGGGAGGGCAGAGGGTGCGTCCACGCCGTTTGCGGCGGCTAAGGGCGCCCACGCATACTCGATGGCCTGCGCCGTCTGCTCGGCCACCTGTGGCCCCAGGAGGCGCCCCACCACGTGCAGGGCGGCGTCAATGCCGGCCGAGATGCCGGCCGACGTGACGATCCGCCCGCTGTCCACCAGGCGCACCCCGGAGCGGACCAGGGCGCCGGGCGCGGTCCTCTGGAGCGCGTCGAGGGCACCCCGGTGGGTGGTCACCTCCAGGCCGTCCACCACCCCGGCTTGGGCCAACAGGAAGACGCCCGTGGAAACTGCCAGGACAATCTCCGCCTGGCCGGCCCTCTTCCGGAGCCAGTCGAGCAACACGAAGTTGCCCTCCTCGCGGCGGACGCCGGCCCCGCCCGGCACCACCAACACGTCGAGGGGCGGACAATCCTGGAAGGTGTAGCGCGGGTTCACGCTGAGCCGGCCGCGAGTGAGCACAGGGGCGGCGTGTTCGGCCACGGTGAAGACGCGGAAGGGGTTCTGTTCTCTGAGCAGCCGGCCGGCAATGACGAAGACCTCGAAGGGGCCGCTGAAGTCGAGCACATCCACAGCGTCGAAGAGCAGGATACCTACCTGGCGTTGTTCGGACATGGCCATCCCCCCACATGTGATTTGCAATTTGACGCAAGGACACGCGCCGGCGTGTCACCACCCAATCCCCTGTCCGCACAGGAGATACCGCCTCCGAGGTTCACGTGCGTCCAACGTTACGATGTGGGGGGCGCAACAGGAGGGGCACCGGGCCCCTCATCGCGGGGGCTTCACAACGTTGGCGGGCGGTCACCGCCACGCCATGTGGGGGCACGTGCAAGTATAGCCCGTATCACGTCCCTGTCAAGCGCTGTTGTAGCGTCAGGTGTCGAACCTGCTTGGAGAGCTGTTCTCCCTGATGTCCTTGGGTTGTTCACGCGGGCCGCTGCCTGTGGACGGTGTGCGGCCAGAGTGTGGAGCGGGAAAACCGCTCTCCCCATAGAAAATTGTCATGTGGCATGACCATGTGGTAAAGTATACCATCACACTTCCGTGAACCGAGCAGCCTTGCACCCGCAAGAACGCCCGTCCGGAGAGGCGCTACAGGACGCAAACGTGAAACCCAGACGTCCCACCGTTCACATTGCCGATATTCCCGTCATCTACGTGGACACGCGGGCACGCTTGGAAGAGGTGGCCCGGCAACTCCGAGGAGCCCCTCGCCTGGCATTCGACACCGAGTTCCTGCGCGAAACCCAGTATTGGCCCCAGCTCGAAGTGATGCAACTGGCCACCGACGATGTGCTTGTCGTGGTGGATTACCGCGCCGTTCCCACTCTGGACCCCCTTCTTGACGTGCTCCTGGACCCGGCCACCCTCAAAGTGGCCCACGCAGCGCGCCAAGACCTGGAAACCATCCACCACCTGACACGCCGCGTGCCCGCCCCCCTCTTCGACACCCAAGTGGCGGCCGCCTTGGCCGGATTCGGCGCCCAAGCAGGATATGCCACTCTGGTGGAACGGCTCCTGGGGATCCCCCTCCAGAAAAGCCAAACGCTGACCAACTGGGCCCGCCGGCCGCTCACCGAGGCCCAGATCGCCTACGCCCTGGACGATGTACGCTACCTGCTCCCCCTTCACCACGAGCTCCACAGGAGGTTGGAGGCGATGGGGCGTTCGGCGTGGCTCGAGGAGGAAATGCGACAGCTCACCTCGCCGGCCCTCTACGCGCCCCCAGCCCCCGAGGAGGCTTGGCGCCACGTGAAAGGCGCCTCCACCTTGGCCCCAAAGGAGCTGGCCGTGCTCCAGGCTGTGGCCGCCTGGCGAGAGCGCGTGGCCCGCGAGCACAACAGGGCTCTTCCCCTCATCCTGCGCGACAACGCCCTGGTGACCATAGCCAGGCGCCGTCCCCGGAGCAAGCAAGCCCTGCGCCGCATACGCGGCGTCCACCGCTGGACGCTCACACGCGTGGCCGACGACCTCCTCGAAGTCATCCGCCGGGCCGACGAGCTCCCCCCGGAACAGTGGCCCCGGCACGCGCACGGCCACGCGCCCCTCACCGAGGACGAACAGGCCCTCCTGCACATTATGAGCACGTGGGTGCGCCTGCGCGCCGAGGAGATGCACCTGGCCCCCGAGGCCCTGGCCACGGAGCACGACCTGCGCCTGTTGCTCCACGCCCATCGCAAGGGCCATCACCGCCACTTGCCCCTCCTCCAGGGGTGGCGGCGTGCGGCCGTGGGCGACGAGCTGGTGGCCATCATCGAAGGACGGGTTGCCCTGCGCTGGGACGCCTACCAGGGGCGGTTCGTGCTGGAGCCCTGCTGACCCCCGCCCACCATTCGCCAATCCTCCCACTTTTTGGTAAGATGAGCACGTCCGTCACCAATCCCGAACCCTGTGGGAGGCACACCCATGACACGCACGCCCCTGATTGCGGCCAATTGGAAGATGCACAAGACCGTTGCCGAGGCCGTACAAACCGCCCGCGGGCTGCTCGAGCGGCTCGGGGGGCGCGCCCCCGACGGGCGCACGGTCCTCATTTGCCCCCCCTTCACGGCCATCATGGCCGTGCGCGAGGTGTTGGCCGACACGGGCATTCTGTGGGGCGCCCAAAACATGTACCCACGGCCCAAAGGCGCCTTTACCGGGGAGATCTCCCCGCCCATGCTGGCCGACCTGGGCTGCACCCACGTGATCGTGGGCCACTCGGAGCGGCGCCACATCTTCGGGGAGGGCAATCAACTCATCAACGAGAAGGTCAGGGCCGCCTTCGAGTTCGGCCTAGTGCCCATTCTGGCCGTGGGGGAGAAGCTGGAACACCGGCAGGCCGGCCTCGAGGAGGCCGTCGTCGAGGAACAGTTGGCCAAGGGGCTCATGGGCCTCTCGGCCGAGCAGGTTCGCCGGCTCGTCATCGCCTACGAGCCCGTCTGGGCCATCGGCACGGGCGAGACCGCCAGCCCAGACGACGCCCAGGCCATGCACGCCTTCATTCGCCGGTGGCTGAGCGCCCGGTACGGCGAGGAAACGGCCCAAGAGGTCATCATCCAATACGGCGGCTCGGTGAAGCCCAACAACGTGGACGATCTCATGGCCCAGCCCGACATCGACGGCGCCCTGGTGGGCGGCGCTTCCCTCGACGCCGACCAGTTTGCCCGCATCGTCCAATTCCAGGCCCCATGAACGAGTTCATCGTCCACCTGCCCGTCTTCGAGGGCCCGTTGGACCTGCTGCTCCACCTCATCGAGAAACGGGAGCTCGACATCGCGCAGGTCTCGCTGGCCGCCGTGACGGACGAATACCTGGAGTACCTGCGCCACCTGGAGGAGGTAGACCCGGGACGGGTGGCCGGCTTCCTCGTCGTGGCCGCCAAGCTGTTGGTCATCAAGAGCCGGCTCCTGCTCCCCTCGGAGCCGGCACCTGACGAGGAGGCCGAGGACGAGGGCGAAGCCCTCGTGCAGGCGCTGGAGCTCTACCGCCGCTTCAAGCGCGTGGCCGAGCTCCTGCACGAGCGCGAGGCCGCCGGCCTGCGGGCCTACATCCGCGAGGCCCCGCCCCCCCACCTCGAGCCCAGGCTGAGCCCCAACGGCACCAGCTTGGCCGACTTGCTGGCCGCCCTCCACCGCGTGCTGGCCTCGGTGCCCGAGGCGCCCCAGTCCGTGGACACCGTCGTGCGCCCCATCAAGGTCACGGTGCGCGAATGCCTCCGCCGGCTGACCGACCGGCTGCGCCGTGGTGCTCCCTTCAGGTTCGAGGAGGCCCTGAGCACCACCCCGTCGCGCCAGGAGGTGATCGCCCTCTTCCTGGCCCTGTTGGAGCTCATCCGGCTCCAGCGGGCCCGGGTCCATCAAGCCGGCCCCTTCGCCCCCATCGAGATCGAGCCCGTGCCGGAGAACATCCCCCCGCCGGAGGAGGACGACCTCACGTCCGAGTTCGAGCCCCCAGAGGCAGCCTAGAGCCCCCTCACCCCTGTGCCAGGCGCTGCACGGCCTCGCCGGCGCGCCTTCTCCTCCGGCGGAGCGCCAGGGGCCACCACGTGCCCTCGCTGCTCACCCGCACATCCCGCCGTTGGAAGCGCCACCCGCCAATGCCCGCCAGCGCGGCCGCAACGGCCAACTTGCCCGCCAGCCAATCCCACCGCAGCCCGGAAAAGGCGTCGCCGCCCTGGGCATAGTAGAGGGGCAGCAGGCGGGCCACGGGCTCCAAGCTCCCGTTCAACTCCGAGAGGCCGTTCAGGAAGAAGCTCGCCACCACGATGAGCCCGGTCACTATCGCAGCGCCGCGCCGGCTGGGCACCACTTGGCTCAGGGCCACGGCCAGACAGCCGACCAGCAGAAGCACACTGAACTGATCCACCAGCACGGCCACCAGGCCGACACGGCTGATCGGAATGCCGGAGATCACTTGGCCGACGACCACCCCGAGCCCAATCAGGATCAAGATCGCAGCCGTGGCCGCACACATGGCCGCCAGCCGGGCCACGTAGAAGCGCGTGCGGGTGATGGGAAGGGCCAAGAACAGGTCCAGCCTTCCCTGTTCCTCATCGGCGCTGATCAGGCCACTGCCCGCCAGCAGGGCGAAGATGCCCAGAAGAAGGGGTAAATACGAGAAGAGCTCCAAGTGCAGAAACCCCTCCGGCGTGAGCAGCCCCTCCTGCACATCGCCGCCGAAGAAAGCCAACAGCTCCGGCGGATACGCGCGCAACAGCTCCTCCACGAGGGCGCGCCGGTCGCCCAAGTCCTCGTAGAAGGGGAGCAACAGGGCGGCCATGGACGCCAAAATCACCCCCCATCCCGCCATTGCCCCCCGCATTCTGGAGAGGGAATAGAGGAACAAGGTGCTCACGGTTCCTCCTCCTCGGCGTAGTAGGCCAAGAACACCTCCTCCAACGACGGGCGCTCGGTGTCCAAGTCCAACACGGGCAGCTCGGCCAGCGCGCGCAGGAGCTCGTCCATGGTGCCCTGCACCTGCAAGGTGACGGCCCGGCCGTCCGTCTCGGCCTGTTCCAGCAGGGTGACGCCGGGCAGGTTGGCCAGCGGCCTCGGGTCCACCGGCTCCCGGAAGCGGACGAAGACCCGCCGCAGGGCGCGTTGGATGAGGGCGTCGGTCACGGCCACCTCCACCACTCGTCCCTGACGGACGATGGCCACCCGTTCGGCCAAAAGTTCCACCTCGCTCATGATGTGGGACGAGAAGAAGACCGTGGCCCCCGCGTCGCGGGCCTCGCGCAGGAGGGCGAAGACCTCGCGCTGCATGAGGGGGTCCAAGCCCGTGGTGGGCTCGTCCATCACCAGGAGCCGCGGCCGGTGCATGAGGGCTTGGATGAGCCCCACTTTCTGCTTGTTGCCCAACGAGAGATTGCGGATGGGCCGGTCCAGGTCCAGGCGCAGCCGCTCGGCCAACTCGGTCACGTAGCGCCAGTCGGCCCGATTGCCCCTCACGCGGTTGAACAGGCGCAGGTGCTGGGCGGCTGTCAAGCGTTCGTCCAGGTGGAGTTCGCCCGGCAGGTATCCCGTTTGAGACCGAACCTCGACGGAATGGCGCTGCACGTCCAAGCCCAGCACGCGCACAGTACCCCGTTGGGGGCGGATCAGGTCGAGCAGACAGCGGATCGTCGTGGTCTTGCCGGCCCCGTTGGGCCCGAGGAAGCCGAAGATCTCCCCTGGCCGCACCTCCAGGTTGAGTCCCCGCAGCGCGTGGACGGGGCCGTACCACTTGTGAACGCCGTCGAGCGCGATGGCCGGCACGGACATACCCTCCTCCCACAGGAGATGTCAACCACGTTCTGCAGCGGCGCCAAGACACCAAATCAAGAGGGCCGGGAACACCCTGCTTTCCCGGCCCTCGGCGTGCTCTTTACTCGGCCCCGTCGTCAGCCGAGTGCGCCCTGTCCTCGGCGGGTGGCTCGCCTCCTGCTTCGGCCCGGGCGCGGAGCTTTTCGACCAGGTGGCCCAGCCGCACGTTGACGGCGTGCAGGGCCTCGGCCAGCTCCTCCCGCAGCTCGCCGGCGGCCTCGCCCGACTTGATGGACTCGGCCAACTTACCGGCCTGTTCGCGGAGCTTTTGGGCCTCCTCGCGCTCGCGGAGCTTCTCGGCCAGCTCCTCCGCCTCCTTGGCCAAGGTCTTGAGCCCCTCGGCCAACTCCTCCCGCAGCTTGCGCGCCTCCTCGCTTCCGGCCAGGGCGCGGAAGGCGTCGGCCAACTGCCGGCCCATCTCCCGCAACTCCTCGCTGATTCGGGTCGCTTCCACACGTTTCTCGTCGCCCATGATCGTCCTCCTTTTCCCCACCTGTCGTGAGGTCACGGCTTCAGCGGTTGGTCTACCAAATTCCTTCACCGGATACGAGCGATCTCCCACGTGAGGTTGCACCGCAGAAGACCGCGCCGTTTGCATTCTAGGCCAGAACCGGCCAGGCCACAAAACAGGTCATGTCCACTTGTGGGCAGAAGAAGTGGGCAAATGTGGGGAGGATGGTATAATATCGTTCCCATCTCCGACGAGCTGTCAACGCCAGGACCGGAAAACGCGAGGTGAACGATGACACACCACGTGCGCGTGCGCTTCGCGCCCAGCCCCACGGGATACCTGCACGTGGGCGGGGCGCGCACGGCCCTCTTCAACTGGCTCTGGGCCCGCCACACGGGGGGCACCTTCATCCTGCGGATCGAGGACACGGACCGCAAGCGCCTCGTGCCCGACTCGCTCGAGGACATCCAGGAGAGCCTGCGCTGGCTGGGCATCGAGTGGGACGAGGGCCCCGGGGTGGGCGGCCCCTATGGCCCCTATTTCCAGAGTGAGCGCCTGGAGCTCTACCACCGCTACGCCCAGGAGCTGCTGGCGCGGGGAGCTGCCTACCGGTGCTACTGTTCGTCCGAGCGCCTGGCCCGCGTGCGGGAGGAGCGGCGGCGGCGGGGGGAGCCGCCCGGCTACGACCGCCACTGCCGTTTCCTCGCCGACGAGGAGCGGGCACGCCTCGAGGCAGAGGGCGCGCCCTCGGTCGTGCGCCTGAAGGTGCCCGAGCGGGGCACCACAACGGTCCACGACCTGTTGCGGGGCGAGATCACCTTCGAGAACGAAACCCTCGAGGACGTGGTGCTCCTGAAAAGCGACGGCTACCCCACCTACCACCTCGCCGTGGTGGTGGACGACCACCTGATGGAGATCAGCCACGTCATGCGGGCCGACGAGTGGATCTCGAGCTTCCCCCTCCACGCGCTCATCTACCGGGCGCTGGGGTGGGAACTGCCCACCTTCGTCCACTTGCCCATGATCCTCGACCCCACGGGCAAGGGCAAGCTCAGCAAGCGCAAGCAGAAGCGCGCCGACGGCCACGTCGAGGAGAACATGACTATGGTGCGCGAGTTCCGCGAGGCCGGCTACCTTCCCGAAGCCCTCTTCAACTTCATCGCCACGCTGGGCTGGGCCTACAGCGGCGACCGGGAAGTGTTCGGCGTGGACGAGGCCATCGCCCGCTTCGAGCTGGAGGCCATCCGCAAGGCGCCGGCAGTCTTCTCCTACGAGAAGCTGGAGTGGATGAACGGCGTCTACATCCGCGCCCTGCCCGCCGAGGAGCTCGCCCGCCGGCTGGTGCCCTTCATGGCGCGGGCCGGCATCGAGGTCACGGCCGAAGCGCTCCTGCCCCTCATCCCCCTGGTCCAGGAGCGGCTGAAGACCCTGGCCGACGCCCCGGCCTACTTGGACTTCTTCTTCCGGGATGCCGAGGTGCCCCCGCCCGAGCTCCTGGTCCACAAGAAGATGGACGTGGAGAGCACACTGCGAGCGTTGAAGGCCGCCCGTGACGCGCTGGCCGAGGTCGAGTGGACAGAGGAAGCCATCGAGAGCCGCCTGCGCCAGCTCGCCGGCGAGCTGGGCCTGAAGGCCGGCCAGCTCTTCCAGCCCATCCGCGTGGCCACGACGGGCAAGCGGGTGGCGCCGCCCCTGTTCGGCACGCTCTACCACTTGGGGCGCGAGCGCGTGCTCGCGCGCGTGGACCGGGCCATCGAGCTGCTGGAAACAGCCCTCTCCCAGCAGGAGTAGCCCATGAGCTCCTTGGCACGCCTCATTCCCGCCCCCTTCGTGGTGCCCCGCTACGACGGGCGCAGCATTGCCAACATCGCGGCCACCCTCGGCGCCATGTGGCACGTGCCCGTGGGCACCTTGCCCCCGCTGGTCTCGGAGCTCTGGGAGCCCCTCGTGGGGGACGGAGTGGACCGGGTGCTCTTCCTCCTGCTCGACGCCGTGGGCTGGCACCGGATGCGCCAGGCCCTGGCACAGGACGAGGCCACGGCCACGTGGCTGGAGCGCGCGGGAGCCGTTGTGGAGCCCATCACCTCCGTCTTCCCGAGCACGACCGCAGCCGCCCTGACGACCATCTGGACGGGCACCTCCCCGGCCGGCCACGGCATGGTGGGCTACACCCTGTGGCTCCGCGAGTTCGGGCTCGTGGCCCAGATGATCGAGCTCCAGGCAGCCCACAAGGGGGTGGCCGGCAGCCTGCTGGACGCCGGCCTCGACCCGGAATCGTTCGTGCCGGCCCCCTCCTTGGCCCAGCAGTTGAGCGCCGCCAGCATTCCCCTCGTCGTGCTCATCGGCGCCGACATCCACGGGAGCGGGCTCAGCCGGCTCCACTTCCGGGGCACCGAGCAGGTGATTCCCTACGCCGGCTTGGGCGACTGTCTCTCGATCCTGCGCG
>JALSKA010000209.1 GCA_026989095.1 Ardenticatenaceae bacterium
GGTGGCCGCGGCCCGGGCGGCCCGTCAGGCCGGCGTGACCGTCATTTTGGACCCGGCGCCGGCCCGCGGCGATCTGCCCGACGAACTCCTCGCCTTGGCCGACATCCTGACGCCCAACGAGGTCGAGGCCGGCCGGCTGACGGGCATCTCCGTCGGGACGGCGGACGATGCGGCCAAGGCCGCCGAAGCGCTGCGCCGGCGGGGCGCGCGCACGGTGGTGATCACGCTGGGAGCGCGGGGGCTCGTCTGGGCGTCCGCCACCGGCGGGGGGACCCTGCCGGCCTTTCCCGTCCGCGCGGTGGACACCGTGGCGGCCGGAGATGCGTTCAACGGCGCGCTGGCCGTGGCCTTGGCCGAAGGGCGTCCACTGCCGCAGGCGCTGGTGTGGGGGGCGGCGGCCGGCGCGCTGGCCGTCACCCGCGAGGGGGCTCAGCCCGCCATGCCGACGCGCCGGGCGTTGGAACGCTTCCTGGCCGAGCACGGGCACGCGGTGTGAGGACAAACGGAAAACGGGGACAGGAGAAATCCCGTCCCCGTTTTCGTCCTCTCCCTCGCGGGGGGAGTACAGCGCTTTCGGAATTATTTCAGGGCAGCCAGCGCCTCGGCGTAGTTCTTGGCCACCTGTTCCCAGTTGACCACGTTCCACCAGGCGGCGATGTAGTCGGCGCGGCGGTTCTGGTAATTCAAGTAATAGGCGTGCTCCCACACGTCAAGGCCAAGAAGGGGCGTGAAGCCGTCCATGTAGGGGCTGTCCTGGTTGGGGGTGGAGTAGACGATGAGCTTGCCGAAGCCCGTGAGGGCCAACCAGGCCCAGCCGCTGCCGAACCGGGTGGCCGCCGCCTTGGAGAAGGCCTCCTTGAAGGCGTCGAAGGAGCCGAAGGCTTCGTTGATGGCGTCGGCCAGCTCGCCGGTGGGCGTGCCCCCGCCGTTGGGTGACATAATGTTCCAGAAGAGGGAGTGGTTGGCGTGGCCGCCGCCGTTGTTGCGCACGGCCGTGCGGATGTCCTCGGGCACGCTGTTGATGTTGCGCAGCAGGGCGTCCACGGGCTGGTCGTGGAGCTCGGGGTAGTTTTCGAGCGCCTTGTTGAGGTTGTTCACGTAGCCCTGGTGGTGCTTGGTGTGGTGGATCTCCATGGTGCGCGCGTCGATGTGGGGCTCGAGAGCATCGTACGCGTAGGGCAATGCCGGAAGGGTGTGGGCCATAAGTCACCTCCTCGTGGTGATTGTTGAGTATCTTGCCCAGCAAACTGCCGTTTAACTCTATCACGGTGATTTCCGCGTGTCAATTGGCGCCCAAAGGGAGAAGGGGCGAGCGGCCGGATACTTGACACGAACTTTCACCGTGTGCTATAGTACCGCCAACTTCATCGAACCCGTGCGCGCGTTTGAGCCTACAGCCAAAAAGGACCGCTGGTTGTGGCATGTGCCTGCCACACGTTGTCGTGCTCCCCGGCCCCAGCAGCGGAAACGTGCTCACGGGGAATCATCTGCTCAGGAGGAGAAGGCGCCCATGAACGACACGTCCAGGAATTGGTTTTGGCTGGCGGCCGGTGTTGCCGCTGCCTGTGCGGTGCTTTTCCTCTGCGTTGTGGCGGTTGGGGCGGTTACGGTCTTTTTCGGGGGAAATAATGAGGAGGTCACCTCGTCGCCTCCTGGTGAAACACGGCCCACAAAGGTCACCGAACCCCGGGATGGGGCGCCGCCGCGCGCGGGCGAGGGCGGCGTGTTGCGCATTCCCGGCGCCGATCCTCCTACGCTGGACCCCGCCTTGGCCAGCGACGCCACCTCGGCCGAGTACATTGTGGAGCTCTTCAGCGGCCTGGTGACCCTTTCTCCAGACGACCTCTCCGTCCAGCCCGACATCGCCGAGCGGTGGGACATTTCCGACGACGGCACGGTCTACACGTTCTCCCTTCGCCAGGACGTGACCTTCGCCAACGGCAAGCCCGTCACGGCCGAGGACTTCAAGTACACCATCGAACGCGCCTGTGATCCCAAGACCCAATCGCCCGTGGCCCACACCTACTTGGGCGACATCGTGGGCTGCCGCGACAAGCTGGCCGGCCAGGTGGACTCGGTCGAAGGCGTGCGCGTGGTGGACGAGTACACCTTGGAGATCACCATCGATGCCCCAAAGGTCTACTTCCTGGCCAAGCTGACGTACCCGACGGCCTTCGTGGTGGACCGGGAGACGGTCGAGCAGGGTGGCCGCACGTGGGCCACGGAGAACCCCAACGGCACCGGCCCCTTCAAGCTGGAGCGGTACGCCTTTGGGGAAGAGCTGATCCTGGTGCCCAACGAGCGCTACTACGGCGAGCCCAAGCCGGCGCTCGAGCGGGTGATCTACTCGTTGGCCGGCGGCTCCATCATGACCCGGTACGAGACCGACGAGCTGGACATGGTACCCGTCGGCTTGGCCGACATCGAACGGGTGCTCGACCCCAGCGATCCCCTCAACCAAGACCTGGTGGAAGTGGAAACGCTCTCCTTGGGATACTTGGGCCTCAACAACGACCAGCCCCCCTTCGACGACCCTGAGGTGCGCAAAGCGTTCACCATGGCCCTCGACCGAGAGCGGTTGGCCCGCGTGGTGATGCGCGAGACCGTGCAGCCGGCCCACGGCATCCTGCCGCCGGGGCTGCCCGGCTACAGCCCGGACGTGCGGGGCTATGAGTACGACCCCCAGGCCGCCCAAGAGGCGTTGGCCAACTCCTCCTACGGCGGGCCCGAGGAACTGCCGGATATCACCATCCACGTGCCGGGGCGGGGCGGTGCTCCTCCACAGACGGTGGAGGCCATTGTGGAGATGTGGCGGCGGAATTTGGGCGTGGAGGTGGCCATCGAGCAGACGGAGTGGGCCACGTTCCTCTTCGACATCAACAAGACGCCCAATCCCTACCAGATCTACGACATCGGGTGGATCGCCGACTACCCCGACCCCCAGAACTTCCTGGAGATCCTCTTCAGTTGCGAGAGCCAGGACAACCACTTGGGCTACTGCAACCCCGAGGTGGACGAGCTCCTCAAACAGGCTGCCGTGGAGCAGGACCAGCAGAAGCGCTTCGAGCTCTACAACCGGGCCGAGGAACTCATCCTCCGGGATGCGCCCATTGTACCCCTCTGGTACGGCAAGGAGTTCTGGCTGGTGAAGCCGTGGGTGAAGGACATGCGTTTTCCCTCAGCCATTGTGCCCCGGCTCAAGTACGTGCGCGTTGAACGCTAGTCGAGCGACACGGTATGTTCAGGTACATCGTCAACCGTGTGCTCTGGTTGCCGGTGTTGCTGCTGATCATCAGCTTCATCACCTTCGCGCTGGGGGTCTACGGCCCGGGTGACCCCGTGCAACAGCTTCTGGGCCAGCGCAGCGACCCGGAGACTGTGGCCCGCATCCGGCGCGAGCTGGGGCTCGACAGACCGCTCCTCGTCCAGTACGCCGACTACGTGGGGCGTGCCCTCCGGGGCGATTTTGGCGAGTCCATCACCGTGGCCCGCGGGCAGCCTGTGGCCAAGCTCATCGCGCGGGGGTTGTGGGTCTCCATTCAGCTCAACGCCGTGGCCGTCGCCTTGGGGGTAGTGGTGGGTGTGCCCTTGGGCGTGCTGGCGGCCATACGGCGCAACACCCTGCTCGATTACGTGACCACGGCGGGCGTCGTCATGGGCATTTCGCTTCCCTCGTTCCTGACGGCGCCCATTTTGTTGTGGCTTCTCTCGTACAAGGTGCGGCTCCTGCCCCCCGGCGGGTGGGATGGCCTCTTCAGCCGCAGCGTGATCCTGCCGGCCATCGTGTTGGGCGCCGGCCCCGTGGCCGTCTTCGCCCGCCAGACGCGGGCAAACCTGATCGAGGTGCTCGACCAAGATTACGTGCGCACGGCGCGGGCGAAGGGCCTCCCCGAGGTGTTGATCCTGGGACGCCACGCCCTGCGCAACGCGCTGATTCCGCTGATCACCATCTTCGGCCTCATGTTGGGCGGATTGGTCACCGGCGCCTTCATCACGGAGACCATCTTCGGCATTCCGGGCATCGGCCGGCTGGGGTTTCGGGCCTTCTCGGCGCGCGATTATCCCATTCTGACGGCGCTCACGTTGCTCATCGCCGTCAGTTATACGTTGGCCAACCTGCTGGTGGACGTGCTCTACGCCTTCGTGGACCCGCGCATCCGGTACGAGTAGGCGAGGCGACCCATGGCACAGGCACAGCTCTCGGGGATCAAGACGGGCCTCCAAGCGGATGTGCTCCCCCCGCGCCGGCACCCGCTGGCGGAGTTCTGGCGCCGCTATCGGCGCAACCGGCTGGCCGTCGTCGGGCTGGTGATCGCGATTCTCTTCGTGATCACAGGCGTGGGTGCCCCTTGGATTGCCCCCTACAGCTACACGGAGCAGAACTTGGACGCCGTGGAGTTGCCTCCCTCTTTGGCCCACCCGCTGGGCACCGACGATCTGGGGCGCGACCAGTTCAGCCGGCTGGTGTGGGCGGCCCGCACGGCGCTCATCGTGGCCCCCTCGGCCACGGTGGTGGGCGTCACCCTGGGCCTTGTCTTCGGCCTCATGGCCGGGTACTTCGGCGGCTGGGTGGACCGGCTCATCATGCGGCTCAGCGACGTGCTCTTCGCCTTTCCTGGGCTGCTCTTCGCGCTCCTGATCGCGGCCACGTTGCAGCCCCGCTTTGAGGCGTGGCTCCTCCGGTTCGAGGTGACCAAGCCGTGGGTGCGCAGCGGCTACGCGGAGTTCCTGGTGGTCATCACGGCCCTCAGCGCCGTCGGGTGGCCCGGGCTGGCCCGCCTGGTGCGGGGCCAGATTCTCAGCCTGCGCCGGGAGCCCTTCATCGAGGCGGCCGAGGCCTTGGGCATACCGGCACACCGCATTCTCTTCCGCCACCTGTTGCCCAACGCCCTGCCGCCGGTCATCGTGGCCATCAGCATGGGCATGGGTGGCGCTATCCTTGCCGAGGCATCCCTGAGCTTCTTGGGCATCGGCATTCAGCCGCCCACCCCCAGTTGGGGCGCCATGATCATCAACAACTTCCAATACTGGCGCCGGCCTTCGGCGCCGTGGATGCTCTGGGCCCCGGGGTTGGTTGTGGCTGCCCTCGTCTTCGCCTTCAACTTCATCGGCGACGGCCTGAACGAGGCGCTGAACCCCCGGGAGAGGCGCTAAGCGCGGCCGGGAGCACGTGGTTCCTCCGGCCACGGAAAGACACAGAATG
The DNA here is from genome assembly GCA_026989095.1 of Ardenticatenaceae bacterium. Lineage (GTDB taxonomy): Bacteria > Chloroflexota > Anaerolineae > Ardenticatenales > Ardenticatenaceae > WFWG01. The sequence continues at coordinate 5,204 of JALSKA010000209.1, forward strand.
CTGTCCGGCACGGACATCTGGTGGCCGTCAGCCTCATGCTCCCATGCGCTGTGGGCGAGTTTTGCGTGACCCGAAGGTGTGGTATCATACGGGTCCGGCACCCGCCCGGACGGCAGTGGCGTGGATACACTCGAAGGGGAGTCGCGTATGGCCCGACTGCTTGACGTTCGCAACCTCGAAACCCGCTTCTACACCCAGGATGGCGTCGTCCACGCGGTCAACGGCGTCTCCTTCCACGTGGACGAGGGGGAGACGCTGGGCATCGTGGGTGAGTCCGGGTCCGGCAAGAGCGTGACCGTCCTCTCCATCATGCGCCTCATCCCCTCGCCACCCGGCAAAATCACCAACGGTGAGGTGATCTTCGAGGGGCGAGACCTCCTCAAGATCGACGAGGAGGAGATGCGCGAAGTGCGGGGCAACCGCATCGCCATGATCTTCCAGGACCCCATGACCTCCCTCAACCCTGTGCTCACCATCGAGCAGCAGATCACCGAAGCCTTGGAGCTTCACTTGGGCATGAACCACCAGCAGGCCCGCCGACGGGCCATCGAGCTCCTGAAGATGGTGGGCATTCCGGCGGCCGAGCAGCGCATAGACAATTACCCCCACCAGTTCTCGGGCGGAATGCGCCAACGGGTGATGATTGCCATGGGGCTGGCGTGCAACCCCAGGCTGTTAATTGCCGACGAGCCCACGACGGCCCTCGACGTGACCATCCAAGCCCAAATCGTGGAGCTGGTCAAGCGCCTGCGCGACGAGATCGGCATGGCCATCATCTGGATCACCCACGATCTCTCCCTCTTGGCCGGGCTGGCCGACCGCATCATCGTCATGTACGCCGGCCAAGTGGTGGAGAGCGCCCCAACGGCTGACATTTACCGGAATCCCCGTCACCCGTATACCATCGGCCTGTTGCAGAGCATTCCCCGCTTGGACGAGAAGCGCCGCGAACGGCTGGCACCCATCGAGGGGCTGCCGCCTGATCTCATTGACTACCCCCAAGGGTGTCCTTTCGCGCCCCGGTGCCGCTTCGCCGTCGAGCGCTGCTTCGAGGAGGACCCACCTCTGGAGAAGGTGGGGCCCGAACACGAGGCCGCGTGTTGGGTCAAGCCGGTGGGGCAGGAGGTGTTGGCCGCTTGGCGGGCAGCCGTGCTCGAGTCGTAGACACCCCGCTCCCACACGTTGCGGCCGACCCCGGAAGTGAGGAGGAGGTATGGACACTCAACGCGCCAGTGGAAACGGTCATACACAGACGTTGATCCGCGTCGAAGACCTGCGCGTCTACTTTCCCATCACCAAGGGCATCATCTTCCAACGCCATGTGGGCGACGTCAAGGCCGTTGACGGCCTCGCCTTCGAGATCAAGCGGGGCGAAACCCTCGGGCTAGTCGGGGAATCGGGGTGTGGCAAGAGCACCACAGGGCGGGCCATCTTACAACTCTACCGACCCACCTCCGGCCGCGTCTACTTCGAGGACGTGGACCTGACAGCCCTCAAGGGGGAGGCCCTGCGCCGTATGCGCCGGCGAATGCAGATGATCTTCCAGGACCCCTACGCCTCTTTGAATCCCCGCATGACCGTCGGGGGAATTGTGGGGGAACCGCTAGAGGTCCACGGCATCGCCAAGGGCAAGGAGAAACAGGAGCGAGTGCAGGAGCTCTTGCGCGTGGTGGGCCTGAACCCCTATTTCGTCAACCGCTACCCACACGAGTTCTCCGGCGGCCAGCGCCAGCGCATCGGCATCGCCCGCGCCTTGGCCCTCAACCCCGACTTCATCGTCTGCGACGAGCCCATCTCCGCCTTGGATGTCTCCATTCAGGCCCAGATCATCAACTTGCTCGAGGACCTTCAGGATCAATTTGGGCTCACCTACTTGTTCATCGCCCACGATTTGAGCGTTGTGCGCCACATCTCCGACCGTGTGGCCGTGATGTACTTGGGCAAGATCGTCGAATTGGCCGACCGCGTGGAGCTCTACGAGAACCCGCTTCACCCCTACACCCAGGCCCTCCTCTCAGCAGTGCCCATTCCCGACCCCGACGTTGAAGCTAAGCGGCAGCGCATCATCCTGGAGGGCGACGTGCCCAGCCCGACCAACCCCCCGCGGGGGTGCCGCTTCCACACGCGGTGCCCCTTGGCGATGGATGTCTGCCGGGAGGACCCGGAGCCGGAGTTCAAGGATGCCGGCGGCGGCCACTACGTGGCCTGTCACCTCGTTCACTGAACACCCGTGTGCCTCGACGGTTTCGCCGTTGAACCCCGTGCAAGGAAATTGTGTATTGAGTAGGGAGCGTAGGAGATCCTTGTGAAAGGGGGTGAGAGGCCGGACCCTGCACCAAGGCGTGCTGCAAGTGACCGAGCTTGTCAGAGAAGGAGGAGGGAACCATGAAACGCTCCGTGTTGTTCGTAGCCCTTATGGCTCTGGCACTTCTGCTCGTTGCCTGTCCTGGGCAGCAGGCGGCAACCCCTGAAGTCCAGCGAGTCGTGGAGACCCAAATCATCGAGGTGACCCGCATTGTCGAGGGAACGCCGGTTGTGGAGCAAATTGTGGTGACGGCGACCCCGGAACCCAAGGGCCCCGAGCCGGTCACCCTCAACATCAACTGGGGCACTGAGCCGCCCACGCTCGACCCGGCGCTGGCCACGGATACCACCTCGGTGGGCTTGATTGAAGAGATGTTCCTGGGGCTGACCGACTTGGACGACCAGACGATGGAGCCCATTCCTGAGCTGGCCACCGAATGGTCCGCCAACGAGGACAACACTGTCTGGACCTTCAAGATGCGCGACGACGTCGTGTGGGTGAAGTACAACCCCTCGACCGGCGAAGTCGAGCAGGTGCTCGACGACGAGGAAAATCCCCGCATTGTCACGGCCGAGGACGTGGTCTACGGCGTCAAGCGCACGTGTGATCCCACGACCGGCTCCGACTACGCCTACGTGCTCTACATCGTAAAGGGCTGCAAGGACTTGAACACCACCGAGGCCGACCCCGAGAGCGAGGAGTTCCAGGCCCTGTACGATGCCGTGGGTGTGCGCGCGGTGGACGAGTTCACCGTCGAGTTCACGCTGGAATACGGGGCCGGCTTCTTCCCGCAAATTGCCAGCATGTGGATCGCGCGCCCGCAGCCCAAGTGGGTGATCGATCAGAAGGGTGACCGCTGGATTGAGGCCGGTTTCATCGTGACCAACGGCCCCTACACCCTCAGCGAGTGGGTCCACGGGGACAACATCGTTCTGGTCAAGAACCCCTACTGGTACGGCTGGGAGGAGCTCGCCGACCAGGCCGGGAACATCGAGCGCATCTTCGGCCTCATGATCGAAGAGGCCTCCACGGAATTCGCCCTCTACGAGGCCAACGAGCTGGACACCGCCGGCGTGCCGCTCGAGCAGATGGAGCGGGTGAAGACCGACCCGGTGCTCAGCAAAGAGTACGTGAACCAGCCGATCAACTGCACGTACTACTATGGCTTCATCACCCAGAAGCCGCCCACGGATGACGTGCGCGTGCGGCGCGCACTCTCCATGGCCATTGACCGCAAGACGCTGGTCGAGGAGATCCTGAAGGGCGGCCAGATTCCGGCCAATACCTTCACCAACCCGCTCAACTTCGGCTCCCCGGCCGGTGACCCCGATGTGGCTCCTTGGGCCCTGCCGGAGGACATGGGCGGTTGGGGGTATGAACAGGCTGTGGAGGAAGGCCGTAAGCTGCTCGAGGAGGCCGGGTATCCGAATGGTGCCGGCTTGGACATCCTGCTCATGCACAACGTGAGCGAGAGCCACGCCCGCATCGCTGAGGCCGTCCAAGCCATGTGGAAGTCGGCGTATCCCGAGATGAACGTCACCATCGAAACCCAAGAGTGGCGGGTGTACCTGAAGACCATTGACATCGATAGCCCGCTAGAGGACAAGCCCAACGTCTACCGCCTCGGCTGGTGCGCCGACTACCCGCACGCCAACAACTGGGTCCACGAGGTCTTCAACCCCTCCGAGGGTGCCAACGAACCCATGCTGACGCCCGACGATCCGCAGGTGGGCGACCTGGTGGCCGAGTTCGATCAGACCACCAAGCAGGCCCAGACGGCTTCCCCCGAAGAGCAGGTCGAGCTCTACAAGCGAGCCGAGCAGTTGTTGGTGGACGAGATCGCGGCCATCGCGCCCATGTACTACTACACCCGCAACGGCTTGGCCAAGCCGTGGCTCAACCGGGTGTGGGGCGATCCGGGCCGCCTGCACATCTGGCGCTGGTCCATCGACGTGGACGCCAGGAACGCGGCCTTGGGCGAGTAAGAACAGAGCGCCCCTGGGGCCAAGGCCATCTGGCCCCAGGGGCGCGCACAGAATGGGCTGAGGGAAAGGGCAAGGGCCATGACCAAATACGTGATTCGGCGGCTGCTCTGGGCCATTCCGGTCCTCTTCGCCGTGGGCACAGTGACGTTCTTCCTGGCCCGCGCCTTGCCAGGAGGCCCTTTTGACTTCGCCGGCGACCGCAGTCTGCCCGAGTCGGTCGTGCGCAACTTAGAGCGCAAGTACAACTTGGATTGGCCGCTGTGGAAGCAGTTTTTGGCGTATTGGTGGGATCTGCTGCGCGGTGATTTGGGTCCTTCCTTCCGCAGCCGCTCGCTCACAGTGAATGACATCATCAAGCAGACCTTCCCCGTTTCCTTCCAGCTCGGCATGTTGTCCCTGTTGCTGGGGCTGGCCATCGGGTTGCCGGCCGGCATCATCGCTGCGCTGAATCACAACACGTGGCTGGACTACACCAGCTCTTTCATCGCCATTTTGGGTGTTTCCATCCCGAACATTGTCTTGGGCCCCTTTCTCATTTGGCTGTTCGGCGTCAAACTGGGGTGGTTGCCGGTGGCACGATGGGGCGCCGATTACACCGAATTTTACCTTGGCTTCATTCCCCCAATGACCGCCAAGTTCTGGAGACATGCTATCCTCCCGACAATTACCTTGGGCACAGCGCTCTCGGCCAGCATTGCTCGCCTGACACGGGCCAGCCTGCTCCAAGTCATCCGGGAGGATTACATCCGCACGGCCCGGGCCAAAGGATTGCGCGAGCGCAGCATTATCCTGGGCCATGCGCTCAAGAACGCGCTCATTCCTGTGGTTACAATCCTCGGCCCCCTTTTCGCGGCCGTGGTTACGGGTTCCTTCATCACAGAACAGATCTTCGGCATTAATGGCTTGGGCAGACACTTCGTGCAGAGCGTCACCAACCGCGATTATCCGGTCATTATGGGCACGGCTTTGCTCTACGCGGTGTTGTTGATCATTGCCAACTTAGTGGTTGACGTCCTCTATGCGTGGCTCGACCCGCGCATCCGGTACGAGTGAGAGGAACAGGGGAGACTCTCCTGGAGAGATAGATGGCGGTTCAGACACCAACAGCAGGCACCTGGAGACTTGAAGCACGGCGTGGCCGAAGCCCTTTGGCCGATGCCTTTCGTCAACTCCTCAACAACCGTTTGGCCGTCATCAGTGGCATCTTCATCTTCTTTCTCCTCCTCATTGCCCTTTTCGCCGACACTGCCCTGTTCACCCTCTTCACCGGTGGCGAACCACGGCCACTGCTGGCCCCCTATCATTACTCCGAGGCCAACTTTAAATATCACGACTTGGGCGTCATGGAGCGGGCCGACGACGGACGGCTCTTCATCTTGGGCACAGACGCGCTCGGACGCGACTTGCTCAGCCGCACCATCTACGGGGCCCGGGTCTCCCTCTCCGTGGCCATCATGGCCTCCCTGGTGAGCCTGGTCGTTGGCTTGGCATATGGCCTCATTTCGGGCTATTCGAGCCCCCGGGTGGACAATTGGATGATGCGGTTTGTGGATTTCCTCTACGGATTTCCCTTTATCATCTTTGTAATCTTGATGCAAGTCTATTTCAAGGCGCTC
>JALSKA010000210.1 GCA_026989095.1 Ardenticatenaceae bacterium
CCACAAGGGGAGTGGTGGGCAACGAGGCGCGCACAATCTCCTCGCTGCCCACGCCGTTCTGGAAGGTCACGACGGGGGGCAGGGCCACGTTCAGGGCGCGGAGTTCCCCGGCGGCGGCCTCCACGCCGAAGGCTTTCATGGTGAGGGCCACCACGTCGAAGGGGGCGAAGGCGTCGAAGGCCCCGGCCACGTCGGTGGCCACGTTGACGGGGACGGTGAACCTCTCCGGCCCCCGAACCAGCGTGAGCCCTTGGGCCAACGCGGACGCGGACCGGGGGCGCACGACGAGCGCCACGCGGTGGCCGGCCCGGGCGAGCTTCGCTCCCAGCAGGGACCCTATGGCGCCGGCGCCGACGATAAGCCAGTTCACCTCGTCCCCCGCGTCAATCGCCGGGCAGCGCCGGCCGCCGCCGCTGCAAGAGCTGGCGCACGGCCTCCTGGCCCCGCTTGGAGGCCTCGCGCAACAGCCGGCCCATTTCCCCCTTGCTCAGCCGGCGGCCCTCCGTGGCCCACACGTAAACGAGCCGGCCGATGGCCCACGTGCCCGCGTAGGCCACGGCAGCACGGGCCACCAGGCCAACCCCGGGCACCAGGCCAACGAGCTGCCGGGCTACTTGGCGGAAGAAGAACCCCCCGCCGATGACACTCGTCACTTCGAGCAGGATATCCTTAGGGGTTCCTTCCTTGCCGGCTACCAGGGCCAACTTGTACGCCATGAGCAGTTGGTTCTTGGTGAGCACGAGGATGTCGGCCGCGGCCAAGGGCGCGCTCAACAGGGGCACGGTCTCGGCCAGGCCGGTGGTGAAGACATATGCCGCGTTGGTCCTCGACGTTTCCTCTATAAGTTGGTCGGCGACCACGGGGCGAACGCCTTTGAGATGGCGCCCTAGAGCAAGGCGCAGGGCCGGAACCGCCTTGATCATGGCCGGAGCGAGCGCCATCTCGAAACCTTCCCGGTCCTCCGGCGAGACGAGGCGCACGCGCGCGCGCTCCTTGCGGCGGGGCAGGGCCTCGGCCGCGAAAGGCGCCCCCACGAGGACCACCACCACGGGCACGCCGGCTCCGTGCAGGGCTTCCCGCGCCTGTTTCTCCTCGTCTCCCAGATGCTCGCCCCGCGCAACAAGGAGGGCCATGTCCCACGTGTCTTGGCTCTGGTGGGGCCACGTCTGGAGCTCGAGCCACGGGTGGATCTCCTCCCCGCCGCTCACTAAACGGGCCACGGCCAGCACGTCTGGGTCCGAGCAGCCCGTTACCAAAAGGGCAAAACGCCGGTGGGCCTCCCCCTGAATGGCACCCAAGTCCACCTCGCGGATGAGGTTGAAGATGTTGTAGATGTGTCTCCAAGTCATTGTGAGGTCCTCCGCGCTTCCTTCACCTGGGCTTGTGGCCACGCCAGACGTGTACCCGCCGCGTGCGGCCCCAGAAGACGTCCGAGAGGGGGCGTCCGGTTCCCCCCCGGCGCACCAGGATGATTTCGGCCATCACGGCCACGGCGATCTCGGCTGGCGTCTCGGCGCCGATGTCGAGCCCGATGGGGGCGTGGACCTTGGCTGCCTGGTCGTCCGTGAGCTTGCCCTG
>JALSKA010000211.1 GCA_026989095.1 Ardenticatenaceae bacterium
GAAGGTGTAATCTCACCCCTCACCCCTCACCCCACCTTTGACACTTGTCACCCCCAAAACATGACGGACGTTACCCCCGCCGTTTGCGCCAGCGCAAACACTCCTCCCCCCTCCGCGGGTACAATGGGCGCAGGAGCGTGTCGGTGGCGGCGTCGCCTTCGGCGGCTGCCGCCGATCGTGGCCTGTTGGTCGCTGTTCACTGCTCATTGCCCACTGAAAGGAGGAGGGTATGTCAACACAATCCCCGTCACAGCGATATGGTCCGTATCTCGTTGTGGGCTTGATCGTGCTGGTGGTGCTGCTGGCCGTGGTCTTCATCGTGCGTCAGCCGGGCGGCGGCGCGGAGACGGCCCAGCAGCCTACGGTGACCACGGTGCCCGGCCTGAGCGGCGAGGCCGAGGCCATCGCCCAGGCGCGGGGGCTCACGCCCGACGACGTGGCCGCGGCCCTGAAGACCTACATGCCCACGGGCCGGCCGGACGAGTACGTGATGTTCTCGTCGGGCGGCCACTCGGGCCAGGTGTTGGTCATTGGTCTTCCCTCCATGCGCCTCCTCAAGGTCATCGGCGTCTTCACGCCCGAGCCGTGGCAGGGCTGGGGCTACGGCGCCAAGGCCACGATGGAGGTGTTGGAGGAGGGCTACGTCAACGGCCAGCCGGTCCTCTGGGGTGACACGCACCACCCGGCCCTGAGTGAGACCCAGGGGGACTACGACGGCGAGTGGCTCTTCATCAACGACAAGGCCAACGGGCGCGTGGCCGTTATCGACCTGCGGGACTTCGAGACCAAGCAGATCGTCAAGAACCCGGTGGCCGTCAACGACCACGGCGGCGCGATGGTGACGCCCAACACCGAGTGGGTCATCGAGGGCGGCCAGTACGCGGCGCCGCTGGGGTGGGAGTACGCCTCCCTGGAGGACTACGCGGACGAGTACCGGGGCATGGTCACCTTCTGGAAGTTTGACCGGGGCCAGGGGCGCATCGTGCCCGAGGAGTCTTTCGCCCTGGAGCTGCCCCCCTACTGGCAGGACCTCTGTGACTCGGGCAAGCTGGTGAGCGAGGGGTGGGTCTTCTGCAACTCCTTCAACGCGGAGATGGCCACGGGCGGCGTGGAGAAGGGGAACCCACCCTTCGAGGCCGGCGCCTCCCAGCGTGACATGGACTACTTGCACATCATCAACCTGAACAAGGCCGTGGAGTTGGTTCAGGCTGGCCGCACCGAGGAGGTGAACGGCTTCCGGGTGCTGCCCCTCCAGACGGCTGTCGAGGAGGGTGTGCTCTACTTCGCGCCCGAGCCCAAGAGCCCCCACGGCGTGGACGTGGCACCGGGCGGCGACTACATCGTGGTCTCCGGCAAGCTCGACCCCCACGTGACCGTTTACAGCTTCGACAAGATCATGCAGGCCATCGAGGCCGGGCCGACGGAGAAGGACGAGTACGGCGTGCCCATCCTCGACTTCGACAGCGTGGTGGAGAAGCAGGTGGAGCTGGGCCTCGGGCCGCTGCACACCCAGTTCGACAACCAGGGGTACGCCTACACCAGCCTCTTCCTGGACAGCGCCGTGGCCCGGTGGACGCTGGGCGGCTCCTACGCGGAGAAGAACCCCGACGAGCCCTGGGCGCTCATCAGCAAGATCCCCGTCCACTACAACGTGGGCCACATCGCGGCCGCCGAGGGGGACACGGTGAGCCCCGACGGCAAGTACTTGGTCTCCCTCAACAAGTGGGCGGTGGACCGCTTCGTGGGCGTGGGCCCGCTGCTGCCCCAGAACTTCCAGCTCATTGACATCACCCAGCCCGGCGAGCAGATGCAGCTCCTCTACGACATGCCCATCGGCATCGGCGAGCCCCACTACGCCCAGATCATCAAGGCCGACAAGCTGAAGCCGTGGGATGTCTACCCCGAGGTCGGCTGGGACCCGCGCACGCAGTCGAAGGACCCCAACGCCGTGGAGGCCGGCCAGGAGCGCATCGAGCGGCGGGGCAACACGGTGGAGATCTGGATGACGGCCGTGCGCAGCCACTTCACGCCCGAGATCGTGGAGGTGAAGAAGGGCGACCGCGTCATCTGGCACATCACCAACATCGAGCGCGCCAAGGACGCCACGCACGGCTTCGCCCTTCCCGGCTACAACATCAACGTGAGCATCGAGCCGGGCGAGACGGTCACCTTCGAGTTCGTGGCCAACCAGGACGGCGTCTTCAGCTTCTACTGCACGGAGTTCTGCTCCGCGCTCCACCTGGAGATGACCGGCTACTTCCTGGTGAGCCCCTAGCCGAGGCCGCACCGGCTGAAGGCGGCGGAGGAGTCGGCCGGGCCCCTGTTCCGCCGAGCAGGGGTGCCGGCCGCTCCGCCGGTGGGGGAGGTGGCGTGTCAACCGGCAACAGGGAAGGGAGGGTTTTCTATGAGGCGTCTGGCTCTGTTGTGTGCCGTTGTGGCCTTGCTCGCCGTGTTGCTGGCCTGTACGCAGGTGGCCACCCCCCTGCCGACGGCCACCAAGGCGCCCCCAACGTCGCCGCCCGCCGACACCCCGCCGCCGGCGGAGACGCCCGCGGAGGCGGTGGAGCCGACGGCAACGGAGGGGGCCGCCGCCGACGTCGGGCTCACGGGGGAGGAGCTGGTGGCGCTGGCCGTGGAGACGTTGCAGCAGGCCGGCTGTGGGGCCTGCCACGAGATCGCCGGCGTGCCCGGCGCCGAGGGGCAGATCGGGCCCAGCCTGTCGGAGTTGGGGCGCGTGGCCCAGGAGCGGCTCCAGAGCGCCGAGTACACGGGCTCGGCGACGACGGCCGAGGAGTACATCCGGGAGTCCATCGTGGACCCGAACGCCTACACCGTGTCCGAGTGTCCTGGAGGGCCCTGCGTGGCCGGGCAGATGCCCACCACGTATGGGCAGACGCTGACGCCCGAGCAGCTCGAGGCCGTGGTGGCCTACTTGGTGAGCCTGCCGGAGGGCGCCGTCCAGGTGCCGGCCGAGGCGACGCCCGTGGCCGAGGCCGAAGGGCCCCCGCCGCTGACGGAGGAGGAGTTGGCCCGCGCCAAGGAGATTTACTTCAACAACTGCGCGGGCTGTCACGGCACCCTGCGCAAGGGGGCCACGGGCCCGGCCCTGACCCCGGACACGACGAGGCCCAAGGGGACCGAGGCGCTGGCGGCCATCATCTTCAGCGGCACGCCGCGCGGGATGCCGGCCTGGGGCGCCGAGGGGCGTCTGACACGGGAGGAGGTCGAGCTGATGGCTAAGTTCGTCCAGCACGACCCGCCCCCGCCGCCCGAGATGTCCATGGAGCAGATGATGGCCTCGTGGCAGGTCTTCGTGCCGCCGGAGGAGCGCCCCACCGAGCCCCAGCACGACCGCGACTGGGAGAACTTCTTCTCCGTGACGCTGCGGGACGCGGGCCAGGTGGCCATTATCGACGGCGACACTAAGGAGATCGTCAGCGTGGTGGACACGGGGTACGCGGTCCACATCTCCCGCATGTCGGCCACGGGGCGCTACGTCTACACCATCGGCCGCGATGGCAAGGCCGTGCTCATCGACCTGTGGATGGAGAAGCCCGATAAGGTGGCCGAGGTGAAGGTCTGCTACGACGCCCGCTCCATCGAGGTGAGCAAGTACCGGGGTGAGCTGGGCGACTTCTACGACAAGTACGCCATCGTCGGGTGCTACTGGCCGCCCCACTTTGTCATCTTGGACGGCCAGACTCTGGAGCCCATCAAGGTGGTGAGCACGCGCGGGTACACCTACGACACCGAGGAGTTCCACCCCGAGCCGCGCGTGGCCAGCATCGTGGCCTCCCACTTCTCGCCCGAGTGGGTGGTCAACGTCAAGGAGACGGGCCACGTCTGGCTGGTGGACTACAGTGATCCCAACAACCCGTCCATCAAGATGATCGAGGCGGAGCTCTTCCTCCACGACGGGGGGTGGGACGCCACGCGCCGCTACTTCCTGGTGGCGGCCAACGCCCGCAACAAGATCGCCGTGGTGGACACGAAGGAGCGCGAGCTGGAGGCACTGGTGGACGTGGGGGACACGCCCCACCCGGGCCGCGGCGTGAACTTCGTGGACCCCGAGTACGGCCCTGTCTGGTGTACGGTTCACTTGGGCGAGCCGCTGCTCTCTTGCATCGGCACGGACCCGGAGAACAATCCCGAGTACGCCTGGAAGGCGGTGCGCAACGTGGAGTTGCTGGGCGGTGGCAGTCTCTTCGTGAAGAGCCACCCCAACAGCCGCTGGATCTGGGTGGACTTCCCGCTGAACCCCGACGAGGAGGTCCAGCGGAGCGTCTGTGTCATTGACAAGGAGAATCCCGCGGAGATCGCCAAGTGTTGGCAGGTGGCCGACTACGGGCGCGCCGTCCACATCGAGTACAACAAGGCCGGCGACGAGGTCTGGATCAGCGTCTGGGGCAGCGCGGACACGCCCGGCAAGACGGGCGAGCTGGTCATTTACGACGACGCCACGCTCGAGGAGAAGGCGCGCATCAAGGACCTCGTGACGCCGACGGGCAAGTTCAACGTTTACAACACGGCTAACGACATTTACTGAGCTCTGGTTGCCCGGGCCGGGCCGTCGTCGTGCTCGGCCCGGGCGCGCGGAATCTCTGGGCCACGTGGTGCCGCGCCTGGGGACGAGGGACAGCTTCGTCCGGAGGCGTGGAGCCGTGTGGGAGGCAGGGGGCGGTTGGTTGGCCGCCGACGAGGACAACGTCGCAGTGAAGTGAGTGTGAAAGGGGTGAGACGATGACTGAACTGGAGAAGCTCATCGGACCGCGTCCTCCGCAGGAGTTGCTGGCCAGGGAGCGGTTGCGCTTTCTCCTGCCCACTGTCTTCTTGGGGTTAGCTGTCTTCTGTCTGCTGGTCTCCATTTTCTTCCCCTACTGGAGGATTACCCTGTTGGCGCCCCAGTATCCCGGTGGGCTCCAGGCGCAGGTCTACATCAACCGGGTCACCGGTGACGTGCGGGAGATCGACGGGCTCAACCACTACATTGGCATGAGGCCCCTGGAAGAGGCTGCCCAGCTCGAGCGCTCGCTGAGTGTCTACATGGTGGCCGTGCTTTCCCTCCTGATTATCGCGGCCATTTACGTCCACAACCGGCTGGCCGCGGTGCTGACGTTGCCGGCCTTGCTCTACCCTGTGATCTTCCTGGCCGATCTCTACTACTGGCTGCGCAACTTTGGCATGAACTTGGACCCGAATGCCCCCCTGCGGAACGCCGTCAAGCCCTTTGTGCCACCGCTCATTGGCGAGGGGCGGGTGGGCCAGTTTCGCACGGTGGCCGAGCTGGGGAGTGGCTTCTACTTGGCTGCCCTCGCCTCGTTCCTGATCCTCGTTGGGCTTTACTTCCACCGGCGGGCCTACAAGCCGCTGGTGGAGCAGGCCCTTGGCGGGGCGGCGGCTGGCCAGGTTGAAGGGGGGGCGGAGCAGGCATCATGAGTACACTGTGGACTCGCTTCCGACGGGCATTGGCCTTCCTCCTCCTGGGTCTGTGGTGGGCGTCGGCCGGCGCGCTGTCGGCCGACGCCCAAGGCCCCGTCTTGGTGGTTTCGCCCGAGGGGCCCTATACCTCTGTGCAGGAGGCGCTGGGGGAGGCTTCCCCCGGCAGCACGGTGGAGGTGCGGGGCGGGGTCTACGCCGGGCCGTTGGTGGTGGAGAAGCCGGTGCGCCTCGTGGGGGTGGGGTGGCCGGTCATTGAGGGCAATGGCGAGGGCACGGTGGTCAAGATCGTGGCGCCGGGTGTCTATTTTGGCGGCTTTGTGGTGCGCAACAGCGGCGACTCCCTTGACGAGGAGAATTCGGGCATCGCCGTGGAGGCGCCTCGTGTTGTGGTTGAGGGGAATCGCTTGGAGGAGACGCTCTTCGGCATCTACTTGCGCGAGGCGTCCGACGCGGTGGTGCGGGGCAATGTGATCGAGGGCAAGGCGCTGGAGGTGCCCCGGCGGGGCGATGCCATCCGCGTCTGGTACAGCAGCGGGTCGGTTATTGAGGGGAACGTGGTCCGGCGGGGGCGGGATGTTATCCTCTGGTACTCCGAGCGGCTGACGGTGCGGGGCAATGTCGTCGAGGGCGGTCGGTATGGCTTGCACTTTATGTACTGCGATGATGCACTCATCGAGGGCAACCAACTGGTGGACAATTCCGTGGGCGCGTTCTTGATGTACAGTCGCCGGCTCCACCTGCGGCGCAATTTCATCGCCTACAACCGGGGGCCGAGTGGTTTTGGTGTGGGGCTCAAGGACATGGACGACGCGCTGGTGGAGGAGAATCTGTTGGTGGACAACCGGGTGGGTATTTTTGCGGACAACTCGCCCCGGGAAATCGACAGCGTGATGACGTACCGGCGTAATTTGATCGCTTACAACGACGTGGGCGTGCAGCTTCAGCCCTCGGTGCGCCGCAACCGCTATGAGGCGAACAGCTTTGTGGAGAACCAGGAGCAGGTTCACATTGCCGGCGGGGGTCGGCTCCGCGAGAACGTGTGGGAGGGTAACTTCTGGAGCGATTACGCCGGCTACGACGCGAACGGCGACGGCGTGGGGGATGTTTCCTACCGTCCCCAGCGTCTGTTCGAGGATTTGATGGGCCGCTATCCGCCGTTGCAGCTCTTCCGCTACAGTCCTGTTGCCCAGGCGCTGGACTTCGCGGCGGAGGCTGTGCCCCTGGTGCGCCCACAGCCCAAGCTGGAGGACCGTGCGCCCCGCATGGCGCCCGTGTTGCCCGAAGGTGTGCCGGCGCCGGAGAGTCGTCCTCAGTGGGCCTTCGGCGTGGGCATGGCGGTGTTGGCGGTTGGGGGCGTTGTTCTCATGGGGTGGTTTTCCTTGGGCTGGCCGGGTGATCGTCGGCGCGGGCGGAGAGGGGATCTGCCGCGGCCGCGTTTTTTGTCTCGGCAGCCGGAGGCGTTGGCAGCGAATGGGGAGGAGGAGAATATGGAGCCAATGGTGACGGTGCGCGGTTTGACGAAGCGGTTTGGCCGCTTCGTGGCCGTGCGGGACGTGAGCTTCGACGTTGGGCGTGGTGAGGCTGTGGCCTTGTGGGGTGCGAATGGGGCTGGCAAGACGACAATTTTGCGCTGTCTTTTGGGGCTGTATCCCTTCGAGGGCGACGTGGTGGTGGGTGGGTATCATGCTAAGTGGCAGGGGCGTGAGGTGCGGCGTTTGGTGGGCTTTGTGCCCCAAGAGCTCTCTTTTCATGATGATCTCAGTGTGGAGGAGACGTTGGCCTTCTACGCGCGGCTGCGTAAGACTTCGCCGGAGCTTTCCCCCGATTGGGCTGAGAGCTTGGGGTTGGAGGAGCTGGTGGGCAAGGCGGTGGGTGAGCTCTCCGGTGGGATGAAGCAGCGTTTGGCGTTGGCTGTGGCCTTGTTGGGTGATCCTCCGTTGCTCTTCCTCGACGAGCCCACGGCGAATTTGGACGTGCGTTCTCGCCGGGAGTTCTTCGACTTGCTGTGCCGGCTGCGGGACGCTGGCAAGACGATTCTCTTCTCGTCTCACCGTTTCGATGAGGTGGCAGTCTTGGCAGACCGGGTTCTGGTCGTGGAGGCCGGGCAGGTGGTCTCCGCCGGCACGCTGGGTGACTTGGCGGCCACGATCGAGGGTGGGGTGGTGGTGCGGCTGTTGGTGGAACCTGGCCAGGTTGAGGAGGCTGTGCGGGTTTTGCAGCGGGCTGGCCTGGAGGCTGAGCGCAACGGCACTGGCGTGTGGGTCTGTGTGCCCTCTCACCGGAAGGTGGAGCCGATTTTGGTGTTGGCCGGCGCTGGGCTGTCGGTGTACGATTTTGTCCTGGAGCCGTTTTCTACTGTGGATCACGGGGGTGAGTGATGGACTGGGAGAATGTGCGGGCGTTTGCCGGCAAGGAACTGCGCGACGCGCGTCATAACCGTTGGTTTTGGCTGTACACGGCTGTCTTCGCTTCCCTTGCTCTGGCCCTGTCGTGGATGGGTATGGCCGGTGTGGGAGCGTACCGTGTGGCTGGCTTCGGGCGCACGGCGGCGACGTTGGTCAACTTGGTTGTGTTGATTGTGCCGCTTATGGGGCTTACCTTGGGGGCTATGAGTGTGGCTGGCGAGCGGGATCGGGGAGCTTTGCTCTACTTGTTGGCCCAGCCGGTGACGCCGTTGGAGGTGTTGGCCGGGAAGTTCCTCGGATTGGGGGCAGCACTGGCCGGCTCGCTGGCCGTGGGTTTTGGCCTGAGTGGGCTTGTGGTGGCGTGGCGGGCCGGCGTGGTGCAGCTTGGGAGCTATGTGGCGCTTGTGGCGTTGGCCTGGGGGTTGGCTGCTGTGAGCTTGGCCCTGGGGTTGCTTGTCTCCGTGCTCTCACGGCGGGCGTCTACGGCTGTGGGCGTTGCGCTTTTTCTCTGGCTTCTGTTGGTCTTCCTCGGCGACTTGGGTGTGATGGGCACGGCCATTGTGCTCCGGCTGCGCGTGGGCCATCTGTTGCTTCTGGCTTTGCTCAACCCGCTTCAGGTTTTCAAGGTGGCGGCTATTTTGGCTGTGCGTGGGAGCTTGGAGGTTCTGGGGCCGGCGGGTCTCTACGCGGTGCGCGCTTATGGTGCGCGTCTGATGCCGCTGCTCGTGTTGGTGTTGGCGGCTTGGACAGTCTTTCCGCTGAGCAGTGTGTATCTTGTGGTTCACAGGAGGGGGATGACATGAGAGCGTGGGCTTTGGCTGCTCTGGTGTTGCTTTTCTGGGTGGCTGCCTGTGGTGGCGGTGCGCCTGCTGATGGGCCACCGGAGGTCCGTTACGGCGAGGATGTCTGTGACGAGTGCCACATGATTATTAACGACGCTCGTTTTGCCGCAGCCTATCGCACCGTTGGCGGCGACGTGCGCCGTTTCGATGATATTGGTGACATGGTTGTTTATTACATTCGCACGGGTGAGGAGGTTGCTGCCTTTTGGGTTCACGATTACGGCACGAAGGCATGGGTTCGGGCTGAGGAGGCTGTCTTCGTTCGCAGCCCGTCAGTGCAGACGCCTATGGGGCATGGCTTCGTGGCTTTTGCTGGCCGGGATGACGCTGAGACATTTGTGGCTCAGCATGGGGGTGAGGTGATGGGTTTTGAGGAACTTCTCAAGGTGTACGGCGGGAGGTAGTGTGTAGCCAAGTCGCTACACGAAATACCCCTGCCCGAAGAATGGCTTTGACTCGGGGCACCGGTGGACCTATAATTGTCAACAACGTTGACCCCCTTCAAGCCTTGGTGAAACGGCGGAGGTCCTGGTATCCATGCGCCATGTGTTCGTCCTGCCGGCCTTCATCTTTTTGCTCTCCCTGGCCGCCTGTGCCCCCACGAGGCAGAGAGCGAACACGCCCGAAACGGCCACACCTTTGCAGGACTTCACCCTCCTGAGCCCAGCTTTCGACGATGGGGGCACAATTCCCACACGCTACACCTGCGATGGCAGTGACATCTCCCCGCCACTGCGTTGGAGCAATACGCCATCCGAGACCCGTAGCTTCGCCCTCATCGTGGACGACCCCGACGCCCCCCGGGGTACCTTCACGCATTGGGTGCTCTTCGACCTTCCCGCCGACATCACCTCGCTGCCCGAGGGCCTCACTTCAGGGGCCGTTGGTGTGGCCGGCAGCAACGACTTCGGGCGTGTGGGATACGGCGGCCCCTGTCCTCCGCCGGGCGATGCCCCTCACCGGTACGTGTTCACCCTGTACGCCCTGACGACAGCGTCCCTGTCGCTGCCCGAGGGAGCATCCCGTGTCCAAGTCGAGGAGGCCATGCGCGGCCGTGTGGTGGCCCAAGCCAGCTACATGGGCCGCTACGGGCGGAAATGAGCGAACCACCAAGATGAGCGTTGCTCCTCTCGACCTCGACGACATTCGGGAAGCCCTTGCCCTTCCGCACCGTCCTATCCACCGCGTCCCCTCCGGCTGGCGGCGTGCGGCTGTGCTTCTCCCCCTCCACCCTACGCCCCACGGCTGGCATCTCATCTTCACCCGCCGCACTGAGGATGTTCCGACCCACAAAGGCCAGATTAGTTTCCCCGGCGGCCGTGTCGAGCCGGCTGACCCTGACTTGGCCACCACTGCCCTGCGCGAAACCCACGAAGAGCTAGGCGTTCCGCCCCACCAGGTCCAGCTCATCGGCCGCCTGGACGACGTGCAGACTCGTGTCTCCCGTTATGTCGTCTCTCCATTCGTGGGCCTGCTTCCGTCCGACCCTCCACTGCAGCCCAACCCGGCCGAAATCGCCGACGTTTTCTCCGTGCCCCTCGCCGACCTGCTCGACCCCGCTATCCACCACGTGGAGTGGTGGGAGTACGCTGGCCGGCCTGTCCCCCTCCACTTCTACACGTGGCGCGGGACGACCATCTGGGGCCTCACCGGCGCCATCCTGGCCGATTTTCTGCGCCGTTTACAACGCCGTATCGTCTTCTGAGCTCTACGATGGTATTCTCGAGCACTTCTATGGCTACACGAAGGAAATGCCAGAGCAACCTGCCCCGCTCATAAGGTTGCACAAACATTGTCCACGGAGTATCATATGTTCAGAACAACCACCCAGGAGGGATGCTATGAGCTCTTCGCCCAGCTCACCGAGCTACGCCGAGGTGGCCCGCATTCTCCAGCGAGCCTTGGGCCCAGAGGATGGCCTCACCGTCCTGGAGTTCATCGTCGCCCACACCCCGCCTGAAGATGTGGCCCGCAGGCAGGATGTCAGCGAGGCGGAAGGCCGAGTGCGCCTCGAGGTCGAGCGCGTCCGCGCCGAGCTGGCCAAGGAAATCGAGAACGTGCGCCTTGAAGTGGAGCGCGTCCGCGCCGACCTCACTAAGCAGATCGAACAGGTCCGCGCCGACATGACCAAGGAAGTCGAGAACGTGCGCCTCGAAGTCGAGCGCGTCCGCGCCGACCTCACCAGGCAGATCGAGCAGGTCCGTGCTGACTTAACGAGGGAGCTCGAGCAGATCCGCGCCGACATGACCAAGGAAGTCGAGCGCGTCCGCGCCGAGCTGCTGGTGAAACTGGAGGAGACCAGGTTCTCCCTCCTGCGGTGGGTGTTCATCTTCTGGCTCTCCCAAATGGTGGCCGTGCTCAGCACCCTC
>JALSKA010000212.1 GCA_026989095.1 Ardenticatenaceae bacterium
CCTGGCCGACGGCACCCTGCCGCGCCCCACCTTCGCCTACTACGTGGGCCAGGACGCCTTTTTCTTGGAGGCCTTCGCACGGGCCTACAGCGTGGCCGCTGCCAAGGCCCCCGACTGGCAGAGCTTTCGCGCCTTCCACGAGCTGGCCGGCGGCGTGCTCGAGGAGCTACGGCTCCACGAGGGCTACGCTGCCCGCTGGGGCGTGGACGTGCGCGCCGTGGAGCCTGGCGCGGCCACCCGCCGCTACACCGACTTCCTGCTGGCTACGGCCTGGCAGCACGATGTGGGCGTGACGGCCGTGGCCATGTCGCCCTGTATGCGCCTCTACGCCTTCCTGGGCCAGGAGCTGGCGCGGGGCGGCGTGCCCGACCACGCCTACGGCGAGTGGATTGCCACCTACAGCAGCGACGAGTTCGACGCCCTGGCCCGCCAGCTCGAGGACTTGGCCGACACGTGGGCCCAGGACACGCCCCTGGTGCGCCAGACGTACCGCTACGCCATGCAGTGTGAGCTGGACTTTTTCCAAGCGGCTTGGGAGGCGGGGAGCGGCGGGGCAAAGGGCTAGCTTGCCCCGCCGTTTCCCCTCAGGTGAACGTCAAGTTGGGGGAAGGGAATCTCGATGCCCTCCCGGTCGAAGGCCGCCTTGATGTGCCGGCGCATAAGTCGCTGGGCGTCCCACTGCCGGCCCGGGTGGACGCGCGCCACAAGGCGGAAGAGAATCGAGGAGTCGTCGAAGGATTCCGGCCCCAACACGGTGGGACGCTCGACGAAGGTGGTGCCGTCGGCGTCCTCGCCGGCCAAGCGCTCGGCCACCTCCTCCAACACCCGGGTGACGTGGTCCAAGTCGTTCTGGTAACTGACGCCTACGTCTACCACGGCCCGCGACCAGGCCGCCGTGCGGTTGCTCACGATAGCGATGCGGCTGTTGGGGATAATGTGGAGCGTGCCGTTGAGGTCTCGGACGCGGGTCACCCGCAGGGAGAGCCCTTCCACCCGGCCGGCCACCCCGGCCACGGAGATGGAGTCGCCCACGTGAAATTGGTCCTCCAGCAAGATGAAAATGCCGGCGATGATGTCCTGGACGAGTTGCTGGGCCCCCAAGCTGAGGGCCAAGCCCGCCAGCCCAAGCCCGGTCACCAGGGGGGCGATGTCAATTTCCAGCACGCTGAGGGCCATCCCCAGGCCAATTACCAGGATCAGCGGCCGCGCCACCCAACGGCCCAACTCCATCAGCGTGGAGAAGCGGTCGCGGTCCTCGGGGGAGGGAAAGCGCCGCTCCAGCCGCCTCTCGGCCAACTCGAGGGCAGCGTCGGCCGCTTCCCACAGGAGATGGGCGCCCACGACCACCAGGGCCAGCCGCCACACCGTGGTGCCCACGCCTGACGGAAGTGTGATCACGCCCAGGAGGCGGGCGACGCCTATGCTCATGGCGTAGACGATGAGCAGAAACCCGCCCACGCGCAGGGGACGGCGGGCGGCAGACCACCACGACGTGGAGGGCAGCATGGGGGAGAGAAGCCAGGCCAGCAGGCCCACGACGAGGGGCACCCACAGCTCCAGAGCGTCGGCAGGAAGCCATTGAGCGATCATCTTCCACCTCCTCGATCTTCCTTGCTCTGTGTGAACGAGTGAACGCCAGTGTGCCGCCCCTATTGTGGTGACTCTGGGGCGCAGGGCAAATTGCCCTGCCGGGCTGCTGGCCTTGACAAAAGCGGTGTGGTCACCACAATGAAGGCGCAATTCCCGTGGAGAAGGCGTCCGCCATGCCCGAAGAACGGCTGCAAAAGGTGTTGGCCCGGGCCGGCATAGCCTCCCGGCGCAAGGCCGAGGAGCTCATCCGGCAGGGGCGCGTGGAGGTCAACCGCCGCGTGGTCACCCAAGTGGGCGTGAAGGTGGACCCCGAGCGGGACGAGATTCGCGTGGACGGCGAGCGCGTCCGCCCTGAGCGACTGCGCCGTCGGTACGTGGCGCTGAACAAGCCGCGGGGCGTCATCACCACCGTGCGAGATCCCCGGGGGCGTCCCACTGTGATGGACCTGGTGCCCAGGGCACGGGAACACGCCTTGGTCCCCGTGGGACGTTTGGACCGGGAGAGCGAGGGGTTGCTCCTCCTCACCAACGACGGGGACCTGGTCAACCGGCTCACCCATCCCCGCTACGGCCACGAGAAGGAGTACCGCGTCGAAGTCTACGGCGTGCCGGACGAGCGGGACTTGAAGGCGCTCCGGCGGGGCATTGTGCTGGACGATGGCCGGACGGCGCCCGCCGAGGTGTGGGTCGAGCGCCGGGGGGAGCACACCTCCACGCTGCGCCTCGTCCTGCGCGAGGGGCGCAAGCGCCAAATTCGGCGCATGATGCGGGCCATCGGCCACCCGGTCAAGCGGCTGGTGCGCCTGCGAGTGGGCAACGTGACGCTCAAAGGCCTGCCGCCCGGCGGCTGGCGGGAGCTGACGCCCGCGGAAGTGGAGCAGCTCAAGGCGAGCGCCGCGCCACCGGCCCGCCGGCGCCGCCGGCGGAAGCCGCGCCGATGAGCTGGCCTGACGTTCGGCGGGTTCACACTCCCCTTTTGGTGGCCCTGCTGGCCGTGGCGGCCGGCCTGCGCCTCTACGGCCTGGCGTGGGACGGCGGGTACCTCTTCCACCCCGACGAGCGCTTCGTCCTCTCCGTTGCCGATCAGATGAGAACGGCCCTCCTGTCCGGTGAGAGGGCGCTGCCCGTGGCCCTCAACCCCTTCTGGACTCCAGGGGCGGACGCCCTGCGCCTTTTCCCCTACGGCCACATCACCGTCTACGCGGCCGCCCTCGCCGCCCTGCCCGCGGCCGCGCTGGTCCCGTGGGCCGGCGTGGACCCTTTGGTCCTGGGCGCGCGCCTGCTGGCCGCGCTGGCCGACACCGCTGCCGTGGGGCTCACCTACGCCCTCGGGCGGGCTGTGGCCGGCCGGCGGGCCGGCCTGTTGGCCGCCGGCCTGCTGGCCTTCACCGTGCTGCACGTGCAATACGCCCACTTCTACACGGCCGACACCCTTTTGGCGCCGGCTGTGTTGGCAGCCCTCCTGGCCGCCGTGCGCCTGGCCCAGGAGCGGCGAAGCCCGGTGGGACCCAAGGGGCCATTCGTGGCCGGCCTGCTGGTGGGCCTGGCTGTGGGCGTGAAGGTCTCGGCCGGCCTGTTGCTCGTGCCGCTGGTGGCGGCCCACGTGGCGGCCGGGCCCGAGTGGCCCCGGACGGCGTGGCGGACGTGGTGGCGCCGGCCGGCATGGGGGTGGTTTTGGCTGAGCGCGCTGGCCGCCGGCCTGGCCTTTGCCGCCACCAACCCCTACGCCCTCCTCGCCTGGCCCCACGTCCTGCGCAGTCTCGCCCAGGAGGCGGGCATGGTGCGCGGCGCGTGGGTGACCCCCTTCACCCTCCAGTACGTGGGGACGCGGCCCTACCTCTACCCCTTTCTCCAGCAGGCCCGCTGGTTCCTGGGGCCTTTGCCGGCCCTGGTGGCCTGGGGCGGCGTGGCCGTGACCCTCGTGCGGGCCGTGCGCGGCGTGGCCACGCGGGCCGAGATCGTGGTGGCGGCGTGGGCCGTGCCTTACGTCCTCCTCGTTGGCGGGCTCTTCGCCAAGTTCCCGCGCTACTGGCTGGCCGTCGTGCCGGCCATGTACGTGTTGGGCAGCCGCGCCCTCACCGAGCGCCTGTCCGCCTCTCCACGAGCGCGCGCGGGTGCCTGCCTGGCGCTGACCAACGCCCTGCTCGCCGCGCTTGCCTTCGTCAACGTCTACCGGCAGCCCCACCCGTGGCTCCAGGCGTCGGCGTGGCTTTGGGAGAATGTGCCGGCCGGAAGTGTCATCGCCGTGGAGCGCTGGGACCATCCTCTGCCCCTGCCCGACCGGGGGGACCCGGCGGCCCGTTTTCGACAAATTGTGCTAGATGGGTATGATACAGCCCAGGGCGCCGACGCCCTGCGTGAAACCCTCAACCAGGCCGACTATGTGGTGCTGGCCAGTCCACGAGTCTGGCTCCCCTTGGTGCGCCATCCCGAAGGGCGAGAGGAGGTGGCCGACGTTTACCGCCGCCTGTTGAGTGAGCGGAGTGCCTTTCGTGTTGTGCGCGTGTGGCGCGTGGACCCCCAGATCGGCCCTGTGGCCTTTCGCGACGATCCGTTTGCGCGCGCTGGCCTGCCCACGCCGGCCGCGTGGTACGAGGCCGCACCGGGGGCGCTGACGGTCTCCTTCGGCCCGGCGGACGAGGGGTTCGACGTGTACGATCATCCGGTGGTCGTCCTCCTGGCCCGCGAGTCACCGCACACATCGCCGTGAGCCGGTGTGGTTCTCTCAAGGGGACGGAGGTGAAGAGCAAAAGGGGGCACGAGTGAAATCCACGACACGGCGCTATGGGCTTGGCGTGTTGGTCAGCGGCGTGATGTTGGCGCTCGTCTTCTGGAATGCCGATTGGCCGGCCGTGTGGGCTTCCCTCCAGCACGCTCGTCGGGAGCTGCTGGCGCTGGCCGTTGCGGGCACGGCCTTGGGGCTCTGGTTGCGCGCCCGGCGGTGGGAGGTGCTCTTCTGGCCCCGGCACCCCGTGGACCGGCGGGCGTTGTTGGACGGCGTCAACGTGGGCTACTTGGTCAACAACGTGCTCCCGGCCCGCGTGGGGGATGTGGTGCGCAGCTACCTGGTGGCCGAGTGGGCCGGAATGAGCCTGGCCCACGCCCTCTCCACCACTTTGTTGGAGCGCCTGTTGGACAGCCTGCTCATTGTCGTGCTCTTCTTCCTCCTCGTGCCCCTCTTTCCGCTCGGCGCCGGGTGGGGGGGCGTGGCCTTCCTGGTGCTGGCGGGCACGATGGGCCTCTTCGTGGTGGTGGCCTGGCAGCGCCGTCGCTTGCAGGGCCGGCTGGCGCGCGCGCTGGAGCGGGTGCCCGGGCTGGACGGCACCCGGTGGGCGGCTCGCCTGACCGACCTGTTGACGGCCTTCGAGATCGTGCGGTCCCCGCGCGCCGTGGTGGCCACGCTGTGGTGGTCGGCTCTCGTGTGGGGCAGTGGCATCTCGGTTTACTGGCTCGTGCTCCGGGCCTTCGGGCTCGATGTCTCGCCGGCGGTGGCAGCGCTGGCCATTGTGGCCGCCGCGCTCGGGCTGGCGCTCCCCTCGGCGCCGGCCGGCGTGGGCACGTATGAGGGGGCCGTGCTGGGAGCACTGCTCCTGGCGGGCGTGGAGGAGAACACGGCCCGTGGCGCTGTCATCGCCCTCCACGCCGTCAACTTCGTCACCCTGAACGCCGCCGGCCTCTGGTCCCTGGCCCGCAGGGGCATGGGCTACCGGGACCTGACCCGCTGGGCCGGCCGCGTGGCCGGAGAGACATCCGGGTAAGCGAGGAGGCACACCATGCGCATCCTGTTCGCCCTCACCTATTACCGCCCCCACGTCTCGGGGCTCACCATTTACGTGCAGCGCCTGGCCGAGGCCCTGGCCGCACGCGGCCACCATGTGACCGTGTTGACATCCCGGTACAACGCCCTCCTGCCCGAGCAGGAAGTGCTCAACGGCGTCCGCGTGGTCCGGGTGCCGGTGGCCTTCTGGGTGAGCAAGGGGGCCATCATGCCGGGCTATCTGCGGACTGCCCTGCCCCTCTTGAAGGCGCACGATGTGGTGGCCATCAACTTGCCCAACACCCCCATTGAGGCCACCCTGCTCCCCTTCCTGGCCCGTTCTGTGGTGCGCCGGCCCATCACGGCCACGTACCACTGTGACGTGCAGTTGCCGGCCGGCCTCTTCAACCGCCTGGTGGACGAGGCCGTCTTCGCCGGCAACCTGGTGGCGGCCACGCTGGTGGACCGCCTTGTGGCCTACACGGACGATTACGCCAACCACAGCCGGCTCCTGCGCCGCTTCCCCCACAAGCGCGTGGTCATCCCCCCGCCCGTGGTGGTGGCCGAGACCACGCCCGAGCGGGTGGCCGCCTTCCGGCGGCGGCACGCGCCCGAGGGGGAGCGTCTCATCGGCTTCGCGGCCCGCTTCGCCACCGAGAAGGGGGTGGAGTACATGCTGGCCGCCCTCCCCCTCATCCAAGCTGAAGTGCCCAACGTGCGGGTCCTCTTCGCCGGCGAGTACCAGAACGTGATCGGCGAAGAGGCGTATTGGCAACGGCTTCAGCCCCTGCTGCGCGAGGCCGGGGACCGCTGGCGGTTCCTGGGCGTGCTCAACCCCGAGGAGATGGCCACCTTCTACACGGCGTGTGACGTGACTGTGCTGCCCAGCATCAACAGCACCGAGAGCTTCGGCCTCGTGCAGGTGGAGAGTATGCTCTGCGGCACGCCGGTGGTGGCCAGTGACCTGCCCGGCGTGCGCGTCCCGGTGCGAACCACGGGCATGGGGCGCATCGTGCCGCCCCGCGACGCCGAGGCCCTGGCCGAGGCCGTCGTGGACGTGATCCGCCGGCGGGCCGAGTACGTGCGCCCCCGCGAGGAGATCGAGGCGTTCTTCTCCCTGGAGCGCACGGCAGAGCAGTATGAAACCCTCTTCGAGCAGTTGATCCGGGAAACTGGCCGCCGGCAGCCGTTGAATGTCGTCAGCACCCCTGTGCCCAACGGCCGTGCGCTGGCCGGCCGGGATTACCTGCGGGACCACTTGCGCGACGTGCCGGCCTTCCGCGCCCTGCTCCGCGGCATCGAGTGCCGCCTCTTCGAGGCAGCCGGTCCCCTGGATCCCCCGGTGCTCGACGTGGGCTGTGGGGACGGCCACTTCGCCTCGATGGCCTTCAGCAAGCCCCTCATGGTGGGCTTGGACCTGGACGAGGAATTGGTGAGGGAAGCACGCGAGCGTGGAGTCTACCGCTATCCCCTGGTGGCCAGTGCCACCTACCTGCCCGTCGCCGATGGAACCTTCGGCACGGTGATCGCCAACTGTGTGATCGAACACATCCCGGACATCGAGGCCGTGCTGCGCGAGGTAGCCCGCGTCCTGCGGCCCGGCGGGCGGTTCCTCTTCGGCGTTCCCAGCCACCGCTTCGCCGACATGCTCCTGGGCTCCACGCTTCTGCGCCGGCTGGGGTTGGAGCGGCTGGCCCGCGCCTACGGCGAGTGGTTCAACCGTCACTCCCGCCACTTCCACACCGATTCCCCTGACGTTTGGCTCCGGCGCTTGGCCCGGCACGGCTTCGAGGTGGAGGGGTGGGAGTACTACATGACGCCGGAGGGACACCGGGCCTTCGACCTGGCCCACTACTTGAGCGTGCCCCGCCTCATCAGCAGAAAGCTCACCGGCAAGTGGGTTGCCGTGCCCAACCCGCCGGCCACGTGGCTCTTCGAGCGCTGGCTGCGCCCCTTCTACGAGGAGGCCACGCCAGAGGGCGAAGGCCCCTACATTTTCTTCCGAGCACGCAAGCGGCGATGACGCCATCCCCGCGCTGTCGTCGGTGACAACTGCCTCGTCGTGTGGGCCCGCTCCTTTTGGCTCCACTTTCCCCCATCGCCAAAATTTTAAGGTGGAGGGCCTTGAAAAACAGCGAGGGCCGTGATAGAATAAGCACGCCGCCCGCCGAGTGCTGTGGCTACTAGATGTAGTATGTCTGTTGAAAAAACACCACAATATGTAGTATGGTCGTTGTTTGAAGCCCCAAGGCGGTGTTCTGGTTCATGCTCGTCAGTGAGATGCCGGTGGTGGAGTGGTGGAGGGAAAGCGATGCGATGCCCCTTCTGCGGACACACGGAGAGCCGAGTCACCGACACCCGCGTGGTGGGAAAGGGCGTGCGCCGCCGCCGCGAGTGCCGGGAGTGTGGCCGGCGCTTCACCACGTATGAGCGCTTGGCCCGCACGAGCCTGATGGTGATCAAGCGGGACGGGCGCCGTGAGGAGTTCGACCAGGACAAGCTCTTCATCGGCATCAAGAAGGCGTGTGCCAAGCGGCCCATCTCCATCGAGGCCATCGACCGCATGGTGGACGAGATCGAGACGGAGCTCTACAGCCTGGGGAAGACGGAGGTGGACAGCCGGCTTATCGGTGAGATGGTCATGCAACGGTTGATCCACTTGGACGACGTGGCCTACGTGCGCTTTGCCAGCGTCTACCGCCGCTTCGCCGACTTGGATGCCCTCGCCGAGGAGATTCAGAAGCTCAAGGCGCGCAAGGCGCTCGAGGCCGAGCGCCGGCGCCAGTTGAGCTTGGAACTCTAACCCTCTCCCCACTTGGGCACTGATCGCGGGATGCCACTCGTGGTGTGTCCCCGTTGGCACACGCTGCCCACCGCTCGCGCAGTGCCGCTCTGTGTCGCCAACGAGAACCGCAAGAGAGGCCGCGTGGCCTCTGGCCGTGGCAATGTGTTGAAATCTGTCACTCATCGAGGGAGGCTCACATGGCTCGTCCAAAGTACGCTCAGAAAGGCGTGGTCGAAGAGGGCACAGGGACTGCTTCCGTGCCCACCACGCCCCCCATTCCAGACCACTTGCGCGGCCGGCACGTGCCCCTGACCGAGAACGCCCGCAAAGTGCTCGAACGGCGCTACTTGCGCAAGGGGCCGGATGGCGCGCCGGTGGAGACCATCCCCGAGATGTTCTGGCGGGTGGCCTGGCACGTGGCGGCCGCCGAGGAGGTGTTGGGAGGCGACCGGGAAGCGTGGGCCGAGCGCTTCTACCGGATGCTCACGGCCCTGGAGTTCCTGCCCAACAGCCCCACCTTCACGGGCGCGGGCACGCCCTTGGGGCAGCTCGCCGCCTGCTTCGTGTTGCCCATCGAGGACGACATGGGCAAGGTGCGCGGCGGCATTTTCGACACCCTGCTCAACGCCGCCCTGATCCAACAGACCGGAGGGGGCAACGGGTTCTCCTTCTCACGCCTGCGCCCCTTGGGCGAACACGTCATCTCCAGTGCCGGCAAGGCCACCGGCCCCGTGGGCTTCCTGCGAGTCTACGACAAGGCCTTCGGGGAGATCGCCCAAGGCGGGTGCCTCGTGCCGGAAACCCTCGTCTTCACGGACAGGGGGCTCCTGCGCCTCGACGAGTTGGTGGACTCCCGGGTGCGCGGCTGGCAACCCCACCGCCTGCGCGTGGCCACGGACGAAGGGTGGCGCCGCTCGCCCCACGGCTACAACAACGGCGTGGCCCCCGTGGTGCGCGTGCGCACCCGCGCGGGCATCGGGATCACGGGTACGCCCGAGCACAAGGTCAAGGTGATGACCGAGGTTGGCCCTGTGTGGCGGGCGTTGGAGGCCCTCCGGCCCGGGGACCGCCTCCTCGTGCGCTTGGGCCAGCACCGGGGCGAGCTGCAAACACTCCGCCACCCCCATGACACCGGTGGAACGCTTGCTCTGCCCGCGCGCTTGGACGAAGCGCTGGCCTTCTTCGCCGGCTACGTGGCCGGACGGGGCCGCGTGGTGGACGGCGGACGATGGGTCGAGGTGCGCGTGCCGGCCGGCTCCGAGATGGCTGAAGCCCTGCCGGCCCTGGTGGAGCACCTCTTCGGCCTGCCGGCCCGCCGGCGCGCGGAGGGCGATAAGGTGGTCTGTGTCGTGGACCACGGGGCAGTGGGCGCCTTCCTGCGCCTCAACGCCCTTCACCCCCCAGAAGGAGAAGAGGCGGCCGTGCCCCCGGCCGTGCGCCGATCGCCGCCCGCCGTGGTCGGCGCCTACCTGTGCGGCCTCTTCGAGGCGGCCGGCACCTTGAGCCGCGGGTGGCCGGCCATCACGGTTCCCTCGCCCCGGATGGCCGACGAGGTGGCCGCCCTCCTCATCGGCCTGGGGTGCCCGGTTCACATCGTGGCCGGCGAGGAGGAAGTGGCACCATCAGCACGGCTCCTGGTGCGCCTCCAGACGGCCGCCGGCTGGCGTGCCTGGCAGGAGCGCGTGGTCGCCCGCCGCCCAGCCCTGGCCGCCGCCCGCCAGCACGACGCCGGCAGTTCCCCGCCGGCCCGGCCCGTGGCGGACGCGGTGTCCTCGAAAAACCCGTTGGCCTTCCCCGAAGGTGCAGGCCAGGAGCCCTCGCCGGACGGCCTGTGGCCGGTGGAGGTCGTGGGCGTGGAGCCGGCCGGCGAGGCCCTCACGCTCGACCTGGAGGTGGAGGGCAACCACACCTACTTGGCCTACGGCGTGGTAACCCACAACACCCGCCGTGGCGCCAACATGGCTGTCCTGCGGGTGGACCACCCCGACATCCGCGAATTCGTGCGCTGCAAGGCCCAGGAGGGCGAGATCACCAACTTCAACATCTCGGTGGCCATCACCGACGACTTCATGCGCGCCGTCGAGCGGGACGAGGAGTGGGCCCTCTGCTTCCCCGACGTTCACCATCCCGCCTACCGCACTTTCCGGGGCACCATCGACCAGGCCCGGCGGGCCGGCCTGCCCATCAAAGTGTACGAGCGCGTGCGGGCCCGCGAGCTCTTCGACGAGATCGTGCGCCACGCCCACCACAACGGCGAGCCGGGCGTGCTCTTCATCGACCGGGCGAACCGGGACAACCCAGTGCCCCACCTCTACGACTTGGAGGCCACCAACCCCTGTGTGACCGGCGAGACGCCCGTGGCCACGCCCAAGGGGTGGCGCCCCGTGGCGGAGATCGAGCCGGGGGACGAGATCTACACGGCCGACGGCCGGGTGCGCCGGGTGGAGCGCGTGGAGATCTACCACCGCCGTCCCGTCTACCGCGTGACCTTCTCGGACGGCGGCACCCTGCGCGCCACGGCAGCTCACCAGTTCCACGTGTGGGACGAGGTGACCGGCCGCTTCATCCCCGTTCCTCTGCTGGAGCTCACCGAGGGAACCCAAGTGCGGGTCCACCGCCCCTTCCCGCTCCGCCTGCCCCTCTTCGCCGGGCAGGGACGGGGAGAGCACGAATTGCCAGCGGCCCGCGATGAGGTGGTGGAGATCGTGCACGTCGAGTACGACGGGGTGGAGACGGTCTACGACCTCTACGAGCCCGTCACCGACACGTGGCTGCCGGCGGGGTACGTCTCCCGTGGCTGTGGCGAG
>JALSKA010000213.1 GCA_026989095.1 Ardenticatenaceae bacterium
CCGGACCAAATGCGCATAACGTCTCACAGCACATGAGACGTTATACGCTTTGCGTCGTGCCCTGTAGGCCTTTTGCTTACACGCATTGCTACAGTACCGCCTGTTGCGGCCGCCCCACTGCTCCACTAGCCCCATGTCCTGGCCACACCAGGCACAGAAGCCCGCGTCGTATGTGTAGTAAGGCATGGCTCCCCCAATCTCCCGGCTCGTGGTATCTCCCGGCCGTTTTCACCGGTGTCACCTCGCACCTCCACCGTCCAGCACCATCACCCCATGTCCATTCCGCTCTATCCTCCCGGCCGCCTCCAAAGCGGCAAAGTAGCGGTAGACGCTTGACCGCGAGACGCCAAGCCGTCTCGCCAGCTCCGTCGGTGAGATGTCCGGCGTCTCACTGAGTATATACAGCATGGCGTTCATCGTTTCGTCCCTTTTGCGCCGCCGCGCTTCCCGAGCGCGCGCCGCCTGTTCCGGCGTGGGGATGATCCCCGTAGTGTGGGACCTTTCGCCCGCCGGTGCGGGGCGTTCGACCGCCGGCACTTGGGACGGCGCGCCCGCCTCGATCCGCTTCGCAATCGCGCCGGCCAACACGCTCAGCGCCCCCGGCTGAGACGTTCGGCGCGCCTGGCGCGCAACGGGCTCGGCGTCCAGCGCAGACGCCAACATGGAGCCGCCCGCCAGGATCTCAACGGCCGACACGGCCACCACGGCCCACGCCCACTGCTTTCGCGGATCGTCCAACACTGTCACCATCTCCGACGCCCGAATCGCCGCCACCAGGGCCGGGGCAATTAGGACGACGGAGAAGCCCAGCAACGCCAGCCAGCACAGCATCAGCAAGAAGCGCACGATGCCGCCCCGGGTGGGACGCCCCAGCGCGTGGGCAATGTACATGCCGCCGCCGGTCAAAACCGCGCCGGTGGCAATGCCGGTGATGGCCAACACCGTCCCCTCCACGCTTGTCGGCAGCGCGATGCCGTCGGCTTTGAGAAAGATGAGGACCAGGCGGGGACCGTTCACCAACAGGGCCGCCAGGGCCAGGAACAATCCTGCGCGTTTCATTGCTCCCACTCCTCTCGCTCTCCGTGACCGTCAGCTCCCCTTGTACCGCTCCGCCATATCCTTGGCGCAACGCTCACACACGGGCAGCACAAGCCAGTGCCCGGCGTAGCGCTCCGTGAACAGGCGTTCTGCCACGGTCGCCGGCGCGGCCCGGCCCACGGCGTAGGCGTATGCAGCGGTCGCGGTTCGGCCGCAGGCCAGCCCGGCGTTGGCGCTCATCCCGCACGGCAGCGGGTCCGCAAGCCGGATAACCCTCGCCTTCATTGTTGCCCTCCCGTCAACATGCTAGTGATTTGACACCTCGCTCCAGAACGGCACGCGGCCATGGAGGCCGGGGCCGCCCACGCCGTGCACCTTCGGGGCCCGCCAGTGGAACACGCTGTGCTCCACCTGCGCAATGGCCTCATCCGGCCAGCCCCGGAGCCTGCACAGCTCCTTGACCGCTTCAATCAGGTGGATCGTGGCAAAGCCCTCCTCACGTAGCTCGACGGGATGCCCGTCCACCAGGATGGCGATGATCTCACCATTCCGATGCACTGCGGTTGTCCGGTCGTCCAGCTCGAAGCTTTCCACCTCCATACGTTTCACCTCCATGCGTTGCGTTCCCCTGTGGCCCGCCCTCTGCCTTCCTCCGGGGGGCCCACAAAACCCACAAAAAACCCATACATGCCTCGCCCGATCACATGTGTGTGGTTTTTGTGGGCCCTGTGGGCCTATGGGCGGATCTCGCCGTCCCAATCCAGCTCCGCCGGCCTCACCTCTTCGGCCCCCGGCCCCCGCTGTTGCCGGAGCATTCCCGCCTGATAGGCGGCCCGCAACAGCTCGGGGAACAGACCGGCGTCCTGTGGGGGCGCGGGGAGCTGGTACAGCTTCGGCTCCACCACGCGGCCATCGTGGACCTCTTTCACGACCGTCTTGGTCTCGCCGTGGTAGTGTCGCTCGATCACCCTGTTGTCGGTCCTGCGCCATGCCCAGATCGGCAACGCCAGCGCGGCCAGCACAAGCGCCGTCCCCATGGCTCCGGTCAGCACCATCAGCAGCGTCGTCATGACCTCAGCCCCGACCAGGGAGATGGTGTAGATCGCGCCCGCGACCACCCCCAGGGCGAGGACCAGGGCGAGCAGTGCAATGACGCCGTCCTTCTTCATCCCCGCACCTCCTGCCATGCGCTCCGAATGCGCCGGGCACGGTTGTACCCGATGCCAAACTTGGCCCGCAGGTCTTTCACGCCGACGCCCCCTTCCAGCTCTCGCTCCATGCGTTCGTACTCCTCGGCGCCCAGCGGGCGGGCGCCACGCCCCCCTCGCGGGTCCCGGAACCGGTCCGCCCAGGCGACCAGGTTGGGCAGCTCGGCCTCCAGCGTGGCGACACGCTCCCCACGGGGGAGGCGACCATATTCCCGCCCGCCCATGAGGGGGATTTGCAGCCGCGTCACCGTCCCGGCTGTGAGGAGCAGGAAGTCGCCCCGGCCCAGCAACTGGTCAGCCATGGTCTTCGCCCGGCCGGCCGCACCATAGGTCAGCGTCGCCGAGGCCACGCGGCCCAAAAGCCGGGCGGGGAAGTTGGCCACCGCATCGCCCAGGCTCTTGGCTCCCGGCTGCTGGGTGGTCACCACCAGATGCACCCCCAGGCTACGGCCGATCTGGGCCACGCGGGCGATGGGCATCGCCAGCTCCCGGTTGACGGCCAGAAGGTCGGCCACCTCCTCGATCACCGCCACGAGCCGCGGGGTATGGCGGCCGCTCTCGGCCCGTCGATCCAGCTCCGCTGTGAGCCAGGCCAGCACGCGGCCGGCCTCCACGGGATGGGTGACCACGGGGTGGAGGAGATGGGGCACCCGGGCGAACATGTCCAGTTCCCCCCGCTTGGGGTCCAAGGCCAGCAATCGCAGGCTCCTGGGCGAGTTCTGCCGGAGCAGGCGATAGAGCAGCCAATGGAGTGCCATCGTCTTCCCGCTCCCGGTGGTGCCCCCGATGATCACGTGGCATGTGCGCTCGTCGGCCAGGTCCAGCCACGCCACGCGCCCGCCGGTGGCGATGCCTAACGCCACGGCCATGGGACCGGGCGGGTCCAGCACGTCCAACCGGGCGGCCCGTAGGGGGCGCCGCTGCTCTGGGGGCTTCGGGATCTCGATCAGGAGGCGCCCACGGTCGCGGGCCACACGGCAGCTCTCGGCGCCCGCGGCAATGGCCAAGGCGCCGCTCAGCCGCTCCACCCGCTCCGGGTCCTCGCCAAGCCCCAAGCTGACCGCAAAGGTCCACACTTGGGGGCCATCCCACGCCAAGCTCACCATGGCGGCCACCTTGCGGGCCGCAAGGGTCGCCTGCAACAGGGCAGCCGTGAAATGGGCCTCCCCTCGTCCACCGTCTCCGATCGCTGGCGTTCCCGCGTAGTACTTGGTCATGTCCACCCCCTTGGTCCGCGACAGAGCTCAACAGGTACCGAGCCGTGGTGGTCAGGCCCTCCTGGCCGAGCAACCGTGAGAGCCAACCGCAACCCCGCCCAGGGCGTTAGGTTTTGGTGCTGTTCAGAAGGCGCAGGGCCTCTTCGAGGGGGACTTCCGTGCACACCTCTCCTATGCCGCCACAGTCGGAGCACGGTGTCTCCTCCGGGGGAATCTCGTCGTAGCCTTGGCCACGGAACCACCGCCACAATTCGTCCGGCTTCATGGAGGCCAGGCGCTTCGGCTCGATTTGCTCCCACGCTGCCTGCCACGCGGGGTGGACAATCCACCCCTCTCCGTTGCACGCATGGCACCGTTCGACTTTCGTGACGTAGAAGCGGTACATGGTCACCCCCTGCAATGCGTCATCACTCAGCCCGGGCAACGCCTCCGACCCCCGCAATGGGGGGCTCCCAACTATGCTATTCATATATCTATGAACAGCATATATCAAAGAACAGCTTTTGTCAAGCCCGCTCTCTTGGAGGGGGACCACGACCTTCGGGGGATGTGTCACGCGAGGCCGCCGGAGAGGAGTGTGCAAACCAGCCCTCGCCGCGAGCGCTGCGAGGGCTAAGCCCTCGCCGGCCCCCCCTCTAGCCCTCGCTAGCCCTCGAAATCGAGGGCTAAAAAGGCCATTTCGAGGGCTAAAACCCGGGGTCGAGGGCTACGAGGGCTGTTTTTCCAATTCTATCTAATGGCATATTGGGCGGGGCTCATGGGCAGTTCCTCATGCTTTATACGGGTACCTGCGAGGGCTGCGAAGCTCACAGGTACCCGCATAGAGGACGGGTGAGGCTTAGAACCCCATGCGGGAACAACACTCTGCGCTTTGTAGCGCTCGCAGGTACCCGCATAGAGGACGGGTGGAGGCTGCCCCCCATGCGGGGACAACGTGCGGGAGGCAACAAAAAAAGCCGCCCTTGTGGGCGGCCGTGGGGGGCCAAAACGCTCCTGGGGCGCAACGCCCCGGCAAAAGCGGGCTTATCGCCCGCCCTCGCCGTCTCCTTCTCGCCGGAGCCGGCGCCAGTTAAAGCGCTGGGTGCCCAAGCGCCGCATCTCCTCCAGGTACGCCTCCAGGCTGGCCCGGTCGATCCAGTACATCGGCCCTTTGCGCTCGGCCTCCAACTTCCCCTGGCGCACAAGGCGACGTACATAATCGGGATGATACCCCGATATCTCCGCCGCCTCCTTGACGCTGATCCACTCTGGCATGGTCACCTGTGCTCGGTCAATCATCGATCACCTCGAAGAGGGACTCCTGGAACTCGCTCAGGCTCTGCTTCTCGATGAGCCATTGCCCGTCCCGCCACTCCGCATCGACACAGCATTGGTCCACCAGCTCCAGCACCAACTCCCTGCTGCAGCCCAGCAGGAAGGCCGCCTCATCAACGGTAAGCCAGTCGGGGGCGAAGGCCCAAGTGACCAAAGTGGCAACGAGACGCGGCATGGAGTCCCCCTTCGAGGCCTCCTCAAATGGACCGCTAGGCGCGCCCGGAGGGATTCGAACCCCCAACCTACGGATTCGAAGTCCGCCGCTCTGTCCGTTGAGCTACGGGCGCAGGCGGGTGAAATTGTAGCACGAAAGAGGCGTGATGCCAATCGCCCGGGCCTTCACTTCTCGCCGGGCGGGTGCCACGTGCCTTGGAAGGCTTGCACGAGGGCTTCAAAGTTCTCGGGCAGGGGCAGGGAGCACCCCGCACGGTAATCGTACATCACTTGGACGGTCATCCCCTCGGCGACCAGCCGGCCGTCGGGCCCCGTGATGCGGTAGATCATGTCGAAGCTCTTGCGCCCGATGCGGGAGATGCCCACCCCGATCTCCAAGCGTTCCCCCAGAAATGCCGGCGAGCGATACGCACATGTGGCTTGGGCCAAGATGATGGGCAAGTCGCCGGGAACGCGGACGTCGAAGAGGCCCTGGAGGTATTTGAGGCGGGCCGTCTCCATGTAGGTGAAGTAGACCGCGTGGTTGACGTGCCCGAAGGCATCGAGGTCTCGGAACGCAACCTCAACGTGACAGGTGAAGGGAAACTCACGGGCTGCCATCGGCGTGCCTCACGATTGGTGGTTTGGCCGGTCCACCATGCGCACTTCGTCGGCGATGTCGGCCAAGTCGATGAATTCGTCCGCCTGGCGGCGCAGGTCGTCCGAGACGGTGCTCTCCGCTGTCTTCTCGCTGCTGACAACCACCACGCGCACGCCCATGCGCTGGACGGCCTCCACCAGCCGCACGAAGTCGCCGTCGCCACTGAAGAGAATGGCGGTGTCGTAGTACGGCGCCAAGGTGAGCATGTCGATGGCCAACTCGATGTCCACATTGCCCTTCACCTCGTCCACCATGTGGACTTGCCCTTCCACGTCCACGGAGCGCCGGCGAAAGACGCGGGCCCGTTTGGTGATCACGGTGTACCCGTTGTAGCTGAGCCAGTCGGTGAGGCGGATGAGCCAGTCGGGCGTGGAGCTGTCCAACAAGGCCGTGTAGTAGAAAGCGCGCAACAGGTAGCCCCGCCGCTTGAAGAACTCGAGGAGCCGTTTGTAATCCAGGTGTATGCCCAAGTCGCGTAGTGTGTGATAGAGGTTCGAGCCATCAATGAAAATGGCAAAACGTCCATAGGATGTGTTCATGTTTTCACCCAGTTCTTCATTCTTTAATTGTCTAATTTGCCTTTGAAGCTTAATAACTTGATGCCACATGTTCCAGCGCTCGCAAAAGCAACGCTAGCCTGATAAGACAAAGGCACCTTGGTCCATAATGAGCTCATCGTCCGCCCAGATGGTGACGCCCACGCCGGGAATCACGTCCATGTGAACCGTGCTGGTCCAGTTGGCGCCGGTGAGATCGGGGTAGGGGTTCCCAAAGGCCACGTGGACGCCGGGGAATTTCTCATCTTGGAGCAAGTTGCCCGTGAGGGCGGTCAGCGCCTCGTTGGTGCCGATGGCAAACTCCCCAACCCGGCGTCCGTTCTCGGCACCCTCCAAGTACGCCCAGACCTCACGGGCCAGCTCGCCGTCGGGGTGCTCCACCCGGACCACGTGGCCATCTTGGACGGTGAAGCGGACGGGCTCGTCCAGCAGGCCGTACTTGTGGCTGAAATAGTCTCCGAGGAGGATGGTGACCAACGTGCCCCCCGCGGAGATGGGAGCAGTGAAGACCTCCCCTTCGGGCAAGTTGCCCCACTGGCCGGGCTCGTGGTAAAGCCCGGTGCAGGGCACCCATGACCTCTCTGCCGGGTCGAAGTGGGCGGTGAAGTCGGTGCCGTTTGGGTGGACGACGCGAATGGCCCGTGCCCGCCGCACTCGCTCGTAGACCTGGCGTGTGCGCGCGGCCACGCGCTCGTAGTCGGCGCACATGCCCGTGCGCATGAGCTCAGGCGTGATCCCGATCATGTGGCCGTGGCGGGTGCGGAGCTCGTGGCGCAGCACGTGGCCCAAGCGGATGCGGAAGCTCACTTCGCCCGGCCGGCCTTGGGCGGCGAAGAAGGTGACCGTGGGCGCGAAGGCCCGCAAGGCCGCCACCAGGGGCTCAGGCACCTCCGAAAAGGGGCGCCGGCCACACGATTCCAGGGTGACCAGTTCAACGGGCGCTCCCTGTTCACGGGCCACGAGGGCCAAGGCGTCGCCAATGGCCTTGGTCTCGTCGTCGGTGATGATGAAAACGCGGTCAGACGCGCTCACGGCCAGACATTGGCACACAGCTACACGTGCGCCGGGGAGCAGGTCCTCGACAGCGCTCATATCCTGATCCTTTCTCGTGTGTCATGCCTGGTGGCAGGTTTTGAGGAGATACCGCCGTCCGCCTGAGCCGAAGTGGCTGCCATCGGCTGCGACGGAATTGTAGCACAAGATGGCAATCCTACGAATTGTTTTCCCCGTCACGTGGATTGCCCTTTTTTCGGTCGGGGAGCCCTTCTGGAACCGGCCGAATGTGGGCGAGCACAGCCTCCACCATCTCCTCGGTGGTCAGGGTGCCCCCTAGGTCGGGCGTGGCCGCGCCCGCCTGGAGGGCACGGCGAACCCCTTCTTCGATGGCCACGGCTGCCTTGGGCAGGTACCAGACGTACCGACAGAGCAGCGCGCCGCTCAGCACGGCGGCGATGGGGTTGGCGATCCCCTTGCCGGCGATGTCCGGGGCGCTGCCGTGGACCGGCTCGGCTACGGCCACGCCTTTGCCCAAGTTGATGGAAGGTGCCAGTCCCAGCCCGCCACACCACACAGCGGCCAAGTCGCTCAGGATGTCGCCGTACAGGTTGGGGGCCACGATAACGTCGAAGCGCTCCGGCGTGCGGGCCAGGTGATAGGCGGCCACGTCCACCAACATCTCCTCCACGTCCACGTCGGGACGGATAGTGCGTATCGTCGTGCGCACCGCGTCCCGAAAAAGCCCGTCGGTGAGGGGGAGCACGTTGGCCTTGTGGACAATAGTCAGGCGCTGGCGGGCGAACCGCGCGGCCAACATGCCAATGCGCTCGCTGGCCGCGCGGGTGATGCGCCTGACGGCCTCGGCCCGCTCTTGGTTGCCCTGCTCCTCGCCCACGTAGAGCCCTTCGGTGTTCTCCCGCACGATGATCAGGTCAACGTCCTGGCGCGCGCCGGGCAGGGGAAGTGCTTTCACCGGGCGCACGTTGGCGTACAAGTCGAGGGCCGTGCGCAGGGTCAAGATGGCGCTGCGGTAGCCGGCCACCCGGTGGGCCGGCGACTGCACGGCGCCGAAGAGCGCCGCACCGGCCGAGCGCACGGCTTCCAGCGTTCTCTCGGGCACCGACGTGCCCAGCGCCTGAAATGTCTCCCAGCCGGCTTCGGCTTCGATTACCTCCAAGTCCGGGAGCACGGCCCGGAGCACGCGGACGGCTGCCGGCACAACCTCCTTTCCGATCCCGTCGCCGGGGATGACGACCAGCTTCATGGTGTCAACTCCGCAGCCAATCCTCCACCCTGCTCTCAATCAGCGCGCGGACAACGACAACGATGTCGTCCAGCTCCTCCTGCTCGGCGAGGCGGAGCGCCTTCCGCCACGCCGCCCGGGTCTGGTCGGCCTGGCCCATCTCCCGGTACGCGGCGCCAAGGGCCAAGTACGTGAAAATTTGGCCCTCCCGGTCCCCGCAGTGCTCCTTGAGCGTCAGCGCCTGGTGGTACCACGAGAGCGCCTCGTCCCACCGGCCGCCGTCGGCGGCCAGCACGCCCAAGCCGTGCAGGGCCAGGGAGGTCAGATAGTCGTCGCCGGCCTCCTGGGCGAGCTGGCGGCCCTGCTCGAAGAATTCCCTGGCCTGCTCTGGGTCCTCCAGTTGGACATTGTTGGCCAGCTCGATGAGCAAATTGGCCGCGCTCAGGGTGTCGCCGAGCCGGCGGTAGCAAGCCAGCGCGCGCCGGTAGTGGGCGTGGGCAGCCTCGACTTCCTCCTCCTCGAAGGCTATGGCGCCCAGGCGGAGGTGAATGAGGGCCAACTTCTCCTCGTCCTCCGGCGTCACCGTGTTGAGAAGCTCCAGGGCGCGCCGGTAGTGGCGTCGGGCCAGCTCATACTGCTCGTGCCAGAAGGCCAGCTCCCCCAGCTCCAACCGCGCTTGGACTTGCCCCTCCGTGTCCTGGAGCTGCCGGAAGCCTTCGAGCGCCAGGGCAAGCTCTTCCCGCGCGCGGGGCACGTCGTCCAGCTCGAAGGCGCTTCGGCCGATGAGCAGCCGCAGGTGGGCTTCCAGCTCTCGGCTCTCCTGGCTCGTGGCCCACGCCAAACTTCGCTCGAAGCAAGCGATGGCCTCGTCGTACTCCTCCCGCTTGAAGTGCTCGATGCCGGCCTGGAACGCACGTTGGGCGGCTTGCACCGCGTCCATACGGACCTCCTTTCTGTAAGCGGGCCGGCGACCGGGAGACGTTTCCTGTTCCTTGGAACCCCACAGGGCCCAGGTGGAGAAGAGTGCCCCCCTGAGTGTGTTCGTCGGCCATTGGCCTCCCAACCGTGTTCGCGTGAGCCGCCCGCGGCCGAGGGGATGTGGGCGGCCCGACAGCACCGGTGCGCAAAATCCGACGTCGCAGAAGCCGGCGCCGGGCGTTGGCCCGGCGCGGATCCCCTTCCATTGTATCACAGAACTAGGGCGCGGAGAACCCCCTTTTTTGGCAAAAACGGCCGCCGAGATTTGGCGCTCTTGCCCTCATGGCGTAAAGTAATAGCGCCCCGCTCCTCCAGGACAGGCATGTGGAGAGAAGGAGGGGAAACACCGTGCAAACCGCCTACGAGGCCTTGGAACGGATTGAAGGGGAAGGAGTGCCCGTGGCCGTGGCCACCATCGTGCGCGTGCGCGGTTCGGTGCCCCGGGAAGTGGGCGCAAAGATGATCATTCACCCCTACGGGCGCCATTGGGGTACCGTTGGAGGCGGGTGTGGCGAGGCGGAGGTGATCCGCGTGGGCATGGAGGTGATACACACCGGCCGGCCGCGCCTGGTGGAGGTGGACCTGACCGGCGATGTCACGGCCGAGAACTTGGGCGTCTGCGGGGGCATCATGGAGGTCTTCGTGGAACCCTGGCCTCCTCCTGATTCCGAGGAGGGCGTGTGAGCCGTCGGCTGGCCGCCCTGCGTGACTCTCTCGCCCGCCGGGAGCCTGTTGCGCGCGTGGTTGTGGTGGGCGGCTCAGACGAGGCGCTCGTCGGGCGCTGGATGGTGGTCTGGCTTGATCGCCCCCCCTTGGGCTCCTTGGGCGTGAGCGCGCCGCTCCAGCAGAGGGCCGTCGAAGCGGCCAGAGACGCCCTCCGCCGACGGCGCTCCACGGTTGTGGAGCTCGAGGCCGATGCCGTCCGCGTGGAGCTCTTCGTCGAGGTGCTGGCACGTCCGCCCACGCTGCTCATCGTGGGCGCGGGCCACATTGCCCAGCCCTTGGCCGACATGGGCGCCCGCTGTGGTTTCCGCGTGGTCGTCGTGGACGATCGGCCCCAGTTTGCCAACCGAGAGCGCTTTCCCACAGCCGACGAGCTCATCGTGGCACCCTTCGACGAAGCGTTGAGCCGCTTCCCCTTTGACCTGGACACCTACGTGGTCCTCGTCACGCGGGGCCACCGGCACGACGTGGAAGCCCTGCTGCACGTCATCGAAAATCCCGTGGCCTACGTGGGCATGATCGGGTCGCGCCGGCGCATTCGGGGCGTGTTCCGGCTGCTCAAAGCCCAGGGCAAGCTCACGGACGACCAGGCAGCCAGGGTCCACGCCCCCATCGGGCTCGACATCGGCGCCGAGACGCCAGCCGAGATCGCCGTGGCCGTGATGGCCGAAATCATCCTGGTGCGCCGGGGGGGAACCGGACGCCCCCTCTCGGACGTCTTCTG
>JALSKA010000214.1 GCA_026989095.1 Ardenticatenaceae bacterium
TCCTCCACGTTGAAGCGGGCCAACGCCCACATGGCGGCGCGGTAGGCGCGGGGGTCGGTCTGGGCAATGCGATGGCGAAGTTGTGCGCGCAGCGCCTCCTGGTGGGGATGGGGGAAGATGCGCTTGGCCACCAAGCGCGCCTGAGTTTCGAGGCCCAAGGTGTACAGCAGGGCCATGCGCACGGGGAAGTAGAGAAGGCCGCGCACTCCTTGGGGCCGCAGGCGCGCGAAAGTGTTGACCAGCACCAGGCTGCGCACCCGTTCGGGGAAGTCCAACGCCAATTGCAGCGCCACCGTCCCGCCCATGGAGATGCCCACCACGTGGGCGGGCGAGGCTTTCAGCTTTTCCAGCAGCAGAGCCATGTCCTCGGCCATGGCCGGAACGGTGGTGGCTCCCGGCCATGGAGAACGCCCGAAGCCCCGCAAGTCAGGGGCCAGCACCCGGTAGCCTGCTTCTCCCAAAGGCTTGAACTGGAGCAGCCAATCGATCCCGGCGGACCCCAAGCCGTGCAACAGGAGGACGGCTGGCGAGCCCTCAGCGTGGTACTCCTCGTAGTGGATGGTCACACCGTTGGGGAGGAGACATCTTGACATAGGAGAGGCCCTCCGCTTTCCGCCCGCTCCCTGTCGTGTCCGCGCGTGTCTCTGGGCGAGGCATTACCACCAGCTATTGTGTTCACGTGGCAACACTTCGGGGAGTTCT
The DNA here is from genome assembly GCA_026989095.1 of Ardenticatenaceae bacterium. Lineage (GTDB taxonomy): Bacteria > Chloroflexota > Anaerolineae > Ardenticatenales > Ardenticatenaceae > WFWG01. The sequence continues at coordinate 703 of JALSKA010000214.1, forward strand.
TCCATGCCCCGAGGAGGACGCCATCCCTGAGGCCGCCAAGGCGCCGTCCCGCGCTGCATGAGCAGCACCCCGGCACGGGCAGCTTCTTCGCGGAGAGTCTTCATGCCGGGAATGGTGCGGATGATTTCCCTGTTCTCCTCCACGATCTCTTCCCTCTCATCCTCCTCCGGCAGGGCGCGCCGGTAGTAGACCAGGCCGACTGCCGGCCACCCGGCCTGGCGGAACGCCTCCAACCACTCGGCGATGCGCCGCACGTCGCGCAGGGCGATCGTGAAGGTCACCTCGTAGACGAGGAAGATGTACCCAGAACGGTCGCGGATCAAGAGCACTCCGTCGGGAACGGAGCGCACGTCCAAGGATTCCCGGAGGTCGCCCGGCAGGTATTGCTCGGCGATTTCCACGCCCCGGCTCCGCAGCCAAATGAGGATCTCCTCCCTGGCACTCGCCTCCACAGCAGCCCCGGACACATCGTCCAAGCGAATCCGCTGTTGCCGTATTTCGCCGGTGAGGGCGGCGATTTGCCGGCTGTTCTCCTGCACTTGCTTGATAAGGGCGACAAGCTGGGCTTCCACCCGCTCCATGCGCTCGGTGAGGGCAGCGATCTGCCGGCTGTTCTCCTGCACCTGTTCGGTGAGGGTGGCGATCTGGGCTTCCACCCGCTCCATGCGCTCGGTGAGGGCGGCGATCTGCCGGCTGTTCTCCTGCACCTGTTCGGTGAGGGCGGCGATTTGCCGGCTGTTCTCCTGCACTTGGGCGGCCAAGTTGCGAATTTCCCGGTCGGTCGCCTCAGCCTGCTCCCGCACAGTGAGGGCCAAGTGCTCGATGGACTCCCGGAGCTCCTGGAGGGCGACCTGCACCTCTTCCAAGAGGAGGCGGCGCATCTCCTCGCGAAAGGCCGCGTCCTCGCGCAGGGCCTGGAGAATGCGGGCTTTTTCCTCGGCACTTAGAGAAGGAAGTGGAGCAGTCATCTTCTCCTCTGCTCTATCAAGTGTCTGGCCGGCTGTGGAGACACTGTGAAGGTAGTGTATTATACGGCCATCTGCAATCACAGTCAAAGACTCCCGAGAGGCCGGTGTTTGCCTCTGGTCCCGCTTCCGGGCATACTCTGGCGCACAGAACGATACGTTCAAGAGGAGGAAGCCCGATGACCGTCCCTGTGCTCGTTACCCTTGAGTTCACAGATGCTCACTTGGAGCGCCTCCGCGCCGTCTCCGACGATGTGGATGTCGTTCGTATCCCGGCGCGCACGGCCGAGGAGGTGGCCGACGCCCTCAACGCTCGCCCTGAGACTGAAGTGCTCTACGCGGCCAGGGTGCCCGCCTGGTGGGAGGATCACTGGGCCGTGCGGTGGATACAGTTCCACTGGGCTGGGGTGGACCACGTGGACTTCGACGCCGTGCCCGCCCACGTGCGGCTCACCACGGCCAGCGGCGTTCACGCTGTCGTGCTGGCCGAGCACACCTTGGCGTTGCTCCTGGCCCTTTGGCGTCATGTGCCTCGGATGCTTGCCTTCCAATCCCGGCACGAATGGCCCGAGGGGCGCTGGCGGCTCTTCTCCGCCCCGCTGTTGCGGGGGCGCACGGTGGGTATTCTGGGATATGGCTCCATTGGGCGGGAAGTGGCTCGCGTGCTCCACGCCCTCGGCATGGAGGTGCTGGCCTACAAGCGAAACCCTGCCCGCAAGCGGGACACCGGTTTCGCCCTGCCTGGCGTGGGCGATCCCGAGGGCGCCATTCCGCGGGCCTACTACGGCCCGGGACAACTTCACAGGATGCTGGCCCTATGTGATGTGGTGGTCAACGTGCTGCCGGCGACGGCGGAGACGGAGGAGCTGATGGATGCCGACGCCTTTGCCGCCATGAGACCGGGCAGTCTCTTCATCAACATCGGGCGCGGGAAGACCGTGGACGAGAGAGCGTTGGTGGAGGCCCTGCGGCACGGCCCCTTGGCTGCGGCGGGCCTCGATGTCTTCACCGAGGAGCCCCTTCCCGCGGAGAGCCCCCTCTGGGAGCTGGAGAACGTCATTCTTTCCCCCCACGTGGGCGGATTCTTCCACGAGTACGACGACGTGTGTGTGGAGCTCTTCAGTCAGAATTTGGCCCGCTACGTGGCCGGTCGCCCTCTGCTCAACGAAGTCAACCGGAGCGCGGGGTATTGAATCACGGGCGATGCCCGCGTTCAGGATGGGGCGTGGCGTTCCAACAGGATGGTGACCGGCCCGTCGTTCTCAATGGTGACCACCATGTAGGCCCCGAAACGGCCTGTCTGGACGGGCACGCCCAACTCGGCCAAGGCGTGGGCGAAGTGGTCCACCAGCGGCTCAGCCTCTTCCGGGGGAGCGGCTTGTGTGAAGCTCGGCCGGCGCCCCTTGCGCGCGTCCGCGTAGAGGGTGAACTGGGAGACCACCAGCGCGTTCCCGCCCACGTCGAGGAGAGAGCGGTTGAACCGGCCGGCCTCGTCGGGGAAAATGCGCAGGCCGGCCACCTTGCGTGCCAGCCATTCGGCCTCGGCCGGCGTGTCGCCGTGGGTGACGCCCACCAGGAGCACCACACCTGGACCAATGTCGGCCACGACTTCACCGTCAACGGTCACCCGCCCCCGGCGCACGCGCTGGAGTAGAACGCGCATCAGGCTCCTCCTTGCTTATGGGTGTGGGTCAATTCGCTCCTTCGCCCAAAGTATGATACACTTGCGCTCAAAATTGTCCACCTGATCGGCCGACGATGGCATCTGGCTCACCCAAACCATCAGCTCAATTTGGGAGAGGGAGAGACCCCATGAGTGACACAACCATAGATGAGGTCGTGGCCCGACAGATTCTCGACTCGCGGGGCAATCCTACCGTCGAGGTGGACGTGGTGCTCTCGGGCGGCGCCGTGGGCCGCGCAGCCGTGCCCAGTGGGGCCAGCACTGGTGTCCACGAGGCCCTGGAGCTCCGGGACAATGACCCCGAGCGCTACGGTGGCAAAGGCGTTCTCCAGGCCGTGGACAACATCAACACGACCATTGCCCAGGAGATCATCGGCTGGGATGCCACAGACCAGATGGAAATTGACCTCCTGCTGGTGGAGATGGATGGCACACCCAACAAGAGCAACTTGGGTGCCAACGCCATTTTGGGCGTCTCCTTGGCCGTGGCCCACGCAGCCGCGGCGGCCTTGGACGTGCCCCTCTTCCGGTACTTGGGCGGTGTAGCCGCCCACACCTTGCCCGTGCCCCTCATGAACATCCTGAACGGTGGCAAGCACGCGGCCGACAGCGCTGACTTTCAGGAGTTCATGATCGTGCCCGTGAAGGCCCCCTCCTTCGGCGAAGCCCTGCGCATGGGAGTGGAGGTCTATCACGCGCTGAAAGCCGTGCTCAAGGCTGCTGGCCACGCCACCAACGTCGGCGACGAAGGGGGGTTCGCCCCCTCGCTGCGCTCCAACGCCGAGGCGTTCGACCTGATCGTCGAGGCCATCCAGCAGGCCGGCTACACGCCTGGGGAGGACGTGTACCTGGCTTTGGACGCGGCGGCCAGTGAGCTGTACGAAGACGGTGTCTACCACCTGCCCAAGGAAGGGCGGACTCTTTCCTCCGAAGAGATGGTGGCCTTCCTGGCCGAATGGGTAGAACGATATCCCATCATCAGCATCGAGGACGGCTTGGCCGAGGACGACTGGGCCGGCTGGGAGATGTTGACTGCGCGCCTGGGCCAACAGGTACAACTGGTGGGCGACGACCTGTTGGTGACCAACGTCGCCCGCCTTGAAGAGGCCATCGAACGCCGGGCCGCCAACTCCATCCTGATCAAGCTGAACCAGATTGGCACCCTCACCGAGACCATCGAGGCCATTCTGAAGGCTCAGAGGGCCGGGTGGACCGCGGTGGTGAGTCACCGCAGTGGCGAGACAGAGGACACCACCATTGCCGACTTGGCCGTAGCCCTGAACGTGGGTCAGATCAAGACCGGGGCGCCGGCCCGCACGGACCGTGTGGCCAAGTACAACCAGTTGATGCGCATCGAGGAAATGCTGGGGAGCGGCGCCAAATTCGCCGGGGTAGAGGCATTTCCGCAGCTCGTACTTCCGTAAAAGAGGCGGCGAGGGTATACCCGAAGGAAAAAAGCGGACCAAACGGTCCGCTTTTTTGTGCTGGAGGGTTCAACGGTACAGCTTGGCCGAACGCTTGGAGGCACATTGGACACAGTAGCGGGTGGCCGGCACGATCTCCAAGCGCTCTTCGGGGATGGGCTGACCACACTCCTCACAGATGCCGTAGGTGCCCTCCTCGATCTTCTTCAGTGCTCGGTCGATCTCCGACAGGTCCTCGTCCACGGTTCGGATGAGGGCCATGGCCTTCTCCCGTTCGTAGATGCCGGGATCACCTTCGCCGAAGCCGTAGTCGGCCTCGTAGGCCAAGTCGCGTTCAAGGTGAGCGCGTTCCTCCAACTTGGCCTTCCGTTCCTCTTCCAGCCGCTTGCGCATAGCCGTCCACTTGTCTTTCGTGGCCATACACTCCTCCCCGTTGAGTTTCTCTGGCTTACCGCCGCTGCCGCAAGGAGCTGAGCACATTCCGAAGATCGTGGGGCAGCGGCGCCTCGAACGTCCGTTGATGACCGTCCGGCAAGGTGAGCCCTAGCCTCCACGCGTGGAGGAAGTGGCGTCGAAGCGGAAGCCCCTGCTTCCGCCGGCGGGGGCCGTAGGCCGAGTCTCCGACGACGGGATGGCCGATGGCCGCCAGGTGGACGCGAATCTGGTGTGTTCGGCCGGTCACCGGCCGCACTAGGAGCAGCGTGTAGCCGGGAAAAGCCTCCACCACCTCGAACTCGGTTGTGGCTGGCCGGCCGTCGGGCACCACCCACAGCCGGCGGCGGTGGCGTGGGTCGCGTCCAATGGGGGCGCCGATGAGCCCCCGTGTGCTGTCCGGGCGGCCGTGGACCAATGCCAGGTACTCCTTGTGGACCTCCCGGCGCCGGAACTGGGCCTGGAGGAACTCCAGAGCCTCCGTGTTTCGGGCGACGATGAGCACGCCGGAGGTCTCCTTGTCCAAGCGGTGGACGATCCCGGGGCGCTCCCCGGCACTGCCGGCCAGCTCTGGGTACCTGGCCAACAGCGCGTTCACCAGAGTGCCAGACGGGTGGCCTGGGGCCGGGTGGACGACGAGGCCGGCCGGCTTGTTGAGCACGATCACGTGATCGTCCTCGTACAGCACGTCCAGCGGTATAGGTTCCGGTTGGGGGAAAGCTGGCTCGGGCGGGGGGCACAGCACAGTAATCCGTTCTCCCCCCTCAAGCCGCACTCCCCCCTTGTGGGCGGGCTCGCCGTCAATCAGAACCCGGCCTTCCCGAATCCACTTCTGGAGCTGGGAGCGGCTTACCCCCGGCAACTGGGACGACAGCCAACGGTCCAACCGCTCTTCGGCCGCCCCCGGTGGAACTTCAAACGCGATGGGCCCGTTCATTCCTCGTAGGCGGCCGATTCCACGGCCTCTTGAGGCCCGGCCAACCGTGAGGGAGGGAGCACGTCGGGCTCTTCGCGCCCGCCGGCGCCGGGTTCCTCCTCACGCCACAGATACCACGCCAACATCAAAGTGCCTGTTACGATGGACACGTCGGCCAGGTTGAAGATGGGGAAGGACCCCACGTGAATGAAGTCCACCACGTGGCCCAAGCGGAGCCGGTCCACCAAGTTGCCCAGAGCCCCTCCCAGTTGGAGCCCGAAGCTTACGAAGAGCCACCGTTCTTCCTGGGGCAGGCGGCGGTGGTAGAAGATGATTCCCAGGACCACGATCACGGCCACGGCCACGAAGAACTGGCCGTAGTTGGCCAGGATGCCGAACGCTGCGCCGGTGTTGTAGGTGTACGTGATGGCGAGCTGGTTGAGTGGGAACACGTCGCCCAACGGCCTTGTCTCGAAGAGGCGCATGTTCTGCTGCACCCACCACTTCGTAGTCTGGTCGGCCCCGAGCGAGAGGGCTGCTGTGGACCAGAGCAATAGCCTGCCCGTGTAACGTCCTGATCGCAATTCCATGAGCCGTCAATGCCTCGCCTAGAATGGTGATGGTGGGAAAGCCTCTTGCTGCTGCCCTGCTGTGGACACACGGTGGGTGAACTTGGTCCTTCCGCGTGCGGGCTCACCGTACATTGTACCCAAGCTGAAGGTCCTGTAAAGTTGGCCCGTCACTTGGCCTCGACCTTGCGAATGGCCACGGTGATGTTCAGGCCGTTGACGCGCAACGCCTTCCGCGCCGTGACATCGTCGGGGCCCTCGCCTGTCTCCAGGCGCACGGCCAGGGCCTCCCGCCGCACGTAATCGGCGTGTTCGGCGAGCACGTCGTCCGGCACGCCGGCCAGCCAGACCTCGACGCGGTCGGTGAGCTCCAACTCGGCCTCCTTGCGCAACTGGTTGAGGTGGCGGGCCAGCTCGCGGGCCATGCCCTCCCGCCGGAGCTCGTCGGTGATCTCCGTGGCGACGGCCACGGTGTAGGGCCCCTCGACGGCCGCGGCGTAGCCGGGAATGGGCTCGACCTCCACGCTCGCCTCGTCCGGGGCCACGGTCACACTCTCGCCGTCCACCTCCAGGACGATCGGCTCCCCGGCGCGGAGGGCCCGGCCCAGGGCCGTGTGGTCCGCCCCCTGCAGGGCAGCCCGGAGCGCCTTCAGCTTGGGGCCGAGCCGGGGACCCAGCCTGGCCGGGTTGAGCTTCACGCGGTAGGCCACAACCTCCTCGGGGGCGACGAAGCGCAGCGCCTTCACGTTCAGCTCGTCGAGCACCAACTCGGCCAGCGCCCGCAGGGGCTCCTGCTCCTCCCGGGGGCAGGCCACGGCCAGCTCGGCCAAGGGCTGGCGCACCTTGATGCCCGCCCGGTTCCGCGCGGCCAGGCCCAGCCGGACCACCCTCTGCACCAGGCGCATGGCCGCGTTCAGCTCCTCGTCCACCAGGGCGCGGTCCGCCGCCGGGAAGTCGGCCAGGTGGACGCTCTCCGGCGCCCCCTCCGACACCGAACGCACCAGGTTCTGCCACATGGCCTCGGCGAGGAAGGGCGTGTAGGGGGCCAGGAGCTTCGTCAGGGTCACCAGCGCCTCGTAGAGGGTGGCGAAGGCGGCCTCGTCCCCCTCCCAGAACCGCCGGCGGGCGCGCCGCACGTACCAGTTGGAGAGCCGCTCCACGAACGCGGCGATGGCCCGCCCCCCGGAGGTGGCGTCGAAGGCGGCCAGGGCCCCGTCCACCTGCTCGACCAGGAGGTTGAGCTCGCTTAGCAGCCAGCGGTCGAGGGCCGGCCGCCCCTCGACCGCCGGGACCCCGGGCGAGCCCGGGCGCCACCCCTCGATGTTGGCGTAGGTGACGAAGAAGGCGTAGGTGTTCCAGAGGGTGAGCATGAACTGCCGCACCACCTCACCCACCAGCCTGGCGCTGAAGCGCCGCTCGGCCCAGGGCGGTGCCGAGGTGAGCAGGTACCAGCGCACGGCGTCGGCCCCGTGTTCGTCGAGCACCTCCCACGGGTCCACCACGTTGCCCTGGCTCTTGGACATCTTGCGCCCGCCCTCGTCCAGCACCAGGCCCAACACGACGCAGTTCTTGAAGGCCGGCCTGTTGTGGAGCAGGGTGCTGATGGCGTGGAGGGAGTAGAACCAGCCCCTCGTCTGGTCCACGGCCTCGCAGACGAAGTCGGCCGGGTATTGCTCCTCGAAGGTCTCCCGGTTCTCGAAGGGGTAGTGCCACTGGGCGTAGGGCATGGCCCCCGAGTCGAACCAGACGTCAATCACCTCGGGGTGCCGCCGCATGGTGCCCCCGCACGCCTGACAGGGGAGCGTGATGGCGTCCACGTAGGGGCGGTGGAGGTCGAGCTCCGAGAGGTCTTCGCCCGCGCGCTCCTCCAGCTCGCGCAGGGAGCCGACGCAGACGTGCTCGCCGCACGAGTCACACTCCCAGACGGGCAAGGGCGTGCCCCAGTAGCGCTCGCGGCTCAGGGCCCAGTCCACGTTGTTCTCCAGCCAATTGCCGAACCGGCCGTCCCGAATGTGCTCGGGCACCCAGTTGATCTCCCTGTTGGCGCGCAGCAGGTTTTCCTTGTGGCGCCTCGTGCGGATGTACCAGGAGGTGCGGGCGTAGTAGAGCAAGGGGGTCTTGCAGCGCCAGCAGAAGGGGTAGGTGTGGACGTAGGTTTCGGCCTTGTAGAGGAGCCCTCGCCGGCGCAGCTCCTCGGTGATGAGGGGGTCGGCGTCCTTGACGAAGAGGCCGGCCCAGGGCTTCACCTCGGGGACAAAGGTGCCCTCCCCGCTGACCGTCATCAGGACGGGCAGGCCGTGCTCGCGGGCCACCTCCATGTCCTCGGCGCCGAAGGCCGGCGCGATGTGGACGATGCCCGTGCCGTCCTCGGTGCTGACGAAGTCGGCGGCGACCACGTAGGCGTACTCCTGCTCCACGGGCAGGAAGCGGAAGAGGGGCGTGTAGGTCCGGCCCACAAGGGCGCGCCCCTTGAACTCCTCAACGACCTCGTAGTCGCCGTCCAGCACCTCCAGGCGCGCCTTGGCAAGCACGTAGGTGTCGTCTGCCTGGCGGACCTTCACGTAGTCCACGTCGCCGCCGACGGCCAGGGCCACGTTGCCGGGCAGCGTCCAGGGCGTGGTGGTCCAGACGAGGAAGTAGGTGCCGGGCTCGTCGGTCACCGGGAACTTGACGAAGACGGAAGGGTCCTCCGTTTGGGCGTAGCCCAGGGAGACCTCGTGGTCGGCCAGGGGCGTGCCACAGCGCGGGCAGTAGGGCACCACCTTGTAGTCCCGGTAGAGGAGGTCGCGGTCCCAGAAGGTCTTCAGGATCCACCAGACCGTCTCGATGTAGGCGTTGTCCATGGTGATGTAGGGGTGGTCCATGTCGATCCAGAAGCCGATGCGGTCGGTGAGCTCGCGCCACTTCTCCACGTAGCGGAAGACCGACTCCCGGCAGAGCCGGTTGAACTCGGCCACCCCGTACTCCTCGATTTGCCGCTTGCCGGAGAGGCCCAGCTCCTTCTCGACCTCGATTTCCACGGGCAGGCCGTGGGTGTCCCACCCGGCCTTGCGGAAGACGTAACGCCCCTTCATGGTGTGGTAGCGGGGGAAAATGTCCTTGTAGACCCGGGTGAGCACGTGGCCGATGTGGGGCAGGCCGTTGGCGGTGGGCGGCCCCTCGTAGAAGACCCAGGGCTCTGCCCCCCGGCGCTGTTCCACGCTCTTCTCGAAGATGCCCTTGGCCTTCCAGAAGGCCAGGACGTTGGCCTCTTGGGCCTTGAAGTCCACACGGGGTGAGACTGGCTTGAACACGCCCATGAGCACCCTCCCTCCTTGTGTTCTGGCGACATGGTGTCAGTGGCCGAACAACTCCACGCTCGCCTCGCGCTCGTGGTGGCGAACGCGAAAGGCGCCGAACTGGCGCAGCAGGGCCAGCGCCTCGTCCCGCAGGGCGCGCATGCGCGGGTCACGGGCCTTCCAGGCGCCGGTCAACTGGTTGACGACCAACAGGCTGTCCCCGCGTACCTCCAGGCGGTAGCGGCGGGGGTCTTTCCCGTGTTCGCGGATGATCCCGAGCAGGGCGCGGAGGCCCTCGATCAGCGTGCGGTACTCGGCCTCGTTGTTGGTGACCTTCTCCCCGAACTGGAGGCGACGCAATTTCTGTTGGCCCGTGTCACACCGCACGAGCACATAGCTGCCGTACCCTTGGCCGGGGTTGCCCTTACTTCCTCCGTCGAAGACCAGCAGGTAGTGAACGTCCTCGGGCAGATTCTGGGAGATGTGGGGCATGGTGTCCTCACTCGTGGAGTCCTGTAAGGGTTGCCTGCCAATCCGGGTGCTCCCACCGCACCACGAGCCCCTGGGCGGTGAGCCACAGCGTGTGGCGTACACCCCACGGGTCGCTCAGGTGCCAGCGTTCACATGGGCCTGGAATTGGCCCCGTTGTGGACTCCTGGCCAGCATCTTCCCAGATTGCCTTGGCTATTGCATGGGTGAGCAACCCCTGTTTTGTGACGTGAACCCAGAGTACAGGTTGTGAGCCTTCCCCGCGTGGCCGCAGGGGCAAGCTGACGAACGGCGTGACCACGAGGGTGTCGGGTT
>JALSKA010000215.1 GCA_026989095.1 Ardenticatenaceae bacterium
CCACGAACGCCTGCTCACCGAGGTGTGGGGACCCGAATACCGGGACCAGTTGGACTACTTGCGCCTCTACATCAGTTACCTGCGGCGCAAGATCGAGGAGGACCCCTCCAAGCCCCAGCTCATCAAGACGGAGCGAGGGGTGGGCTATTACCTGGACGGATGACCCGTGCTCGCCCCCGGCCGGCCTACCACTTGCGGGCCGATTCTAATGCCTTTTTTATGCGAATTTAATGGAATTCGTGTATCCTGAAGACAGGGATTCCTGTGAGAGGGTTCAACACTTTTCCACACGATGCCTCCGCCCTCGGTGTGGCTCAGGAGAAGGCCGGCGCGGAAGGGAGTGAGCTTCCATGAAACGCATCTTGTTGTTGGTCATCACGGTGACTCTCGTGGTCTTCATGGTGGGGACCGGGTTTTCGGCCATGTTCAGCGACATCGAAACCTCGGAGGACAACACGGTGACGGCCGGCACGTTGGACCTCAAGGTGGCCGGTGACGATGATCCGGGCGTGGATGTCTTCGTGCGCCTGAGCAACTACGCGCCGGGAGACCGTGACCGCAAGTGTTGGCCCCTGCGCAACGCCGGCACGATACGGGGGCAGCCGTGGTTCGAGGTGACCAACCTGGTCAACGAGGAAAACGTGCGCTACGAGCCCGAGATCGCGGCCGGTGACCTCAGCGACGATGAGGGCGAGCTCGGCGACCAGCTCGTGGCCCAGTGGCTCTGGGAGCGGGACGGCAACTCGTTTCTGATCTGGCAGGCCCAGCCCATCAACCGTCACGCCAACAGCTCCTTCGGCGGCCCGTTGACCGACTACCCTCACACGCTCCTGCCCGTCCTTGACGCCGGCGAGGAAGTGGTCCTCTGCCTCGATCTCCGCTTCGTCAAGCGAAGTGACAACAACGTGGCCCAGAGCGACCGGGTGCGTTTCAACATCGTCTTTCACCTCGATCAGGCCGAGTAACAACGATGAAGAGGCTTCTGCTGGGCTGGTTCGCCCTTGTGCTCGCGGGCACCCTCGTGGCCACCTCGTCCCGCATGGAGGCCATCTTCTCCGACGTTGTGGAAGTGCCGGAGAACGCCGTCGTCGCCGACGTCCGGAGCCGCCCCCTGGTGGAGCTCTTCTCCCCCAACGGCGGGGAGATCATCTACTTCGGCGACGAGGTGGTCGTCCAGTGGCGCGCGGTGGACCCCGACGGGCTCAGGCTGCGCGTCTCCCTCTGGGTGTCGCAGGACGGCGTGGAGTGGAAACGGGTGGTCAAGAGGGCCAAGAACACCGGCTTCTACCGCTGGCGCCCCAGAAAATTGTCGCCGGGCTCCTACCTGCTGAAGGTCGTCGCCGTGGCCCGCCGTGATCCCTGGCGCGTGGTGGGCGAGGACGTGAGCGACGGGTTCTGGGAACTGAGAGAAGACGACTGACGAGAAAGCGGGCGAACATGCGCCGGGCCTTGGACGTGACCCTCAACGTGCTCTTGGGCGCCTCTCTCCTGCTCCTGGCCCTGGTGGTCACAGTCCCCCGTCGCGCCGACATCTCCTTCCACAAAGTGGCCGGCACCAGCATGGCGCCGACCATCAACCGGGGCGAAGTCATCGTCCTGAAGCGGGTGGCTCCGGCTGCCGTTCAGGCGGGCGACATCATTGGATTCCGCGTTCCCGGCGTGGACACGCCCGTCGTTCACCGCGTGGTGCGGGTGGTGTTCGGCCGGGACGGACAGCGCGTAGGGTTCGTGACCAGAGGGGACAACGTGGAGGACGAGGACCCTTGGGTCGTGCGCCCCGAGGACCTGTTGGGCGTCGTCGTCTTCCACGTGCCCTTCGTGGGGTTTCTGGAGGAAGTGCTCGCCACGCCTGCGGGCTTCGGCCTGTTGGTTGTGGTGCCCGGCGCGCTGCTCTTGGCCGCCCACGTCCGCGAGCTCATTTCCCCCCCCGTGGTACCGCGCCGGCGGCGTCGGGCTCGCCGCCGGCGCGGGCGTGTTTTGGCGTGGGCCTATTGGGGGCTCGGGATGGCCGTGGCGGTCTACGTGGGACTTCAGGGGCAAGCGCGCGTTCAGGAGCGCGACTTGGCCTCGTTTGCGCCGTCGGGAGCGTCGGCCACGGGCTTCTCGCGCACCTTCCGCAACGATGGGCCGGTGCCCACGGTGTTGGTGTTGGTGAGCCGAGAGCGTGACATCGTCATCGGCGAATCCTACGTGTGGCTTGGGCCCGGTGAAGCCCGTCAGGTCTACATGGCCGGCCCCCCCGACGCTCGGGTGACCCTGGTGGGCTTCTTTCCCCTGCTCCCCCCCGGCCTGCTCGTCGGCCTGGTCCGGTGGATGCCCCGCTGGGCCCCCTTGGTGGCCACTCTCCTCCCGGCTGTGCCCCTTCTCAGCGCCGGCGCGTGGCTGCTCCGCTCCGGGGAGCGCCCTCCTCCCCGCCGCGACCTCCGGCTTCGGCGCCGCGTCCAAGGCGTGTGATACCCTCCACCCCTTTCGGAAAAGCGGCCGAGTTGCGCTATAATGGGAAGAACGCGGCGGGCAACTCCCCCGCACGGATGCCGCGTGGTGGAGGCGCCGCCGGCTCGCCCGACCACACCGCGGAAAGACCGCTGGATCGCCCATGTACCTGGCCGAATTGCGCCTGATCAACTTCCGAAACTACGCGCGCCTGGAAGCGAGCTTTTCCCCCGGCCTCATCGTGCTCCACGGGGCCAACGCCCAGGGCAAGACCAATTTCCTCGAGGCCGTGGCGTACTTGGCCACGGCCCGCTCCCCCCACGCCTCGGCCGACCGGGAGCTGGTCCACTTCGGCGCCCGGGAGGAGGGACTGCCCTTCGCCCACGTGGAGGGGCGCGTACAGCGGGCCGACGGACTTCACCACGTGCGCGTTTCCGTCACACTGGGCGAGCAAGAGGGACGACGCACCCAGAAGGCCGTGGTCTTCGACGGCCGGCGGCTTCCCCTGCTCGAGTACATCGGCGAAGTGGCCGTGATCCAATTCTTGCCCGAGGACATCAGCCTCATCGTCAGCAGCCCCGCCGTGCGCCGGCGGTATCTGGACGTGACCATCTGCCAAATCGACCGCCAGTATTGTCATGACCTGGCGCGGTACACCGAGGCCCTGCGCCAGCGAAACGCCGCCCTGCGCGCCCTCCAGGAGCAGGGCGGGAACCCCGAAGTGGCGTGGCTCTGGGACGAGCCCCTGGTCCGCCACGGCAGTTACATCATCGTGCGCCGCCGGCAGATCGTGGCCCTGCTGGACGAGCTGGTCACGCGCGTTCACGCCGAGCTCACCGGCGGGCGGGAACGGCTGCGCCTGCTCTACCTGCCCTGTCTGGAACTCGGCCGCCGGGCTGCCCACCAGCTTTCCCTGGGCCTCCGCCCCACCGTGTGGGGAACGGGGCGTGACGAGCCAACCTCCTTGCACGACGTGGAGACCGAGTTCGGCGAACGCCTGCGCAGGGCGCGCGACGAGGAGCTGCGGCGGGGCATGACCCTCATCGGACCCCACCGGGACGACCTGAGATTCTTGGTCAACGCCCGGGACATGGCCCGCTTCGGATCACGCGGCCAGCAGCGCACCGCGGCCCTGGCCCTCCGGCTGGCCGAGATGGCCCTGATCGCCGAGAAGAAGCAGGACGCGCCCCTCCTGCTCCTGGACGACATCATGAGCGAACTGGACGCGCACCGGCGTGCGTATGTGGGCCGCGCCCTGGAGCAGTACGAGCAAGCCTTCCTGACCACCGGGGATTTGGACCTCCTGCCGCCGTCGCTGCGCGCTCAGGCCCGGCTCGTCCGGGTCGAGGAGGGCCGCCTGGTGTGGGAGAGGTGAACCCGGCCAAGCCGAGCGAGGCACGTTTGCTTCAGCCTTCCGTTGGGCTTACAATACACCAAGGCGTGTGGCCGGCTTCTCCTCGCCCTGTCCACAGGGAGTGCAGATCGCAACGTGTGAGCATGGACGCACAGGAACGGCAGGCCCGCTTGGCCGCCCTGGAAGCCGAAATCCGACAGTGTACGCGCTGCCCGCTCCACCGTTCGCGCGCCAACGCCGTGCCCGGCGAGGGCTCGCTTGACGCTCCCATCATCTTCATCGGCGAGGCCCCCGGCGCCAACGAGGACCGCCTGGGCCGGCCCTTCGTGGGGCCGGCCGGCGAGCTGCTGGAGACGCTCCTGGAGCGCATTGGGCTCACCCGGGAGGATGTCTACATCACCAACGTGGTCAAGTGCCGCCCCCCGGGCAACCGTGACCCGCTCCCGGAGGAGATCGAGGCGTGCAAGTCCTTCCTCGCCCGCCAGGTGCGCCTGGTGGCCCCCGACGTCATCGTCACCTTGGGGCGTTTCGCCATGGAGCGCTGGCTGCCCAACCGGCGCATCACGCGCGTCCACGGCCGGGGCTTTCGCTTCGGCCGTTGCCTGGTGGTGCCCATGTTCCACCCGGCCGCGGCCCTGCGCCGCCCCGAGTGGTTGCCCCTGCTCGAGGCGGACTTCGACCGCTTGCCGGCCTTCGTGGACGCCGTGCGCCTCGGGCGCCGGCAGGCTCCGGGGCCACCTTCCCTGCACGTCGAAACTGTGGAGGAGGAGAAGCCGCCGCCAGCCCAACTCAACCTCTTCGACCAAGGCGAGTAGAACGTCCCGTGAGGACAGGAAGTGTCACGCGGGCGAAGGTGAAGGAGGACAACGTGACCACACCGCTGCGCATTCTCTCCCTGGGCGGTCAGGGGGAAATCGGCCGCAACATGACCCTCTTCGAGTACGACGGCGAGCTCCTCGTCGTGGACTGTGGCCTGATGTTTCCCGAACACGACATGTTGGGCGTGGACCTGGTCATCCCCGACATCACCTACGTGGTCGAACGCCGCGACCGCCTGCGGGGCATCATCATCACCCACGGCCACGAGGACCACTTGGGGGCCTTGCCCTACTTGCTCCAGGAGCTGGAAGCCCCGGTCTCCATCTGGGCCAGCCGGCTCACCGCCGGGCTGATCACCGTGCGGCTGCGCGAGTTCAAGCTCTCCCACATGGCCGAGATCCACGTGGTGGCGCCCGGCGACGTGCGGGCCGTTGGCCCCTTCTCCGTGGAGTTCATCCACGTGGCCCACTCCATTCCCGATGCCCTCGGCCTGGCCATCGAGACGCCGGTGGGCACGGTCGTCCACACGGGCGAGTACAAACTCGACCTCACCCCCTACCGCAGCCGGCCCACCGACCTCCAGCGGCTGGCCGAGCTTGGCCGGCGGGGCGTCTTGCTCCTCATGGCCGACAGCACCAACGCCGACCGCCCGGGCACCACGCCCAGCGAGCAGGAAGTCACCCACGCCCTGGACCACATCTTCGCCCGGGCCGAAGGGCGCATCATCGTCAGCACCTTCGCCAGCAACATCTCCCGCGTCGCCCAAGTCATGGAGACGGCCCGCCGCCACGGCCGGCGCGTGGCCGTCATCGGGCGCAGCATGGTCGAGAACGTCAACATGGCCATCGAACTGGGCTACTTGGAGGTCGAGCGGGACGAGCTGGTGCGCCCCCACGAGCTCGACACGCTGCCCCCAGAAGAGGTGTGCATCATCTGTACCGGCTCCCAGGGAGAACCCACCTCCGCCCTGGTCCGCATGGCCCGGGGGGAGCACCGCACGGTGACCATTCAGCCCGGTGACCTGGTCATTCTCAGCGCGACGACCATTCCCGGCAACGAGGAGCTCGTCCACCGCACCATCAACAGCCTCTTCCGGCTCGGGGCCACCGTGCTCTACCCGCCCCTCTACCCCGTTCACGTCTCGGGCCACGCCAGCCAGGAGGAGCTCAAGCTCATGCTGAGCTTGGTGCGCCCCCGCTTCTTCATGCCCATCCAGGGGGAGTACCGCCACCTGGTGTTGCACGCCCGCCTTGCCGAACAGGTGGGCATCTCCCCAGACCACATCATCGTGGTGGAGAGCGGCACGCCCGTCGCCCTGCGGCCGGAGGAGTGGTGGGCTGAGGAGTCCGTTGGAGGCGACTACATCTACGTGGACGGCCTGGGCGTGGGGGACGTGGGCGCCGTGGTCCTGCGCGACCGCCACCGCCTGGCTCAAGACGGCTTCATCGTCGCCGTCATCGTGGTGGAGCGGGAGACAGGCCGGCTCCTGGAGCGGCCGGCCCTGCTCTCCAGGGGCTTCGTCTACATGGCCGAGGCCGAATCCCTCATGGAGGCTGCCGCCGACGTGGTGGCCCGCGCCGTGGCCGAGGCTGGCCCCCTGGCCGTCGAGGCCGAGTCCGTGGTGCGCAAGCGCCTGGAGAAGTTCTTCCACGAGCGCACCCGCCGGCATCCCATGATCCTGCCGCTGGTTATTCAAGTGTGATGGTCACATGGAGCGGGCGAGTAGGTCAATTCTCCTACTGCGCCTTAGCATGACCGGTGATATAATAAACAGGGTGTGGCCCGATTCGCCACCGAAGCTTTCGGGCAGCGGGCAGCAGCACCGCCTCCTCGAACGGCCTTGAACGCTTTGGAGACACCGACAGGTTCACCGGGCACGTTGGCACACAACCGCCTAACCACACGACAGAAGGAGAAGCGCTCATGAACGATCAGCCGCACATCTTGGTGATCGAGGACCACCAGCCCAACGCCATGCTGGTGTGCGACTTGCTCTCCTTTCACGGCTTCCGGGTCTCCTGGGCGCCTGACGGCGTGGCCGGGCTGGAGATGGTCGCCAAGGACCCGCCCGACCTCATCCTCATGGACTTGCAGCTCCCCAAGCTGGACGGCTTCGAGCTCACCCGCCGCCTCAAGGCCGACCCGAAGACGAGCCACATCCCCATCGTGGCCCTCACCGCCTGTGCCATGATCAGCGACGCCGAGCGGGCCATGTCGGCCGGGTGTGACGGCTATTTGACCAAGCCCATCAACACGCGCGAGCTGCCCCAGACCATCCGCAAGTTCCTGAAGGTGTCGGCTGCCAACAACCCGTGAGCCTCGACGGCGAGGCCCCGACGACACCAACCCACGTCTCCAGAGCGCATCCGGGGGTGAACGCATGGACCAGAGGCGAACCATCCTGTACGTCGAGGACAATCCCGACAACAAGATCCTGGTGCGCCGGGTGTTGGAGGCCCACGGCTACTCCGTCGTGGACGCCGACGACGGGCTGAGCGGCATCCGGCTGGCCCAGGAAATCAAGCCGGACCTCATTCTCATGGACATCAACCTGCCCGGCATGGACGGGTACGAGGCCGCCACGAAGATCAAGAGCATCCCCGCCCTGCGCCACGTGCCCATCGTGGCCCTCACCGCCAACGTCATGCAGGGAGACCGGGAGCGCTCCCTGGCCGCCGGGTGTGATGGCTACCTGCCCAAGCCCATCGACATCGACCAGCTCGTCGAGCAAATCGAAGCCTTCTTGGCCGGCAAGCGGGAGGAAGTCGATCACGAGGAGCGGGAAGTCTACCTCGAAGAGTACGCCCGCAAGCTGGTCAACAAGCTGGAGGCCAAGATCGTCGAGCTCGAGCGGGCCAACGCCGAGCTCCGCGAGCTCGACCGCCTGAAGAGCGAGTTCGTGAGCACCGTCAGCCACGAGCTCCGCACGCCCCTCAACATCATCATCGGCCACGCCGAAATCCTCCAAGACGAGCTCTTCGGCCCCCTCAACGAGCACCAGAAGCGCTACGTGGACAACATCGTGCGCAGTGCCCGCCACTTGCTCGACCTCGTGGAGAACATCCTCGACATGAGCAAGATCGAATCGGGCAAGCTGGAGCTCAACATGCAGCCCTTCGACGTCGAGGAGGCTGTGCAAGAGGTCCACGCGCTCCTCGCCCCCATGGCCGAGCGCAAGGAGATCAAGGTGAGGCTGCGCATCGACCCCAACCTCCGCACCATGGTGGCCGACCGGCTGCGGTTCAAGCAGATTCTCTACAACCTGATGAGCAACGCCATCAAGTTCACTCCCAACGGCGGGCGGGTGGACGTCACCCTCGAGCGCCTGCCCGACGGCTGGGTGCAGCTCACCGTGCGCGACACCGGCATCGGCATCCCCAAGGATCACCTGGAGACCATCTTCGAGCGCTTCCGCCAGCTCGACAGCTCCTTCAGCCGCGAGTGGGAGGGCACCGGCCTGGGCCTCTCCCTCACGCGCGAGTTCGTGCGCCTGCACGGCGGCAAGATCGAAGTCCAGAGCGAAGTGGGCAAGGGCTCGATCTTCACCGTGCTCCTGCCCGAGCGGGAACCGACATGATCCGCCTGGCCACCGAGGCCGGTTGGCTCGTGGTGACGCAGCCGGCCCATGCGTTCCTCTCCGCGTGCTTGGCCGGCCACTGGGCCGGCACAGCCGATTTCCCGCGCCCACAGCCCTGGACGGACGTGCTCGTGGGCATTGCCCAGCACGACATTGGCTGGACCGAGTGGGAGGCCCGCCCCCAGATCACCCCGGAGGGAGTGCCCCGACAGTTCACGGAGCTCTCCCTCGACGACCACCTGGCCATCTGGCGGCGGGGCGTGGAGTGGGCCCTGCGGCAACATCCGCTGCTCGCCTTCCTCGTCAGCCGTCACGCCACCACCCTCTACGCCCCGCGCCGCGAGGAGGACGAGCGCGTGGCCGCTTTCCTGGCCGAACAGCGTCGGCTCCAAGCCCACCTGGGGCGAATCCTCGACGTTCCACCAGGCGCCCTCGACGACGCCTACCGCCTCCTCCGCCTGATGGACTGGCTCTCCCTGGCCCTCTGCCTGGAGCGGTACCGAGACGGGCCGGTGGAGCTGGGCGCCGGCCCGGGGCGCGTGCCCCTGACGCTGGCCTCCGCGGCCGGCGGACGCCTCACCGTCACGCCCTGGCCCTTCGACGTGGAGCGCTTCACCGTCGAGGTGCCCGCGCGCCAGCTCCAACAGCGCACCTTCGAGGACGACGCCGACTTGCAGCGGGCCTTGCGCCGGGCACCCCTTACGTGGCGCCGCTGGGAGTTGGTCCGTGGCTGACAGCACACCACCCGACCAGCAGACAGCCGGCCGCTACACCGTGGTGCCCCGCACGCTGGTCTTCCTGGAACACCGGCGCCGGCTCCTCTTGCTGCGGGGAGCCCCTCACAAGTGGTTCGCCGGCCGGTACAACGGCCTTGGCGGACACGTGGAGCCCGGCGAGGATGTCCACACAGCAGCCCTGCGCGAGGTGGAGGAGGAGGCCGGCCTTCGCCCCGAAAGCCTCACCTTGCGGGCCGTGATTCACGTCACGGGGAGCGCCCCCGGCGTGCTCCTCTTCGTCTTCCACGCCACCGTGGCCCACGCCGGCCCCCTGGCCCACACCGACGAGGGCACCCTGGAGTGGGTGCCCCTGGACGCCCTGGAGGACCACCCCCTCCTGCCCGACCTCCTCTGGCTCATCCCCCGCGTGGTGGACCCACGCCGGCCGCTCCTCTTCGCCACGTTCGAGCCGGAAGGGGAGGCCACCGTCGTGCGCACGGCCGACGGTGCCTCCTGCCGTCTCGGCCCGGCGTGAGGGGGTGGGCCGTGGCCGACCGCATCTTCGGGCGCCACCCGGTCCGCGAGGCCCTGAGGGGCCACGTGCCCGTGCGGCGCCTCTGGCTGCTCGCCTCCCGCGCTGACCGTGGGCCCCTGGCGGAACTGCGCCGGGCGGCCGCGCGCCTGGGCGTGCCGGTCCAACTCGCCTCTCGGGCCGAACTGGACCGCCTCTCCGGCGGGCAGAACCACCAGGGCGTGGTGGCCGAGGTGGCCCCCTACCGCTACAGCAGCCTCGACGAGATCCTGGCCTTCGCCGAACGGCGGGGGGAGCCGCCCTTCGTCCTGGTGCTCGACCACCTGAACGACGTTCACAACTTCGGCGCCCTGGTGCGCACGGCCGAGGCGGCCGGGCTCCACGGCGTGATCATCCCCGCCAGGCGCTCGGTCGCCGTGACGCCCGCGGTCTACAAGACCTCGGCCGGCGCCGTGGTGCACATGCGCGTAGCGCGGGTGCCCAACCTCGGCCAAGCCCTGCGCCACCTGGCCGAGCGGGGGGTGTGGAACGTGGGGCTGGACCCGCAGGGGCCCCACCGATACGACCGGGTGGACCTGCGGGGGCCGCTGAGCATCGTGGTGGGAGCAGAGGGCAAAGGGCTGAGCCGGCTCGTGCGCCGCACGTGCGACCTGCTGGTCCACCTGCCCGTGCGCGGCCGGGTGGCGTCGCTCAACGCCAGCGTGGCCGGGGCCGTGCTGATCTACGAGGCGCTGCGCCAGCGCGCTGGCGGCGCGGAGGAGCGGGCTCCCGGCCCGGCGTAGCCTTCTGGCGCCGTGAGGCCGGCCGTTGGCCCTAGTCGTCCCGGAGGCCGGTGGACACGGGGATGGAAGCGGGGGAGAGCCTCGTGGCCCGGCGCACGGCCCTCCACAGCCGGCGGACGATCGCGCCCGAGACCAGGGCCGCCTCGCCCAAGGCGGCCACCTGGTCCAAGCGCAGCGGTCCAATCCAGACGGCGGGGTCGGCGCGCCAGAAGCCAATGGCCGCCAGGAAGATGCTGTTGGCCGCCGCCCACGTCAGGAAGAGCCACCCGTTGGTGCGCTGGGGCCCCAGGAACCACGCCAGGGCCGCGATCACCCCCCCAACCAGGAGATTGAGCCCGAGCCCGAGCGCCTGAACCGGGACCCTGGTCACCGCGATGCCGGCCAAGTCCGCCAGCTTCCAGGCCCACGGCCCGTCCGCCGGCACGCCGCTCGCGCCGCCGTGGACCAGGAGCGCCGCCCACACGAAGACGCTGCCCACGGCCACGCCCACGGCAGCCACGTCAAGCGCCTGGCCGACAGCCCACCGGCGCCGCCGGCTCCAGAGGAGCAGG
>JALSKA010000216.1 GCA_026989095.1 Ardenticatenaceae bacterium
GCTCGAGGGGGGTGAAGGCCGGAAGCCAGCGGAAGCCGGCCACGGGGGCGTGGGTGCCGTCCAAGTCGGCGCGGTTCAGGCGGAAGACCAGGGCACCCCGCTGGGGCTGGGGCGGGCTTCCCTCAGCCCAGAACTGCACGCCCACGCCCAGGCGGGCGAGCACGCTCTGCCAGGTGAGCTCGCGGCTCGCCGGCGCGCCGGCCGGCGCCAGGGCCATGAAGGCGGGCCGGCGGGCCAGGGTGTCGCCCAGCTCCTCGAAGCTGCGGCAGAGGGAGCACTTGAGCACCCCGCGGTCCTCCTGCACGGGTTGGGCCGGGCGCGCCTCGGCGTGGCACACGGCGCAGTGACGCCGTTCGCCGCCCCCGCCGAAGGGGCCCACGATCTGCTCGTAGTGGCTCGCCAGCACGGCGTCGAAGCGGCGCAGCTTCCGCTCGCCCAGGCGGCGGGTGAGCTCGGCCCACCGCTCGGCCAGGCGCTGCTCGGCCACCCGCAGGTCGCGGCCGGTGATGGGGACGGCGTCGAGCAGCAGGGCCAGGTTGCCCCCGTGGGCCTCGACGAGGTGGCGGGTGATCTCGTGGGCCAACTCGGGGATGCGCGGCCCGGCCGAAGGGGGCACGAGCAGGTAGAAGTGGCCGCCCGAGCTGTAGAGCACCTGGGTGGGGGGCAGGGCCAGCTCGCGCAGGAGGAAGTCAACGACGGCGTCGCTCAGGAGGGCGAGGTAGGCCGAGCGCCCCCGCAGGCCCTTGGCCGCCCCGGCCGCGCTGACGGCGTAGAGGAACTGTTGGATGCCCGAGAGGTCGCCCCCCACGAGCAGGGCCACGGGCTCGTCGGGGAAGCGGCCCTGGCGGGTCATCGCCTCCCACGCGGCGACGGTCTTCGTCTCCTGCTCGCCCACGCAGACGGCCAGGGCCGCGGTGACGCGCAGGTGGTCGTAGAGGCTGACGTCGGGCTCGTCCCGGAAGGTGGCGGCCGGCACACACCAGGCGTGGGCCCGCAGCAGGGCCAGGAGGGCGTGGAGGGCGTGGTCGGGCTCCTGCCACACCAGGGTGTGGACTCCCGCGCAGGCGCGCTCGAAGCGTTCCCAGAGGGTGGGATAGTCCACCGTCGCGCGCGCCAAGGGGGTGGGGAAGATGGCCTCCCACGTCTCGGGGGCCACGGGCAGGGGAACGGTGGCGTGGGCCTGTTCTTCCGCCGCCGGGCCGCGGCCTGCCTCCAGGCGCACGGCGGGGAGGACCGCGCGCAGGGGCTCGCGCGCGGGGTGGCCGCGCTCCTCGTCCTCCCGGCTCACCCGCTCGCCCGAGGCCAGGCGGTCGGCCACGATCAGGGCGCGGGCGTCGCGGTCGTAGGGCCTGCCGTGGTGGTCGCGGATGGCCGCCACCAGGCGCTCCCGTTCGTGGGCCTCCAGGAACGCGAGCCGGGGGGCGATGTGCTCCGCCACCCAAGCGGCGCCGTGGAGCTCGTGCCGTTGGGGTGGGCTTTGGCCCCACAGGGCGCGCTGCCGGAACTTGCCGATGT
>JALSKA010000217.1 GCA_026989095.1 Ardenticatenaceae bacterium
ACCTCCTACCCGACGCCGACGCCTTCGCCCACGGCCACAGCGTCCGCCACGCCGACGCGGCAGCCGCCCACCGCTCCTCCTCCCCCATCACCCACGGCCACCCACACCCCGACGACCACGCCCCTGCCGACAGGCGTGATCATCAACGAAGTGCTCAGCGTGCCCAGGAACGTGGACTGGGATGGCGACGGATCCGCCTCCGCGGCCGACGAGTGGGTGGAGCTCTACAACGCCGGCCGCGTGGCCGTCGATCTCGGCGGCTGGCAACTGGACGACGCGCCAGGGGGAAGCCGACCCTACACGTTGCCCGCCAACACGGTCGTGGCTCCCGGCGGGTTCCTGGTGCTCTTCCAGGCCGAAACGGGGCTGCGCCTCAACAACGACGGGGACGAGGTGCGCCTCCTCGGCCCCCAAGGGCAGCTTGTGGACGCCGTCTCCCTGCCCGCCTTGCCCCCCGACGCCAGCTTCAGCCGTGACCAAGCCGGCGCATGGCACGCCGACTGGCCCCCGAGTCCGGGCGCGCCAAACCGCCCTCCGCCCACGCCCACGGCAACGCCCTCTCCCACGGTCACGCCCACGCCCAGGGTGACGCCCACGCCGGCGCCACCCCCGCGCCTCGTCATCAGCGAGGTGCTCTACGATGGCACGCAGCAGGGCGACGGCGACGAGTTCGTGGAGCTCTACAATCCCGGCACAACGCCGGTGCGGTTGACCGGCTGGGGCGTGGGCGACGCTCAAGCGGCCGGTGTGGCCGAAGGGCTCTACCGTTTTCCCGCTGGGTGGACCCTACAGCCGGGCCAAACCCTCGTGGTGGCCCGGGATGCGGCCGCATTTCGGGCCCGTTTCGGCATGTGGCCCGACGCCGAGCTGGAGCCCGAGCAGGACTCCCCTGCTGTGCCCAACCTGCCCCGTGACACGTCGTGGGGGCGTGGCCGCTGGGCGCTCAACAACGGCGGGGACGAGGTGGTGCTGGTGGACCCCTTCAACCGCATCGTGGACGCCGTGGCCTACCGCAACGGCGACTTTGGGGCCGTTGGGCGCTCCGGCCACGACGTGGCGGCGCCGGCACCCCGCTCCCTCCACCGCCTGCCGTCGGCCACGGGCACTCACTTGAACGACCTGCTCGTCTACGACGCCCCGTCACCGGGAGGTGTTCCGCGCGTTCCCGGCGAGTTTCCCCCACCGCCCCCGGCGCCCGCCTTCGGGCCGTTCCGCGCCTACTGGGGCACGCTCCACGCCCACTCCACCTACAGCGACGGCAGCGGGCCACCCCCGCTGGCCTACGCCGCGGCGCGGGCCAATGGGCTTCACTTCCTGGCCCTCAGCGACCACAGCCACTGGTTCACGCCGGAGGAGTGGCAGCGCACCGCCGACGCCGCCCGCTCGGCCACGGTGCCGGGGAGCTTCGTGGCGCTGCGCGCCTTCGAGTGGACGGGGCGGGAAGAGGGCCATATCAACGTCTTCCTGGCAGACGACGTGTTGAGCCGCGAGGAGCCGGAGGGGGATACGCTGGCCGAGTTCTACGCCTGGCTGGCCGCCCGACCGTGGGCGCTAGCCCAATTCAACCATCCCTTCGAGGGCCACTTTGCCGGTTTCGAGCCGACTTCGCCGGCCGTGCGCCAACAGGTGGCCCTGCTGGAGGTGGCCAACGGCGGCGGCACGCCCCTTCGCTTCGCCGACGCCTACTGGCAGGCCCTCTGGCAAGGGTGGCGAGTGGGGGCGGCCGGCAACTTGGACACCCAGACGCCCAACTGGGGACGCGACGGCGAGCTGCGCACCGGCCTGCTGGCCCGCGAGCTGACACCCGACGCTCTGCTGGAAGCCATCGCCGCCCGCCGGGCCTTCAGCACCGAGGACGCCACGCTGGCCTTGGCCCTGCGCGCGGGCGACACCTGGATGGGCGGGGAGATCGCTCCCGGCCTCACCCCGTTCACCATCATGGTCGCTGACAGGGAAGGGGAGCCGCTGGAGGTGAGCCTCTGGCGCAACGGGGCACCCGTGTTCCGGGCCGACCTCGTGCCCGGCCCCGAGATCACCGCCCGCGAGGTGGTGGTGAGCGCCCAGCCCGGCGATGTCTTCGTAGCCCGCGCTCTCCAGGCCGACGGCCAGGAGGCGTGGTCCAGCCCTGTTTGGGTGCGCGGCACGTGGACGCCGCCCCCGGTGCGGATCAACGAAGTGCTTCCCGTGCCCCGCCAGGTGGATTGGGACGGCGACGGCACCCCCTCCTCCCAAGACGAGTGGGTTGAGCTCTACAACCCGCTCGACGAGCCCGTCAGCTTGGCCGGCTGGCTCCTGGACGACGGCGAAGGCGGCAGCCGGCCCTACCGGCTGCCCTTGGGCACGCTCATTCCGCCGCGCGGCTACCTGGTGCTCACCAAGGCGCAGACGGGCGTGGCCCTCAACGACGCCGGCGATGAGGTGCGCCTGGTGGCTCCCAACGGGGTGTTGGTTGACCGCGTGGCCTTCGGCCGCCTGCCCCCGGATCAGAGCATCTCGCGCGACGGGGCCGGCGGCCTCCACCCGGACTGGGAGATCACGCCAGGCGCGGCCAACGCCCCCCGCCAAAGCCCGCCTGCCCCGGGCGGGAGCGGCGGAAAGGCGGACGTTCCCGCCGGCCGGACGGACGCACAACCCCAGCGCCTCCCGCCGGCCGACGTGCGCCGTCAGCCGGCCGGCACGCGGGTGACCACGTGGGGTGTGGTCAGCGTGCCGCCCGGTCCCCTGGGCAGACGGGTGTTCTACGTCCAAGGCGAACAAGGGGGGCTCAAGGTCTACGTGCGCGGCAACGATATTCCCGTGTTGGCCCCGGGCGACCTGGTTGAGCTGACCGGCGTCGTGGGACAGTATCGCGGGGAGTTGGAGCTGCGGGTGGACGGGCGCCAGGGCGTGCGCGTGGTGGGACAAGGGCCTGCGCCCACGCCGTTGCCCGTAGAGCGGCTCGATTCCTCCCTGGCCGGGCGCCTGGTGAGCGTGACGGGCACCGTGGTCGGCTGGGAGCGGTCTCGTTGGACCCTGAGAACCGGCGCGGGCGTTGAGGTGGAGATTTTCCTCCGGCGCACGACCGGCCTGCGCCGGCCGTGGCTCGAGCTGGGTGAGCTCCAGACGGTCGTGGGTGTCGTGGGGCCCTGGCAGGGGAAGTGGCAAGTCTGGCCGGCCCTGCCGGAACACCTCACGGGCGGTGCTCTCCTCCTGTTGCCCGAGACCGGTGGCGATTGACCTTGGAGGCTGGGGGCGGAGGGCTACGCCTCACAGAATCGCACCCAAGTGTCCAAGCTCCGCCGCTTCAGGATGGTGCTGAACCCCCACGCCTCTGACATTGTACACGCGCGCTCCCAGTCTACCTCTGTGTCCGTGTACTCCGCGTCGAAGACGGCCTTGCCGGCCCTGAGAAAGGGGAGGAAGGCCCGGGCGAAACCATGGGCGAAAGCCTCTTCGGTGATGGCGAAGTCGAAGGTGTCGGCCAATTCCGGGACCATGCCGGGGCCGTTCTTCAGCCCGATGGCCAGGCCACGTGCGTGGGCCTCTTCGGCCAACCACCGGGCGTAGCGGACGTTCTCCTCGAAGGAGATGGGAAACCCGGTGTCCTCCTCGTACACCGCGATGTTGTCCGGCTCTACGGCGTCGAACCCCTTGGCAGCGCACACGTCCAAGCGAGCTCGCATGATGGGGGCCAGGCGCTCAATGCGCCGGATGTCCAACCAACGCTCGCCGCTCCACCCTTCGTACTCCTTGCCGAGCACCTCCTGGGGAAATGCGTCCTTATCAGGCCGCCAATCCTCGAAGGAGCCCACGCTCACGTAGCAGATGACGCGAGTCCCCCGGCTGTGGAAGTCGTCAAGTACCGACTGGTCCACGTACAGGTCCACGTCGATCACATCGGTGCGCACGTCCACGTCGATCTCCCCCGTGAGCTGCCACTGCCACGTGAGGCCGGGGGTGGGATGCCACCATGACGTGGGCGCGGGGTGTCCCGTCGCGGGCACCGGGCTGGGCCTCCTCGCCGATGTCACGCACGCGGACAGCAGGAGGAGCGCGCAGAGCAAAATGGCCGGCACAACGAAAGGGGCGCGCTTGGGGATGAAGAAGGGCGTTTCGCCTACGTCGATGACGGCCACATGGCGCTGCACACTACCAGCTCCTCGGGGTGGAGGCTGCCGATGATGCGACCATCGTGCAGGAAGTGGACTTGATCGGCGATGGTCGCCTCCTCGGGCACTTCGGTCGTGATGACGAGGCCGTGCCCCTCCGAGCGCAGGAGGCGGAAGAGGGCTGTCAGTGGGCGGCGGGCGCTTGGGTGGATGCCCATGAAGGGCTCGTCGAGGATGTAGAGGGGCGCGCGGGGAGCCAGGGCCAAGGCCACGTCGAACGTGCGACGGGCCGCCGACGACCGAGCACGTGGTGGCGTGGAAAGCGCCTCCGCGCCCAACCCCAGGAGCTCCAACAGGGCACACAGGCGCGCCCGCAGCTCAGATGTCGGTTGGCCAAAGGCCGACGCCATCAGGGGGATGAGCACGTCGGGGTCGTCCGTTGTGGCCCTTCTGTTGACGCAGAGGCTACATGGCTCCGGCAGGAAGCTCAGGGCATGTTTGGCCTCGGGCGACGTGATCGGCGTCCCGAAGACACGCACCTCGCCTCCGTCAGGAGGTTCGACGCCGGCCAAGAGGAGGGCGAGCGTGCTCTTGCCGGCCCCCTTGGGCCCGAGGACAACGTGGATCTCCCCGGCCTGAACGCTGAAGGCGTCCACGGCGAGGCAGAAGGGGGGAGAATCCTCGCAAAGCCATCGCTTGCGGAGTTCAGAGGCGAAGAGCATAGACCCTCTTGAATCCAGTTATGACCGGCGTCTTGCTTGGCCGGCGGATTCTTGGTGATCGCCCGGAGGTTGACGAATGTGGACGATGTGGGTGGTGGTTTTATTATAGAAGAGGGAAACGGTCGGCGTCAAGTCCTCCTGGTGCCGACAACGCCGGTTGTCACTTTCCTTGAGGGCTCCTGGGGCCCTGCGGAGACGCTCACGCCGGGCATGCCAGGAGACGGGAGACGGGCATTCACGGAGCTACACGTCCAAATTGCGCACCTGTTTGGCGTGAGCTTGGATGAAGCGCTTGCGGGGCGGCACAGCGGCCCCCATGAGCATGGTGAACGTCTTGTCGGCTTGGGCCGTGTCCTCGACGGTCACCTGGAGGAGCGTGCGGTTCTCGGGGTTCATGGTCGTCTCCCACAGTTGTTCGGGGTTCATCTCGCCCAAGCCCTTGTAGCGCTGGATGACCACGTTACGCCCGTCCAACCGTTTCAGGATGGCCTCCTTCTCCTCGTCGGTGTAGGCGTAGAATTTCTGCCGGCCGCTTTGGATCAAGTAGAGGGGAGGCTGGGCAATGTAGAGCTTGCCGGCCTCGATGAGCTGGGGCATGTACCGGTAGAAGAGGGTGAGCAGAAGCGTGCGGATGTGGGCGCCGTCCACGTCGGCGTCGCACATGAGGATGATGCGCCCGTAGCGCAGCCGGTTGATGTCGAAATCCTCACCGATGCCGCACCCCAGGGCCGAGATGATGGCCTGGACTTCCTTGTTGTCCAACACCTTGTTGAGGCGGGCCTTCTCGACGTTGAGGATTTTGCCCCGCAGGGGCAAGATGGCCTGAAAGCGCCGGTCCCGTCCCTGCTTGGCCGATCCGCCGGCAGAGTCGCCCTCGACGATGTAGAGCTCGGTGCGCTCGGGGTCCCGTTCGGAGCAGTCGGCCAGCTTGCCCGGCAGCGTCAGGCTCTCGAGGGCACTCTTGCGGACGACCATCTCGCGCGCTTTGCGGGCCGCCTCCCGCGCGCGGGCCGAGGTGAGGATCTTGCCCAAGATGGCCTTGGCCTCGCGGGGGTGCTCCTCGAGCCAGCGGGAGAGGGCCTCGTTGAGCACGCTCTCGACGGCACCCTTCACCTCGGGGTTGTTGAGCTTGATCTTCGTCTGGGCCTCGAACTGGGGATCGCGCAGCTTGACGCTGACGACGGCGGTCAGGCCCTCCCGCACGTCCTCGCCCGTGAAGTTGGCCTCCTTCTCCTTGAGGAAGCCCTGCCGGCGGGCGTACTCGTTGATGGTGCGGGTGAGCGCGGCGCGGAAGCCCGTCAAGTGGGTGCCCCCCTCGACGGTGTTGATGTTGTTGGCGAAGGTGAAGACCGACTCGGTGTAGCCGTCGGTGTACTGGAGGGCGATCTCGACGAGCATGTCGTCCACCTGTTTTTGGGCGTAGATGGGGGCGTGGAGGACCTTGCGGTCGCGGTTCATGTAGCGCACGAAGGAGACGATGCCCCCCTCGAAGTAGAAGGTGGCCTCCTGGTCGGCGCGCTCGTCAATGATGGTGATCTTGAGCCCCGGCGTCAGGAAGGCCATCTCGCGCAGGCGCTGGACCAGGGTCTGGTACTTGTAGTCCACTCCCGCCTTGAAGATTTCGGGGTCCCGCAGCCACGTGATCGTGGTGCCCGTGTCCTCGGGGTCGGTCTCGCCGATGACTTCCACGGGCGTCACGGGCCGGCCCCGCTCGTAGCGCTGGCGGTAGACCTTTCCGCCCCGCTTGACCACGGCCTCCAGCCACGCGCTCACGGCGTTCACGGCCGAGACGCCAATGCCGTGCAGCCCGCCGGAGACCTTGTACCCCTTGCCCCCGAACTTGCCGCCGGCGTGGAGCGTGGTCATCACCACCTCGAGGGCGGGACGGCCCGTCTGCGGGTGAATGTCCACGGGAATGCCCCGCCCGTTGTCCTCCACACTGACCACGCTGTCCTTGTGAATGCGCACCACGATGCGATCACAGTAGCCTGCCAGGGCCTCGTCCACAGCGTTGTCCACCACCTCGTAGACGCAGTGGTGGAGGCCCAGCAGCTCGGTGTTGCCGATGTACATGCCGGGTCGCCGGCGGACGGCCTCCAGCCCCTCCAACACCGTGATCTGGGACGCATCGTAGTCGTGTGTCTTGTGGGTCGTCATGTGCATCTCCCCTGTTCCTTCAAAGGGATGGGAACCCGTCTGCCTGTGAAATGAATATTATTGGCTTACTTCCACTTCCCCTCGATTATTGCGTGAATCGGCGGGGAAACGGCCAAACGTCGGAATCGCTCCTGGTAGAAGAGGAAGGCGGCCAAGGTGAGGCCGGTGCCCAAGAAGGCGTTGCCCGCCATGGCCACCAGCAGGCCGGGGAGGGTGCTGGCCAGGCGCAGCCAGATGAAGTGAAACCCTTGGCCGATGAGCACGATCAACAGGATGAGCCCCAAGGAACTCCAAAAGTGCTTCCTGACCACCCGAAAGCTGTTGACCACAGCTCGGACAACACCGTCGTCGTACAACACCATCGCCTCCACCACGAAGTAGAGGTGCAGCCCCACCCAAAGGCCGGCCCACAGGAAGACCAGAGAGAGCAAGCTCGAGAGCACTACGCCCACGCCGGGGCTCACGATCGCCACGAGGCCCAACACGGCGCTCGTGGGCACCATGAGCGCCACCAGCCCGCCCACCAGCACCAGGAGAAGGAGCAACAGCCGCACTGCCGTGCGCACGGCACATGCTGCCAAGGAGCGCTTTTCCCCTTGATAGCCGGGATAGGTCGTCTGCCACGCCGCCTGCCCGAGCTGTGCCAGCCACAAGCATGTGAGAAAAAGCCCTGCGAGCCCGACCACGGCCATTATTCCCAAGGCTGACCACCGCCCTTCAACGACCACCCGGACTACATGGGGGCCGGCCAACGAAGGGGCGTCGGCCAACAGGCTCGGCATGCCCAATGTGCGCACAACCAAGAGGCTCAGCACGTTGAACTGCCGCCCCATCTCCAGCAGGGCATCCTGAAAGATGCCCATCTGGGCGGCCAGTTCGGCCTGCTGCTCGGCCACCTCTGGCGGCACAACGAAGAGTGCCGCTGCATCCCGGAACAGGGGCTCCGGCGAAATCATGGGGCCTCGCCAGAGCAGCACGTCCAACCCCAAGGGGAGGAGCAACAGCCACATTCTCCGGGCCACGGCCGAAAACGCCAGCGACAGGGTGTCGATCAAGCCCGGTGGCTTCCGGTGTTGTGATTCCGCGCGCGTGTCACTCATAGTGGACAATGTGCCGGTCGGAAAGTGGGTAAAATCTGCGTCGTGGTGTGCATCCCATTGGAGAATTATACCACAACCTCCCCGACAGGACGAAGTGGGGGGCCCGCCGTTTGTGCCCGCGCGACAATGCCCATTCGCTCATTTGGGCAGAAGTGAATATACTTACCGCAACTTCACCCGCCGCGAGCGCTGGAAAGGGGAAAGGGCTCACTATGAAGTCAACGCCTGAGGTTCCACAAGAGCACATTCGCAACTTCTGTATCATCGCCCACATCGACCACGGCAAGAGCACCCTGGCCGACCGCCTGCTCCTGGCCACCGGCACCATCACCGAGCGCGAGATGCGCGAACAGGTGCTCGACGACATGGACTTGGAGCGCGAGCGCGGCGTGACCATCAAGGCCAGCGCCGTGCGCATGTACTACGCGGCCCAAGACGGCCACACCTATGAGCTCAACCTGATCGACACCCCCGGCCACGTGGACTTCACCTACGAGGTGCGGCGTGCCCTCCAGGCGGCCGAGGGCGCCGTCCTCGTCGTGGACGCCTCCCAGGGCATTCAAGCCCAAACCCTGGCCAACCTCTACATGGCCTTGGATGCCGACTTGGAAATCATCCCCGTGGTCAACAAGATCGACCTCCCCTCGGCCCGGCCGGACGAAGTGGCCGAGGAGCTGGAGAGCCTCCTCGGCTTCCCGGCTGAGGAGGTGATTCCCATCTCCGCCAAGGAGGGCATCAACGTCGAAGCCGTGCTGGAGGCCATCGTGCAGCGCGTGCCTCCCCCGTCCGGCGACCCCCGCGCTCCCCTGCGGGCCCTCATCTTCGACTCCCACTACGACCCCTACAAGGGCGTCGTGGCCTACGTGCGCGTGGTGGACGGCGAGATCCGCCCCGACCGCCCGCTCATGCTCATGGCCAATCACATCGAAGTCGAGCCCCTGGAAATTGGCACCTTCAACCCGCGCATGGAGCCCGTGAACGCGCTCCGCACCGGCGAAGTGGGCTACGTGGCCACGGGCCTCAAAGAAGTGAAACTCGTGCGCGTGGGAGATACGCTCACGTGGCAAGATGCGCCCGCGCCCGAGCCCCTGCCGGGATACGAGCCGGCCAAGCCCATGGTCTTCGCCGGCCTCTACCCCGTGGACAACGACGACTACACCCACCTGCGCGACGCCCTCGACAAACTCAAACTCAACGACGCCGCCCTCGTCTACGAGCCCGAGACGAGCGCTGCCCTCGGCTTTGGCTTTCGCGTGGGTTTCCTGGGGCTCTTCCACATGGAGATCGTCCAAGAACGGCTCGAGCGCGAATATGGCCTCCACCTCATTGCCACCGCCCCCAGCGTGGCCTACAAGGTCATCACCACCAGGGGCGAGGAGCTCGAAGTGGACAGCCCCGCCGAGCTGCCCGACCCTTCCCAAATCGAGGCCATTCTGGAGCCTTGGATGAAAATCCAGATCTGGACCCCGGCCGACTACATCGGCCCGATCATGGACCTGGTGACCAAGCGGCGGGGGGTCTTCGAGAAGATGGAGTACTTGGACCAAAAGCGCGTGCTCCTCACCTACGAGCTCCCCCTGTCCGAGCTCATCGTGGACTTCTACAGCCAGCTCAAGAGCCGCACGCGGGGCTACGCTTCTCTTGACTACCAGTTTGCCGG
This sequence comes from Ardenticatenaceae bacterium, assembly GCA_026989095.1. Taxonomy (GTDB): domain Bacteria; phylum Chloroflexota; class Anaerolineae; order Ardenticatenales; family Ardenticatenaceae; genus WFWG01. Next base: position 9,728 of record JALSKA010000217.1, read on the forward strand.
CTACCGGCCGGGCGACTTGGTCAAGCTCGACATTTTGGTCAACGAGCAACCGGTGGACGCCCTGAGCATCATCGTTCACCGCGACCAAGCGTATGAGAAGGGATCGGCCTTGGTTCGACGGCTCAAGGAGGTCATTCCCCGCCAACAGTTCAAGGTGCCCATTCAAGCGGCCATCGGCCGGCGGGTGATCGCCCGCCAGACGATACCGGCCCTGCGCAAAGACGTGCTCGCCAAGTGTTACGGCGGTGACGTCACCCGGAAGCGCAAGCTGCTGGAGAAACAAAAGGCCGGCAAGAAGCGGCTGAAGCAACTGGGGCGCGTCCAAATTCCCCAGGAGGCGTTCATGGCCGTGCTCCAGTTGAACCGCGAGGAGTGAAGCAGACGGCACCCACCGAGTTCGAGCCCTCCTGGACTCACATGGCCCATTCCAAGAGGCCAGGGGGAAGAGAGCCCCCACGGCCCCTCCCAAGCACTCAGGGCAGGCACCCGGCGGGGCGGCGGCGGGCTGGGAAGGGCGGGGCCGAGCCCACACCTGTGCCCTTCCGAAAACAAGTCCAGAACAACGCTGAACGCCGAGAACGTGGAGCATTCGCCGACGACCCGGACAACTCGACCGGCTTTCACAACGCCCGCCGTGTTGGCCCTCCTCCTGTGGACGCTCATGGGAGTGGCCTGTCGGCCCCTCTCGCCCGGAGCCTCCCCCACTCCCACACCACCTTCAGGGCCACGTGCCGAAGGGACACGGCCCGGAGCACATGCCACCTCCTCCCCACTCCCCGAGACTACCGTGACGGCCGCAAACCGTCCGCCTGCCGTGCGCCTCGGCTTCGTGGGCCGGCCGGACACCTGGTGGGTGGAAACGCTCGAAGGCGTATCGCCCACCGAGGCCCTGGTACGCCGTCTGACCACGCGCGC
>JALSKA010000218.1 GCA_026989095.1 Ardenticatenaceae bacterium
ACCAAAGCAGGCTCTTGCTGGCCGCGCGCACCGGCACGCCGTAGGGCTCCCCCCCGTAGCTCACCAGCTCCACCCAGGCTGGCGAGAAGTCGCGTTCCACGAGGGCGGCCACGTCGGGGGGCAGGGGAGGAATGGCCCCGGCCGAGGCCAGCTCCCAGAGCCAGTTGGGCTTGGGCAGCACCACTACATCGGGCGGAACACCGGCCTCGACCGCGGCCAGGAGGGCATCGGCCACCTCGGCCTCCCCGGTGTAGTCCACGGCGATGCCCGTGCGGGCGGTGAACGCCTCCAGGGCGCGGAGGAAGCCGGCCTCATCCCCGCCCCGCCAGGAGGCCAGCAGGCGCACGCGGCCGGCCGGCGGCGGGGTGGGGGTCGGCCGAGGGGTCTCCCACGGCGGCGATTCGCCCGTCGGCGGAGGCTGAATCTGCCCACACCCGGCCACGAGGAGCAGGAGGATGATGAGAAGAGGGGCCCACTGGGCCGGCCTCCGTTGGCCCACGGGCCTTACCCTCCCTCGTAGACCACGCCCTGGCGGGCGTCCACGGTCACCCACTGCCCCTCCTCCAACGAGCGCATGGCGCCCTTGACGCCCACCACCGTGGGCACGCCCAGCTCGACGGCCAAGAGGGCCGCGTGGGAGTGCTCGCCCCCCCGCTCGACGACGAGCCCGGCCGCCCGCTGGGCCACGTCGATGAAGGAGTGGTCGGTCTTGGGGGCGACGATGATCTCGTCCGGCGCGAGCTCCAGCTTGGGGTCCACGGGCGGGGTGAGCTTGCGCACGCGGCCGGAGACCACGTGGTCGCCGATGCCGGTGCCACGCCCCAGCACACGCCTGATGACGTGGACTTTCATCAGGTCCGTGCTTCCCGGCGGGCTGCCGGCCATGCCGGCGGCCAAGATCACGATGTCGCCCTCCGCGGCAAACCCCTCGCGCCGGGCCACTCCGACGGAAGTCTGAATCATGTCGTCCGTGTTGTCGGTGCGGGGGGCCAGGAAGGGATAGACGCCCCAGTGGAGCACGAGCCGGCGCTGGACGGCCACGTTGGGGGTGGTGGCCACGATGAGCTGGGGCGGGCGGAACTTGCTCACCAGGCGGGCCGTGCTGCCCGACATGGTGGGGGTGATAATGGCCCGCGCCTTCAGTTCCATGGCCGTCATGACGGTGGCGTGGGCCACGGCTTCGGCCACGCTGTGATGGTGCTCGCCGTCGCGGATCGGCGTGGGTAGCTGCCGGATCAGGGCCTCTTCAGCCCGCGCGGCGATGCGGGCCATCATGCGCACGCTCTCGACGGGGTAAGCGCCGGAGGCCGTCTCGGCCGAGAGCATGACGGCGTCGGTGCCGTCGAAGATGGCGTTGGCCACGTCGCTGGCCTCGGCGCGCGTGGGGCGCGGGTTGTGGACCATGGACTCGAGCATCTGCGTGGCCGTGATGACAGGCTTGCCGGTCAGGTTGCACTTGCGGATGATTTCCTTCTGGATGAGGGGCACCTCCTCGCTGGAGG
>JALSKA010000219.1 GCA_026989095.1 Ardenticatenaceae bacterium
GCACGGTGGAGGAGTCCTCGCCCTCGGTGCGCCTCCGGGCCAAATTGTTGTTGCGCCACGGGTGGTTCCTCTGGCGCCTGGGCCAATACGCCCGCGCCAGGCGCGTGCTGCGCAAGGGCTTTGCGCTGGCGCGCCGGCAGCAGGACGAGGGCGAGATGGCCTTTGCCCTGGGCGCCCTGGGAATCGTGGCCCACAACACAGGCCAGTACGAGACGGCCCGCCGCCTCTACCGGCAGAGCCTTGCCCTCTTCCGCCGCATTGGGGACGTGTGGAGCACCGTGCGGGTTCTCTCCCGCTGTGGGCTCCTGGCCTACACCTTGGGCGAACTCGAGCAGGCCAAGGTGCTCTTCGAGGAGGCGTCACTTCTGGCTGGCTCCATCGGCGACCTCCGAGGAGAAGCCTTCACCCTCGCCTATTTGGGCCTGGTGGCACGTGAGCTGGGCAATGCCCTGGAAGCGTGCCGGCGGTGTGAGTCGGCCCTGGCGTATTGCCGGGAGGTGGACGATGAGTATGGCATCGCCCTCTGCCTGGCCTACTTGGGACGCGCGCTGGGCGAATCCGGCGCGCACGAGCGCGCCCTCAACGCGCTCCACGAAGCACTCGACCGGTTCCGGGAACTGGGAGACGGCCACGCCGTGGCCTACACGTTGGGCCAATTGGGCGAAGTCTGCCGGCTCCGGGGCGACCACGCGGCCGCCCGCCAGTGGCACCGGGAGAGCCTGGCCGCCTACCGGGAACTGAACAGCTACGGCGGCATGGCCGAAGCCCTCGGCCACCTGGCCTACTTGGCCTTCCGACAGGGCGACGACGACAGGGCACGGCAGCTTTTCCAACAGTGCTTGGAGTTGGTTGCCGACGAGGAGCACCGCGTCGCCCTCTTCACCAGGCGCTGGGGAGAGGCCATGCGCGCCGTGGGCTGTGAGGTTGGAGAAAGGGGCGACGGAAAACGAACCCCTTCGGCCGCCGTGCGCGTCCGTTCGCCGTAACGAGCCCTATCCCTGGCACCGCGTCCCGCTCGCCGACCCCTCGCTTTCGCGTTTGCTCTTCGGGGTACTTTGCAGTACTATTACCCAACCGAACCCACCCTCAGCCCGTTCAGACTGCCGAAAGGAGCTCCTCGATGAGCGCATTTTCGTCCCAAGCCCAAATCACGTGTCCCCAGTGTGGCACTTCGTTCGAGGCTCACCTGTACAGCGTTGTGGACGCCCAACGGCACCCCCACCTCAAGGACCTGTTGCTGAGGGGCCGGCTTAACCTGGTCGTCTGCCCCTCGTGTGGGGCCCAAGGGGCCCTCATGGTGCCCCTGGCCTACCACGATCCCGACAAGGAGCTGCTGATCGTCTTCGTCCCCTCGGAGCTCAACCTGCCCATGGAAGAAGAGGAGAAGCTCGTCGGCAAGCTCACCGCCTCGGTCATGGAGAACGTGCCTCCCGAGGCCCGCAAGGGCTATTTCCTCAATCCCAAGCGCGTGATGACCTTCGAGGGGCTGGTGGAGGCCATCTTGGAGGCCGAGGGCATCGACCGTGAGGCCCTCCAGGAGGCCGTCCGGCGCCAGGGGGAGCGCATCCAACTCCTCCTCCAGATGCTGGAGGCCGTGGAGGACGATGAGGCCCTGGCCTCGCTGGTGGAGGAACACCGTGACCACGTGGACGCCCAGTTCTTGGCCCTCCTGGTGGGCATGGTCGAGGCGGCCGAGGAGCATCAGGACAAGCGCACCGTACAGCGGCTCCAGCGCCTGCGCCAGCGGCTCATCGAGCTGGCCGGCATACCGCCCGAGGCGTTCCCCAGGGCGGCCCACGAGGCCATGTACGCCGACCTGCTGCGCCTGCTCCGCCAGACCCAGCCGGCCCACCTGCAAGCCGTGGTGAGCCAATATCGCTCGTTCCTGGACTACGGCTTCTTCCTCTACATGGCCGAGCAGATTGAGGCCAGCGAGGACCAGGAGGAGCGGAAGGAGCTGGAGGTCCTGCGCGATGCTCTGGTGGAACTCACCGAGCGCGTGGACCAGGACGCCCGTGAGGCCGTGGAGCGGGCCTCGAAGCTGCTCAACGACATCCTGCGCGCCCCCGACATGGACGCCGCCATTGCCCAGCACGCCGACCAGTTCGACGAGGCCTTTCTCCTGGTGCTCTCGGCCAGCATTGAGTCGGCCTCGGAACAGAACCGCCCCGATGTCGTGGAGGTGCTCCAGCGCGTCTACCGGCGCGTCATCGAGGAGGCGGAGAAACGCCTGCGCCCTGAACTCCAGATGGTCAACCGGCTGCTGCGTGCTGAGACGCCCCAGGAGCGGGAGGCACTTCTCCGGGAGGCGCTGACGACCTTCGATGCCGCCGGCTTCCTGGAGATTCTGGAGACGTTGGCGCTGGACGCTGAAGCCCAAGGGGTCAGCTCTGAGTTCCTGGCCCGTCTTCACACGATCCTCGACCAGGCCCGGTCGGTTCACGACGCCCTGCGCGCCCAATGAGTGCTCACGACAGCCCGCGGACAAATCGCCAGGCGAGTGTGGAGCGCCACACGGCCGAAACGCAGGTGTGGGTCGAGCTGGCCTTGGACGGCCGGGGCGCCGGCGAGCGCCGCACGGGCGTGCCCTTCCTCGACCACATGCTCGACCACGTGGCCGTCCACGGCCTCTTCGACCTGACCGTGCAGGCCCAAGGCGACTACGATGTGGACGACCACCACACGGTCGAGGATGTGGGCATCGTCCTGGGCCAAGCGTTGCGCCGTGCCCTGGGCGAGCGCCGGGGCATCCGGCGCTACGGCCACGCCCTGGTGCCCATGGACGAGGCCCTTGCCCTGGTGGCAGTGGACATCAGCGGCCGGGGGATGCTGGCCTTCGAGGGCACGTTGCCCGCCCCCAAGGTGGGCACGTTCGACACCGAGCTTGTCCCCGAGTTCCTGCGGGCCTTGGCCGCCAACGGCGGGCTGACGCTGCACGTGCGCGTCTTGGCCGGGCAGAACACGCACCACATCATCGAGGCCATCTTCAAGGCGCTGGGCCGCGCGCTGCGCGTGGCCGTCGAGCTCGACCCCCGTCGGGCCGACGAGGTGCCCAGCACCAAGGGAATCATCGAGTAGGACAAGGAGCACCGGCCCAGCGCCCACCGCGATCAGGAGAGGGAAATGGAAGAACGTGCGGTCTACAGCGCCCGCTACTTCCGGCGCCATTACGGTTCGCCCGTGTACCGCTTCTACTTGCGCATGAGGAATGCGTGCGTCTACCGGGCCGTGTGTGCCTATCAGCCGTCGGGGCGTATGTTGGAGATTGGCTTTGGCGACGGGAATTTGATCCGCGCCTTTTCCCGCCGCTTCGAGTGCTATGGCGTGGACATCTCCCCGGCCGCCCTGGAGGCCATACGCCGGCGGATGGGGACGGTGGACACGGAGCGCTTCCGGCTCTGCGACGTGGAGCAGGAGCCCGTCCCCTTTGCCGTCCGCTTCGACGTGGTGTGTGCCATGAACGTCCTGGAGCATTTCGTCAAGCCGCGCCTCGTGCTGGAGCGCGTCCACAGGGCACTGCGGCCCGGGGGCATTCTGGCCCTCTACCTGCCCACCCAGTCGAACCGCCTCTCGCGGTGGCTCTACCGCCGGTTCTACGACGTGGACGAACACGTCTACCGGCCCTCTGTTTCCGACGTGCGGGCCCTGTTGTCCTCCTTGGGGTTTCGGGCGCGCTGCGAGCTGGCCGCCCACTTCTTCCCCCTCTTCATCTCCCTGGAAGAGGTCATGCGGGCTACGAACCTGTACTTCGGCATCTGGCAGCGGGGGTGAGCCATGTCGGTGGTCATCGTGGATTACGGGGCCGGCAACTTGCGCAGCGTCCAGAAGGCCTTCGAGGCCGTGGGGGCCGAGGTGACGGTGACCGGAGACCCCCTCACTGTGCGCCGGGCCGACAAGCTGGTCCTGCCGGGCGTCGGGGCCTTTGGCGAGGCCATGGCGCGGCTGCGGGCCATGGGCTTGGTCGAGCCCCTGCGTGAAGCAGTGGAACGCGGCACGCCCCTGTTGGGCATTTGCCTGGGGCTCCAGTTGCTCTTCGAGGAGAGCGAGGAGCTGGGCCGCCACCGGGGGCTGGGCATCTTCCCCGGCCGGGTGGAGCGCTTCCGCGTGGACCTCAAGGTGCCCCACATCGGCTGGAACCAAGTGCGCGTTGTCCGCCGCCACCCGCTGGTTGAGGGGTTTCTCCCAGGCCAGTACGCCTATTTCGTCCACTCCTACTACGTGCGGCCGGCCGACGAGGAGATCGTCTTGGCCGTCACCGAGTACGGCGTCGAGTTCCCCTGCATCTGTGGCCGCGATCACGTGATGGGCATCCAGTTCCACCCCGAGAAGAGCCAGGAAGTGGGGCTCCACCTGTTGCGCAACTTCGTGAACGTGTGAGGTGACCGGTGACGCCCAAAGTCTTTCCACCCGAGGAGTTTTCCATCGCCGTCTTCCCCGCCGTGGACCTGCGCCGGGGGCGGTGCGTGCGCCTGGTGCGCGGTGATCCGCGGGCCGAGACGGTCTACGGTGACGACCCGGTGGCCGTGGCCGAGCGTTGGGCGGCCGAGGGAGCCGAGTGGCTCCACGTGGTCAACTTGGACGGCGCCTTCGGGGAGGATTCGCCCAACCCCAAGGCCGTGCAGGCCATTGTGCGGGCCGTGACTGTGCCCGTCCAGTTCGGCGGCGGCCTGCGCACCTTGGCCGACGTCGAGCAGGCCCTGTCGTGGGGTGTGGCCCGGGTGGTGCTGGGCACCGTGGCCGTGACCAACCCCGACCTGGTGCGCCACGCCGTGGAGCGCTTCGGGGCCGAACGCATCGTCGTGGCCGTGGACGCCCGTGACACCAGGGTGGTGACCCACGGCTGGCAGGCCGAGGCCGAGCTGGACATCTTCACCCTGGCAGAGCGCGTGAAACAGCTCGGCGTGGAGCGCCTGCTCTACACGGACGTAACGCGCGACGGCACCCTCAGCGGCCCCAACATCGCCCGCACGGGCGAGCTGGCCCACCGCAGCGGGCTGCGCGTGATCGCCAGCGGCGGCGTGCGCTCCCTGGACGACATCGTGCAGGTGCGCTGGCTGGCCGGCTACGGGGTGGAGGGCGTGGTGGTGGGCCAGGCCCTCTACAAGGGGCTGGTCTCCCTCGCCGAGGCCGTCCGCGCGGCGCGGGCAGAGCCGGAGACCGACACGCCATAGCAAAGGGGACACGGACAGTGCTGGCCAAGCGCATCATTCCCTGTTTGGACGTGAAGGACGGCCGCGTGGTCAAGGGGGTCAACTTCGTGAACCTGCGTGACGCGGGCGACCCCGTGGAGCAAGCTCGCGTCTACGACCGCGAGCGGGCCGACGAGCTCGTCTTCCTCGACATCTCGGCCACCCACGAGGGGCGCGCGATCATGCGCGACGTGGTCCGCCGGGTGGCCGACACGGTCTTCATCCCCTTCACCGTAGGTGGCGGCATCCGCACAGTCGAGGACATGCGCGCCATCCTCCAGGCCGGCGCCGACAAGGTCTCCATCAACAGCGCCGCCGTGCGCCACCCCGAGCTGATTTCCGAGGGGGCCGAGCGCTTCGGCAGCCAGTGCATCGTGGTGGCCATCGACGCCCGCCGCCGGCCCGAGGGCTGGTGGGAGGTGGTCATCAGCGGCGGGCGCATCCCCACGGGCAAGGATGCGGTCGAGTGGGCCGTGGAGGCCGAGCGGCGCGGGGCTGGCGAGATCCTGCTCACCAGCATGGACGCCGACGGCACCCAGGCCGGTTACGACATTCCCCTGACCCGAGCAGTCAGCCAAGCCGTCGCCATCCCCGTGATCGCCAGCGGGGGTGCCGGTGCCCCCGAGCACTTCTACCGCGTGCTCACCGAGGGGGGCGCGGACGCGGCCTTGGCCGCCTCCCTCTTCCACTACCGCCTGTTGAGCATTGCCGAGCTCAAGAGCTACTTGCGGGAACGCGGCCTGCCCGTGAGACCTTGACGGGGACGAGGAGAGGCCAATGGGAGCCTTTCGGGAGCAAGGTCTTCGCCTCGACGAGTTGCGCTGGGACGCGCGGGGACTCATCCCCGTCGTCGTACAGGACGTGGCCGACGGCGCCGTGCTCATGCTCGCCTATGCCAACCGGGAGGCGCTGGAGCGCACCTTGGAGACCGGCCTGGCCCATTTCTGGAGCCGCAGCCGCCGGCGCCTCTGGCAGAAGGGGGAGAGCAGCGGCCACGTGCTCCACGTCGAGGAGATACGCTACGACTGTGACGGCGATGCCCTTCTCTACCGCGTGCGGCCCCGCGGGCCAACGTGCCACACGGGCGAACGGAGCTGTTTCTTCCGGCGCCTGTGAGCCGCCGGGACGGGCCGTCGGCACGCGCCCCCCTTGACGGCCCTCACCTCTTCGGGGTATACTGCTGATGAGCAGCATGACTCGCGAGCGAAAAGCCGGTTCGAGCGCCGATGAGCAGACAACCCCATACCCTCTCCAACCAACCCGAGCGCGCCTTCCTGGTGGGCGTGGAACGCAAGGGCAGCCGGAGCCTCTGGACGGTCCACGATTCGCTGGAGGAGCTGGCCCAACTGGCCCGCACGGCCGGCCTTGACGTCGTGGGGTCCACCTACCAGCGCCTCGACCACCCCAACCCAGCCACCTACATCGGCAAGGGCAAGGTGGAAGAGGTGAAGGCGGCCGTGGCAGCTCTGGGCGCCCAGACGGTCATCTTCGACGACGAGCTCTCGCCGGCCCAGCAGCGCAACTTGGAGCGGGCCTTGGGCGAGGACGTGAAGGTGTTGGACCGCACGGCCCTCATCCTGGACATCTTCGCCCAGCACGCCCGCACGCGCGAGGGGCAATTGCAGGTGGAGCTGGCCCAGTACGAGTACCGCCTGCCACGCCTGACCCGCATGTGGACCCACTTGGCCCGCCAGGCCGGTGGCCGCGCCGGTGGCGCGACGGGCGGCGTGGGCCTGCGTGGCCCCGGCGAAACCCAGCTCGAAGTGGACCGGCGTGAAATCCGCCGACGCATTGCCCACCTCAAGCGCGAGCTGGAGGAGGTGCGCACCCACCGGGAGCAGTACCGCCGCAAGCGCCGGCAGGCCGGCCTCCCTGTCGTCTCCCTCGTGGGGTACACCAACGCCGGCAAGAGCACCCTGCTCAACGCCCTCGCCCGTGCCGATGTCGTGGCCGAGGACAAGCTCTTCGCCACCCTGGACCCCACAACTCGTCGCGTGCGCCTGCCCGAGGGGCGCGAGATCCTCCTGACCGACACCGTGGGGTTCATCCAGAAACTCCCCCCGGATCTAGTGGCCGCCTTCCGCGCCACCCTGGAGGAAATCCACGAGGCAACCCTCCTGATTCACGTGGTGGACATCTCCCACCCCATGGCCGAGGCCCAGATGGAGGCCGTGGAGCGCATTCTGGAGGAGTTGGGCGTGAGCCACAAGCCTGTCATCGTGGCCTGGAACAAGGTGGACCGCGTGGACGATCCCGCCGCCGTGCGCGAGCAGGCGGCCCGCTACGCCGACGTGGTGGTCCTCAGCGCGCTGACCGGCGAGGGGCTGGACGATTTGCTGGCCCGCATCGAACATGTGTTGAGGGCCCGGCTCGTGCCCGTCGAGGTGGAGCTCCCCTACACGGCCGGCAACCTGCTCAGCCTGATTCATGCCCAGGGCACGGTGGAATCGGAACAGTACACCGGAGGTGGCACTCGCGTCCACGCGGCTGTGCCCCCCTGGCTCTTCCCCCAACTGGAACCCTATTTGGTGCGGCGGAGAACGACTCAACGGAAATAGCCCGGCTCCCTGTGGCGACGTGAACGTACTCGAAAGCGGCACCACGTGTTTGGCCGTGTCCCTTTTGGCCGTCGAGTGCCAGTCCGCCGGCGACTGTGGGTTGTGGTGAACCCAAACGCCCACGGCGTGAGGACACTGCCGGGCCGACGTGGAACCCCGCCTGAGAGATGGTATCCCAACGGGAGGGTAGCCATGCCGCCTGACATCGAAGGTGCTATTTGGCGTCCTTCGCCCAACAAAAACCCCCGCGGCCGTTTTAAGGTGGACACAGTCGTCCTCCACGCCACGGGCGGCCCCCTGCAACCGTCCCTCAACTGGCTCACCAACCCCAACAGCAAGGTCTCGGCCCACTACGTCATCGCCAAGGACGGCACCCTCTACCAGCTCGTGGAGGAGAACATGATGGCGTGGCACGCGGGCCAGTCCAGAATGCCGCCGCCCGACAACCGGGAAAACGTCAACTGGTTCTCCGTGGGCATCGAGCTGGAGAACGCCAACACCGGGCGCGATCCCTACCCGGAAGCCCAACTGGAGACGCTGGTCCGCCTGCTCAAGCACCTGGTGACCCGCTACAACGTGCCCCGCCGGAACATAGTCACCCACCGGGAGGTTGCCGTTCCCAAGGGGCGCAAGAGCGATCCCCTGGGCCTGGACGTGCAGGCCCTGCTCGACCGGGTGTACGGTAACGTGTCGGCCGAGACGGTGGGCACCCTCGTAGTCAACCGCCCGCTCGTCGGCCTCCACGCCCGCAACGACCGCACCTTCACGGAGACCGACTACCGCATCATCGCCGAGGCCCGCATCGAAGCCCTCAAGATGCTGAGCATCACCGACGTGGAGGTGTACCGCCGGTGCCGGCAGATCAACCCCAACATGGAGTTCATCGTGCGGCTCTACAAACACATGCCGCGCAACGCCAACCCGCCCCGCCCCGATGACGGCCCCGTCTCCCCCCAGGCGTTCGCGGACGAGTTCCGCGACATCATCAACCGGCTCTACGAGACGTTGGGAGTGGTGAAGTTCGAGATTCACAACGAGCCCAACCACCTCACCGGCCTGGAGGGATGGGGCCAAGAAGAGCCCTTCGCGCGCGAGTTCACCAGGTGGTACAAGCGGGTTTTCGCCATCCTGAAGGAACGTCACCCCTTTGCCCTCTTCGGCTTTCCCGGCCTGGCCGTGCCCCACAAGGATCTGGAGTGGCTCGACTGGTGCCGCGAGGCCATTGAGATGAGCGACTGGCTGGGGTGCCACGTCTACTGGCAGACCCCTCCCCAGGCGCCGGAGACCTACAAGGACGACACGTGGGGCCTGCGCTTCAAACACTATCACACCAAGTTCCCCCACAAGCTCATCGAGATTACCGAGTACGGCAACTCCAACGGCCAGAGCAACCTGCCCCTCCCCCCCGAGGAGCAGGCCCGCCAGTACGTCTGGTGGCTCAACCACATCCAACAGTACCCCTACCTCGGCTCGGCCCACGCCTTCATCGCCACCTCGCCCGACCCCCAGTGGGTGAACGACCTCTTCACGTGGGGCGACGACCGCTCAGGGCGCCTCTTTCCCGTAGTCCAGGCGGTGGGCACGCAGGTGCGCCGGCCGGCCGTGCCGCCCGAGTGGGGCGTGGTGTGGCGCGGCTTTCGCCCCGCCGAGGGCATCACGGTGGGCGAGGCCGTTACCGTGTCGGGCACGGTCACCAACGCCGGCCGCCGGCCGTGGCGCCAGGCTGGCCCGAACCGGGTGATCCTCATCCAGCGCTGGCTGACGCCCGACGGCCGGCGCGTCGGCGATCCCCTCTACATCCTCCTGCCCCACGACGTGCGCCCTTCCGAGGAGGCGCGCCTGAGCCTGCGGTTAACGGTGCCCGCCGAGCCCGGCGACTACCGGCTCCGGTATGACATGTACGACGTGGGCGGCCGGCGATACCTGACGAGCGCGGGCGCCGTGCCCCTGGTCCACCGCGTGCGGGTGCGCCCCCGCGAGCCGGAGCGCCCCCTCCTGCTGGCCCAGTGGGGTGAGGTGGAAGTGCCCGACCGCGTGGAGGCCGGCGGGCGCGCCTCCATTACCGTCACGGTCAAGAACGCCGGCCGGGCGTCCTGGCGGGCCGGCGGCGAGCCCCTCAAGGGCGTGGTCCACCTGGGCTACCACTGGATCACGGCCGACGGCCGCGAGATCGAGGGGCGCACGCGGGGCGTGTTGCCCCGCGATGTGGCCCCCGGCGAAACCGTCACGCTGCGGGGCGTCGAGGTGGTGGCGCCCGAGGCGCCGGGGGCGTACACGTTGCGCCTCGACATGGTGAGCGAGCTGGTGGCCTGGTTCCGCCAAGTGGGCGGCGAGCCCCTGACGGTGAACGTCAACGTGGTGCCGGCCCGGCCGGCCCTGGCCTTCGAGTGGGTGGAGGTGGAGCTGCCCGCCCGCATGAGGGCCGGCGAGACGGTGACCGGCCGCGTGACCGTGCGCAACGTGGGCCGCGAGACGTGGGTGGCGCGCCGCCCCGACGGCCGCGGCATCGTGCGCCTGGGCTACCACTGGCGCACGCCCGACGGCCAGCCCGTGGCAGGGTGGGCCGACCTGCGCACGCCCTTGCCCCGCGACGTGGCCCCGGGCCAGCAGGTGACCTTCGAGGCCGTCCGAGTGGCAGCCCCGCCCCGGCCGGGCGAGTACCGCCTGGAGCTCAACCTGGTCAAGGAAGGCGTCGCGTGGTTCGACGCCCCCCCTGACGGCGCCGGCCGCCTCTTGGTCACCGTTGAGCCCCCGCCGGCCGAGCCCCGCGAGGCGCGGTACGGCGTCGAGTACGTGGCCCACACCGTGCCGGCCCAGATGCGCGCCGGCCAGAGCTATGTGGTGGCCCTCACGGTGCGCAACACGGGCACGCAGCCCTGGAGCCCGGAGTGGCCGGCGCCCGTTCACCTGGCTCACCACTGGGTGACTTCGGACGGCCACGTGGCCGGGTGGTGGGACGCCTTTCGGGTGAAGTTGCCCAAAGCCGTGGCCCCCGGCGAGGCCGTGCGCCTGGAGGGCATTGTCCTGCGCGCGCCGGAGCGGGCCGGGCAGTACGTGGTGCGCTGGGACCTGGTGGAGGAGGGGCGTGCCTGGTTCAGCGACTTGGGGGCGCCGGCCTTGGAGGTGCCGGTCACCGTGGTGGCCCGCCCCGAGTGGGCCGTCACGTGGCTCGCCCACGAGACGCCCTCGACGCTGACGGCCGGCGTGACCGTGCGGGTGGGCTTGTCGGCCCGCAACGCCGGCACCAGGACGTGGCCCAAGGCAGGACGCCGCCCCGTGCGGGTGAGCTACCGGTGGTACGACGCCGAAGGCCGGCAGGTCGAAGAGGTCGAACAAATACGCACAGCCTTGCCCCACCCGGTCAAGCCCGGTGATAACGTGCGCCTGATGGCCGCGCTGGCGGTCCCCGGGACGCCGGGCGACTACCGCCTCGTGTGGGACTTGGTCCGCGAGGGTGTGGGCTGGTTCCAGGAGCTGGGCGGCAACCCCCTCGAAGTTGAGGTGCGCGTCGAGCCGGCTCGCCGGCGACCGTGGCAGGTGCGCGCCAGCCACAATGCCGAGCAGGCCCCCCTGGCCGTAGACGGCAACCCCGAAACCTTCTGGGACAGCTTGGACGTTCAGGCCTCCGGCATGTTCTTCGAGCTGGACGTGGGCGAGGAGCGCACCCTGGACGGCGTGCTCTTCCGCAGCCCCGGCCGAGGGTACCCGGTGGGCTACCGAATTCTGGTGAGCCGCGACGGCGAGGCGTGGATCACGGTGGCCGAGCGCCCCCAGAACTGGCGCGATGCTGCTGCCACCTTTGACGCCAGGCCCGTGCGCTTTGTGCGCATCGAACAGACCGGCACGCCCGGCTACCGCGCCACGTGGCGCATCGCCGAGGTGGAAATCTCCGAAGCTCCACCGTGGCAGGCCACGGCCAGCCACAACGCCGAGGAGGCCGGCCTGGCCGTGGACCGGGACCCGGACACCTTCTGGAGCAGCCAAGTCCGCCAGGCTCCCGGCATGTGGTTCGAGGTGGACATGGGCAAGGAGCGCGTCATCGAGGCGGTGCAGGTGCGCAGCCCCGGGCGGGGCTTTGCCGTCGGCTACCGGCTGCTCATCTCGGCCGACCGGCGGACGTGGGTGGTGGTCGATGAGCGGGCGCGCAACTGGAAGGACATCGAAGCCACCTTCACCCCTGTGGCCGTGCGCTACATCCGCCTGGAGCAGACTGGCTCTCCCTCCTACAACGCGCCCTGGCTCATCAGCGAGATCGCCACCCGGCCGGCCCTGCCGTGGCGGGCCAATGCCAGCCACAACCCCCAACTGGCCGCCAACGCCCTGGACAACAGGCGCGAGACGGCCTGGACCACGGGAGAGCCCATGCGGCCCGGCATGTGGTTCATGGTGGACTTCCGGCGGGTGTTGGCGTTCGAGGGCCTGGTGCTGGACCACGGGGAGCGCCCCGACTACCCCCGGGGCGTCCGGGTGCAGACCTCATACGACGGCAAGACGTGGCGCACGGTGCTCGACGTGCCGGAACACGAGGGCACCTTCGACGTGACCTTCGAGCGGCCGGTGGCAGCCCGGTACGTGGCCGTGCGCCAGACGGGCCGCGCTGACAGGCCGTGGACCATTGCCCGCCTGCTCGTCAAACGCCCCTGACCAGAGGGGGCAGCCGGCTGCGGGCAGGTGGGCCCCGGACGGCTCACAGCGCGGTGGGAATGGCCTGGGCGATGGTGATCTCCTGCTCGGTGACGTGGCACGTGTAGGCGTGGACCTCCACGCCGGATGACACGGCCCGCCGCAGGGCGGCGCAGAACGCCGGGTCGGAGCGCTCGTGGGGGCGGAAGCGGAGGGCATCGTCCCGCTGGACGATGAAGACGAGGGCAGCACGGTCACCGCGGGCCACGAGGCGCCGGAGCACCTCCACGTGGTGGCGCCCCCGCGCGGTCACGGCGTCGGGGAAGAGGGCCGTGCCCTCCTCCACCAGCGTCACCGATTTCGTCTCCACCCAACAGCGTCCCGTCGGTTCCTCCAACAGCACGTCGAGACGACACCCTTCTGCCCGGACCTCGCGGCGAAGCGCCGTGGGCGGGGCAAACTCGGCCAGACGGCCCTGGGTGACGGCCTCGGCGAAGAGGGCCGGCGGAAGCCGCGCGTCCAGACAGACTAGGCGCTCCCCCACTTCGACCAGCACCAGGTCAAAGGAAGTTTTGCGGCCGGAAGAGGAGACGGGCCGCAGGCGCACGCGCCGCCCCGGCACGAAGAGCTCCCACAGCCGGCCCGAGTTGGGCACGTGGGCGGCCACGGCGCGGCCGTTCACCTCCACCAGCGCCCGAAAGCGGTTCTCGCGCCGCAGGAAAGTGCCCGCGACGAGGGGAGCGGACCACTTCACCCGTGGGGCTCCTGCTTGAGGGTGCGGTCGAAGAACTCGCGCGTGCGTTCCAGGAAGGCGAGCCACGCTTGGCCCCGAAAGGCGTGGCCTTGCCCCTCGTAGGCGTAGTATTCCACTTCCTTGCCGGCGGCGATCAGGGCATCCCGGATGGCCTCGGCCCACGCCGGCGGCGTCACCCGGTCGGCAGTGCCCTGGTGGATCTGGACCGGCGCCGTCACCAGCTCCATGTAGTAGATGGGCGACGTCAGGCGCAGGAAGGTCGGGTCGTCCTGGGCGCGCTTGTAGGCCCGCCACACCTCGCGGGGGACGTTGGGCGGGCGTGGTCCCCCTCCCCAGCGCTCGATCACCTCCCGGTCGTTGGCGCTGACGGGCGCGTAGAGCACGGCCGCGCGGATGCGCGGGTCCACCACGATAGCCTTGGTGGTGATGCCGCCCCCCATGCTGTGCCCCCACATGCCCACGCGCTCGGGGTCGGCCTGGGGGAGGGAGGGGAGCGAGCTGATCAGGTTGAGCACGTCGATCACCAGGCCCGTGCGGAAGTAGTTGGGGCCGGCGTCGGAGCCGCCCCAGCCCCGGAAATCGGGCGCGATGGTCAGGTAGCCGTGTTGGACGAGGTACTCAGCCGCCCTGTTGGTGTCGGCCCCCGACCAGTAACGGGATGGGGGGATGTACCCGTGGTTGAGGATGACGACGGGGAAAGGCCCCTCGCCCCTGGCGGGCACATGCATCACGCCGGTGATGGTCAGCCCGTCGCTGGGATAGGCGATGAGGTAGCGGGTGTAGGTGTCGGTGCGCGCCAGGACAGACCGGATTTCGATGGTGCCGCCCGGATAGTCGCGTGAGCGGAGCCCCTCGATGGTGAAGGGAGCCATCGGCGAGGGGGTCGGCGACGGCGACGGAGTGGGTGAGGGGCGCGGCGTCGCGGTGGGGGCGGGGGTGGGCGAGGGCAGGAGCGTGGCCGTGGGCGGTGGAGTGGCCCTCCCCGGGTCGAGGACACCCGGCTGCTCCTGGGCCAAGGGGGCTGTGGCCGTCACTTGGACGCTCTGGGGGGGCGCTGCGGTGAGGCGCAGACAGCCCGCCAGGACGATCACCAGGCCGAACCACATTGGGAAGGCGAAACGTCTCGTGGGCATGGTTCCAAGCTCTCCATCGGCGCAGGTGAGGGGGCGGAGCTACCCGTGTCCGTGTCCGTGTGCTTGTGGGAGCACGGAGCGCTCGACGAGGCGGGTGGCGAGCAGCGCGATGCCGGCCAGGACCACGGCGGCGGAGAAGAAGGCCACCCCTTCGCCGAAGAAGTCCAACATCCCGTTGCCCCAGACCGGGCCAACCGTGCGGCCCAAGCTCTCCAGCGCCCCGCTGACCCCCTGGATGCGCCCCTGTTCCTCGGGCGAGGCCGTGTGGCTGATGAGGGCGATAAGGGCCGGCTGGGAGAGGGCAGCGCCCACCGCGGCCGGCACCACGGCGACGACGAAAGCGGCGACGGAGTGGGTCAGCGAGGCCGCGCCGAGGCCCAGGGCGGCCAACAACAGCCCGCTCACCAGCGTGCGCGGCTCCCCAAAGCGGCGCGTGACCAGGCCGACGAGCCCTCCTTGCACAATGACCCCGATGACGCCGGCCAAGGCCAAGATGTAGCCCACCTCCGTAATGCCGAAACCGAAGCGGATCTTGCCGAAGAGGGCGAACGTGGTCTGGTAGACGGCGAAGGAGGCCCAGTAGAGGAAGTCCACGAGCAGCAGCGTGCCGATGGTCGGCCGGGCCAAGAGGTGGGGGAGCTCACGCCACGGCGTGGCGACTGCGGCGCTGGCCCGCCGGCGGTGGGATTCGGGCAGGCCAACCCACGTCATGGCCAGCGCAAGGGCGGCCAAGCCGGCCGCGGCCCACGCCGGCGCCGAGTAGTCGAGCCGGCCCAACAGGCCGCCCAGGGCAGGCCCGAAGATGAAGCCCAGCCCGAAGGCCGCGCCGATGAGGCCGAACGCCTTGGCCCGGTCCTTGCGGTCGGTCACGTCGCTGATGTAGGCGCGCGCCGTGGAGATGTTGCCCCCCGAGAGGCCGTCGATGATGCGGGCCACGAAGAGGAGCCAGAGGGAAGTGGCCACGGCCAGCAGGGCGAAGCTGATCACCGTGCCCAACAGGCTGAGGAGCAGGATGGGACGCCGGCCGTACCGGTCGGAGAGGCTGCCCAGCACCGGGGCGGCCAACAACTGGCTCACGGAGTACGAGGCGAAGAGCAGGCCGATCTGGAAGGGAGTGGCGCCCACGTGGTCGGCGTAGAAGGGGAGCAGGGGGATGATAATGCCGAAGCCCAGCAGGTTGACGAAGATGATGAAGAAAATGATCAGCAGAGGCCGTTGGCTGCGCATGGATCGCTCTCCCGGCGTAGAATAGCAAGATGGTACTCCATTGCCCCTGTCCGTCAAACGGCGGCAAGTTGCCGGTAAACGGCCAAGGTGTCGCGGGCCGTCCGCTCCCACGTGAACTGGGCGGCCCGTTCCAGCCCCCGCGCGCGCAGCGTGGCCCGCAGGGCGGCGTCGTCCACCAGGCGCTCCAGGGCGACGGCCATTTCATCCACGTTGAAGGGGTTGAAGTAGAGCGCCGCGCCGCCGGCCACTTCTTGGAGGCTCCCTATGCGGCTACAGGCGACCGGCGTGCCACAGGCCATTGCCTCCAGGACCGGCAGCCCAAAGCCCTCGTAGAGCGAGGGGAAGACGAACCCCAACGCCCCGCCGTAGAGCCCCGGCAGCAGCTCCTCGGGCACCGGGCCCACGAAACGCACGTGGCGTGGCTCCAGGCCAAGCCGGCCGGCCAGGGCGCGGGGAGCCCCGTGGGCCGGCAGCCAGGCGCCGGCGATGGCGAGCACGACGCCCTCGGGGCGCACGGCGGCCCAAGCGCGCACGAGCCGGGACAAGTTCTTGTGGGGCTTGTTGGAGCCCACGTAGAGGACGTAGCGGTCCGGGAGGCCCACACGCTCGGCCGCGGCCCGGCGTGCCTCCGGCGGGAGGGGGCGGAAGCGTCGGCCGGCCGCCAGGGGCACGGTGCGGGCTTTGGCGGCCACGTGAGGAAAGGTGCGGAGCAGGTCGCGACGGGTGTGGTCGGAGATGCAGAGCACGGCGTCGGCCACGCGGAGGGCAGCGCCCAGGGTGAGGCGGAAGAGCAGGCGTGCCCGCCGCGAGACGGCCTTCGGCAGGCGCACGGGAATGAGATCGTAGACCGTGAGCGCTGTGGGCCGGCCGGGAAAGTAGGGCATGAGGTAGTAGGGGCTGTGGTAGACGTGGGCGCCCAAGGAGCGCAGCAGGCGCGGCAGGCGCCACTGCTGGGCAGGGCCAAAGGGCGATGTCCCCACGGCCACGCAGGCAGCCCGGCGCCACGGCCGGGGACAGAGGGCGTGGCGCCAGGCCGAGGCCGCCGGCGTGTAGAGGACGGCCATCCGCTCGTCCTCTGCCAACTGGGCGTCCAGCGCACGGGCCAGGTGGAAGACGTACCGCCCGATGCCCGGGAAGTGGTCGGTGGCCGTGCGGGCGTCGAGGGCGTAGAGGGACGTGCTCACTGTGCGGTCCGCTGGTTCCCGCCACGGCGATGTCATGGCGTGGCGGTGGTCACGTGGTACGCCTCGGCGTATTTGTGGCGCAAGCGCTTGTGCTGTGGGTAGGGGAAGATGTGAATCACCTCACCCGAGTGGATGCGCTCCTGCATGTGGCGCCAGAAGTCCACCTCGAAGAGATCGGCGTGGTGTTCCAGGAAGACCTCCAGCAGCCGGCCCCGCAGCCCCCAGAACCGCCGGAACTCCTCGGGGAAGATGTCGTGTTCGCCCACGTGGAACCAGGGGTCGGGGGCCAGCTCGTCTTCCAAGTGGCGCGCTTGGGGGAAGGTGCGGAAGCGGCACTCGGTCAGGAGGCAGAGCTCGTCGTAGTCGTAGAAGACCACGCGGCGGTGGCGCGTCACGCCGAAGTTCTTCAGCAGCATGTCGCCGGGGAAAATGTTGGTGGCGGCCAAGTCCTTGATGGCGTTGCCGTAGTCGATGATGGCCGCCTCGGCGGCCTCGTCGTCCGCCTCGCGCACGTAGATGTCGAGGGGGATGACCCGCCGCTCCACGTAGGTGTGGCGGATGATGACGTGGTCATCGTCCACGTGAACGGAGCGGCCGGCCACGCGCAGGAGCTCGTCCAGCAGCTCGTCGGTGAAGCGGTGGCGCGCGAACTTCAGGTACTCGAACTCCTGGGCGTCCACGAGCCGGCCGGCGCGGTCGTGTTTGAAGACCAGGCGGTACTTCTCCTTGACCGCCTCCCGCGTGGTGCGCTTGGGAAAGGCGAAGCGGTCCTGGATGATCTTGAAGACGAGGTCGTAGGCCGGCAGCGTGAAGACCGTCATCACCATGCCCCGCTGGCCGGGCGCGATCTCGAAGCGGTCGTCGGTGGTGGCCAAGTGGTTGAGCATGTCCCGGTAGAGCTCCGTCTTGCCGTGTTTGTTGTAGCCAATGGAGATGTAGAGCTCGGCCACGCGCTTGCGGGGCATGATGGACTTGAGGAAGCGCACCAGGTCGTAGGGGCGCTCGATGATCACGTGGAAGTAGGAGCGGGCGAAACTGAAGAGAATGCTCACGTCGTTCTCGTCCAGCAGCACGGCGTCCACCACCAGCCCCTCGGGCTCGTGGAGCAGGGCGATCACGAAGGGGATGAGGTGGGAGCCGCTGAAGAGCCGTCCCACGAGGTACGCCGCCTGCCCCCGGTAGAAGACCGAGCGCACGATTTCGGCGCGTTCCACCACCTTCAGGGCGCCGATGGCCTTCAGGTGGGCCTCAACTTCGCGGGCCACGAGGTGGGCGTCGCGGGTGAGATCGGCGAAGGGGATGTGGAAGGGCTCCCGCAGGGCGAAGTCGCGCAGGATTTGTTCCACCAGAGTCGCCGTGGTGACGGCGCGCCGGTAGGTGCGGTAGACCGAACGTCGGGGCGCCGTGGGGGGCAGCTCGAAGTCGGTGTCCACGAACTCGATCTGTTCGTCCACGCCGATGGTGGTGAAGATGCGGCGCGTGACTGAGTTGAAGAAGGTCTCGGCCAACTCCCAATCGTCCCGGTCGGCGATGAGCCCGGAGTAGACCGCCTTCATGCTGGCCCACACCAGCTTGTGGTGTACCCGGTCGCCCAGGAGCTCCCGCACGTCGGCCACGGTGCGGTCCACCACCCGCCGGTACAAGTCGAGCCGTTCGGCGGCGTCCGCCTGCATCCCGTGCCAGTCGCGCTGCTCGAAGCGGATGCGCGCGCGGCGGGTGATGGTCTTGAAGTCGGTGTGATACTCCTCGAAGCCCTGCAGGATGATTCGTGCGCCCAAGTTGGCCAAGCGGCTGTCGGTCAGGCGGTGGGCCATGCGATCTCTCCGGTCACGTCGTTGCAGGTGGGCTGTTGTCGGCACGGGGGCGGGGACGAACGCGCCGGTATCTTACTCCACGTGCAGGACGCCGTCAAGTCATCTCTTGGCGCCGGATGGGCTGTGGGAGGCCGGCTCTGGCCGTTCGGGTTCCTGCTGGAGGAGGGCGTCGGAGCGGGGCGGGAGCAGTTCCTGCACGGTGTGGGGCTCGTCGGGCAGGTAACGGGCCCGCCCGTGGGTGACGATCAGGTCGGCCAGGAGGCCCATCATGCCGATGAGCACGGCCACGACGAGGATGAGCACATCGCTCTCCCGAAACCGGGAGTGGACCGTCAGGTCGAAGATGGTCTTGCCCAGCCCGAAGGCTCCCATGAGCAGGCTCACGGGCAGGAAGATCTTGAGGGGATTGAAGTAGGTGATCGTGCGCAACACCAGGGAGAGATAGTTGTACGTGTCCCGCACGGGGTGAAACGAGGAGCGGCCACCGCGACGGGGGTAGTAGTCGATGGGGATGTAATCCACCCGATAGCCGTTGGTCAACAGGGCCAGGGTGATGGTGCTCACCCAGGAGTGGGTGTTGGGCAGGATGGGGAGAAAGCGCAGGCCCACCTCCCGGCGCATGGCCCGGAAGCCGCTGTTGAGGTCCGGGATGTAAGACTCGGTCAGGTAGCTGGCCAGCCGGCGGATGAACTCCTTGGCCGGCACGCGCAGCCACCGCCACGAGCCGGCCTCTCGCCGGCGGGCGCCCACCACCATGTCCGCCCCCTGCAGAACGCCCTCGATGAGGCGGGGAAGATCGCGGTTGGGGTAGGTGCCGTCGGCGTCGCTCATGGCCACGATCTGCCCGCGGGCAAAGCGCATCCCCGTGGAGCGGGCCGCGCCGGTGCCCCGGTTGCGGTCATGGCAGATGACCCGCACCCCGGGAAACGAGGCGGCGATCTCGGCCGTGCGGTCGGTGCTGCCGTCGTCCACCACGATGACCTCGAAGCTGTAGCCGCTTTGTTCCATCGTCTCCAGAATGACCTGGAGGTCCTCTCCAATGGCGGCTTCTTCGTTGTAGGCCGGCAGGACGATGGAGACCAGTGGCCTCTCCGCTCCGGCGTCCGGGGAGCACACGGGTCACACCTCCTCGCCAAAGCGCCCGCTGTACCGGCGGAAGAAGAGCCAGCCCAGCACGAGCACGAGGAGCGCCGTGGCGCCCGTGCGCGCCATGAAGTCGATGGCGGGGGGCGCGGGCGGGTACCCCTGGACCGAGCCGTACAGCACGATCCGGTAGGAGTCGATGATGCTGGCCATGGGGTTGAGCCAGCGCACCAGCCGGTGGACCGGCAGGGTGAGGCCCATCACGGTCTTCGTGGCCGGAATGAACTCCATTGGGTAGAAGATGGGGGTCAGGAAGAACCAGGCCAACAGGCCCACGTCCAACACCATCGCCGTGTCGCGGTAGAAGACGTTGAGGGTGCTGAAGAAGAAGGCCAGTCCTACGGTGAAGGCCACTTGAATGGCCAAGATCACGGGCAGCCACAGCGCGTGGCGGGTCAGCGGGATGCCGCTCAGCCACAGGATGGGGAAGAGCACGACCAGGGCCAGCAGGAAGTTCACCACATTGCTCAACACCACGGCAATGGGCAGGACTTCGCGGGGAAAGTAGACCTTCTTGACCAAGTTGGCGTTGCTCACAATGCTGTAGGCGCTGCCCATGATGGACGCCTGGAAGAGGTTCCACGGCAGCAGCCCCGTCAGCACGAAGGCGGAAAAGTTGGCCACCTGGTTGTTGGGCCAGAAGACGGTGAAGACCACGGTGAAGACGATCATCATGAGGAGCGGGTTGAGCAAGGACCACCCCACGCCCAGCACGCTGTTCTTGTAGCGCACTTTGATGTCGCGAACCACCAGGTTCCAGAGCAAGTTGCGGTAGTCCCAGAGCTCGCGCAACGCCTGGCGCGCCCGCCCGCCGGGCCTGAAGACCATCACCGGGCCGGCTGCAGGGGCCGAGAGGGCACTTGGTGGCTTCAAGCTTTCCCGCTCCACGTCTGCCTCCTCTGCTCCGCGCTGTTGGGTGGTGTAGACTATATCCGAAAACGAGGGCCTCGCCAAATCATTTCTCAGCTCGATGATGAGCATCATGCGATGTCGATCAGGGCGGCCAGCTCCTCATGCGTGTGTGCCACCCGCGCGAGGCGGAGCGCCCGGCTTGCCCGCACGGCCGGCGGCGGCTCCAGCCCGGCGCTCGCCAAGAGCTCATCGTCGGCCACCACTTGACGGGGCGGGGCGTCGGCCATCACGGTGCCACGGTTTATGATGACCACCCGGTCGGCCAGCTCGGCCACCAACTCCATGTCGTGGGTGATGAGCACAATGGTGCGGCCGGCCTCGCGCAGGGCGCGCAACAGGTGGCGCAGGCGCACGTGGTCGAAGCGGTCGAAGCCCCCCGTGGGCTCGTCGAGCACTAGGATGGGCGTCTCCATCGCCAGCGCGCCGGCCACCGTCACCCAGCGCCGCTGGTTGGGGAGCAAGTCGTAGGGATGTTCGCGGGCCAGGTGCTCCAGCCCGCAGAGGACGAGGGCCCGTTCCACGGCCTGCCCGAGGCGCTTCGTCGGAAAGCCCAAGTTGCGGGGGCCGAAGGCCACCTCGTCCCACACTGTGCGCTTGAAGATCTGGTCGGCCGGATTTTGGAAGACGTAGCCCACCCAGCGCGCCAGCCGGGCCACCGGGTGATCGCCTGCGTCGTGGGGGCCGAGGCGCACCCGGCCCTCCGAGGGGCGGAGAAGGCCGTTCAACATCTTGCTCAAGGTGGTCTTGCCGGCGCCGTTGCGCCCCACGAGGGCCACGATCTGGCCGGGCTCGACGGCCAACGAGACGCCCCGGAGGGCCTCCGTGCCCGTTGGGTAGCGGTAGGCTACCCGCTCGACGCGGACGGACAGCTCCTGGGGCAGGGCCAGCTCGTGGGCCGGGAGGGAGAAGGGCGGCGGCGTCGCCGACCAGGGAGCCCAGGTCCCGTGGGCCAGGGCGAGTTCCAGGGGAGGCGTGATGCCCCACGTGGGCCACTCGGACCGGGCCAGGAGGGCCGAGGGGGAATCTTGGCCGGCCACACGGCCTCGGTGGAGCACCATCCCTCGGGTTGCGAGGCGGTAGGCCGCCTCCACGTCGTGGGTGGCCATCGCCACCATGTGGCGCTCTGCGGCCAGGTGGCTCAGCAGGGCCAGCACTTCCCGTTTGCCCTCCGGGTCGAGTTGGGAGGTGGGCTCGTCCAAGGCCAGCAAGGTCGGCTCCAGGACAAGCACGCCGGCGATGGCCACCCGCTGCTGCTGGCCCCCGCTCAGGGCATAGGGGGAGCGCTCGGCCAGGGGCGTCAGGTCGAGCCGGTCGAGAATGGCGCTCACCCGCCGGCGGATCTCGTCGGGCGGGACGCCCACGTTCTCCAGCCCGAAGGCCACTTCCTCGAAGACGGTCAGCCGGGCGCCGCTGATTTGGTTGAACGGGTTGGCGAAGACGAGCCCCACTGACGTGACCCACTCGGCCAAGGGGGTGTGGCGCACGGAGCGGCCGTCGAGCACCACATCGCCCTCCAAGTGGCCGCCGAAGAAGTGGGGGGCGAAGCCGGCCAAGCAGGCCAACAGCGTGCTCTTGCCGGCCCCGTTGGCGCCGGCCACCAGCAGCACCTCCCCGGCCTCCAGGGTGAACGTCACGTCCCGCAGGGCCGGCGTCGGCGCGGCCGGATAGGTGTACGTGACGTTGTGGACCGCGAGGTGACCGACAGTGTGCCCTTGCCCGTCCATCACGCACCGAAGGTCAGGCGGGTGAACAGAGCGATGGCCCCGCTCAGCGCCACGATGCCCCAGCGGAAGGCCCGCTGGGCGGGCGAGTCGCACAGGGTGCGCAGGCTCGTCTTGGGCCGAGGGGCCCGGAAGGCGCGGGCCTCCAAGGCCATCGCCCGTTCCTCCACTTCCTGTATGGCGCCCAGCACCAGGGGAGTCACCAAGGGCAGCAAGGCTCTGGCCCGCTGCCAGAGGGACCCTTCCAAGGAGAGGCCACGGGCTTGCTGCGCGGCCACGATGGCTTGGGCGCGCGCCTGCATCCGGGGGAGCAGGTGAATGGCCGCCAGGATGAGGTAAGCGCCTTCGGGAGGAAGGCCGGCGTGGACCAACGAGGCCGTCAGGTCGGCGGGGTGGGTGGTGACGAGCAGCACCATGAAGGCGCCCACGGCCAACACCAGCCGGCCGCCGACCGTGGCGGCGAAGAGGAGCCCTTCGCGGGTGAGGGCAAGTGGGCCCGCGTGCCAGAGGGGCGTGCGGCCTCCCGGGTAGAAGAACCCCTGAACCAGCACCAGCGAGACGAGCACGGGCGCCATCAGCCAGAAGAGCCGCCTGGCCCACGCGGAGGCCGGCTGGCGCCCGTGAGCCGCCATCAGTGCCCCCAAGCCGGCCGTGAGCAGCGGCGGCACGGCCAGCCAGCGCGGCTCGCGTTCCCAGGGGACCAAGAAGAGGAGCAGGGCAGCTACAACCAAGGCCATCTTGGTCAGCGGATGCCAGCGGTAGAGGGGGCCCTCCCCGGACACGAAGAGCGTGGGAGCCATGGTCATTCGAGGAGCTGGGCACCTTGGGGAAAGCGGGCAATCTGCCGGCGGGGCATGGCCCGCAGGATGAGCCACACGACAACGTAGGTGATAGTTTTGTCGAGAGGGTCGCTCACGAGCCCTTGGCCCAAGGTTGCCTGGAGCACGTTGGCGCCCATGCTCTGGAAGAAGGCCACCAGGGCGTCTGTGCCGGCGCCCGTGACGCCCCCGAAGAGCACTGCCGCGATGGGCGCGCTCACCACGGCGGCCACAATGCCGGTGACGAGGCCGGCCACGCCGGCCTTCACCAGCGCGCCGGCGGGGCCTGGGCGCAGCCAGCCGGCGCGGGCGAACTGGCCGGCCAACACGCCGATGACGAAGGCCGTGATGGCGAAGGGAATGATTGTGGGCCCGGTGAGCAGGCCCCACACGAGATTGGCCAGGGCGCCGGTGAGCCCGCCGGCCAAGGGCCCGGCCAGGGCGCCCACCAACACGGTGCCGATGCTGTCCAGGTAGAGGGGCAGCTTGAGCACCACGACAATCTGCCCCATCACGATGTTGATGACCACGGCGACCGGAATCAAGGCCAAGGTCAACGTGTTGAACTGGCGTGACATGGGTGCACTCCCTCCTTCGCGGGTGGTTCTACGGGCCCAACCAGTGGGCCTTCAATGCCTCGAAGGTGCCCTCCTGCAGGGCAGCGCGGATGTCGGCCATCAGCCGGTTCATGAAGAAGAGGTTGTGGAGCGTGGCCAGGCGATAGGCCAGGAGCTCGTTGGCCCGGAAGAGGTGATGGAGGTAGGCGCGCGAGTAGGTGCGGCACGTGGGGCACGCACATCCTTCCACGGGCGGACGGGGATCGCGCCGGAAGCGGGCGTTGCGCATGTTGATGCGAAAGCGGGGCAGGCGCTCCCCGTCCAACGTGCGCGCCAACAGGCCGGCGTTGCGGGCCATGCGGGTGGGGGCCACGCAGTCGAAGGTGTCCACACCCCGCTCGACGGCCGCGAAGATGTCGGGCACCTCGCCGATGCCCAGCAGGTGGCGTGGCTTGTCGGGGGGCAGGTCGGGCACGGTCCACTCCAGCACGCGCCACATGTCGGCCTTGGTGCGGCCCAGGGAGCCGCCGACGGCGAAGCCGTCGAAGGGCAGCTCGGCGATGAAGCGCGTGCTCCGCCGGCGCAGGTCCTCGTAGGCGCCCCCCTGCACGATGCCGTAGAGGGCCTGGGGATAGCCGTGCTGTGGCCGGGTGGCGTGGAAAGCCTCCAGGGAGCGCAGGGCCCACCGGTGGGTGCGCTCCATCGCCTGCCGAGTGTACTCGTAGTCGTGGAGGGGGGAGGTGCACTCGTCGAAGGCGAGGATGATGTCCGCCCCGAGCTGGCGTTGCACGCGGATGGCAACTTCGGGCGTGAACCAGTGACGCGAGCCGTCCAAGTGGCTGCGGAACCGGACGCCCTCGTCCGTGACCTCGACCAGCGAACGCCCCTCGGTCGGTTTGCGGCGGGTTGGGATCTCCGGTGTCTCGCCGGGGAAGATCGGGGCGATCTTGCCCACGCCTTGCTCGATGCTGGCGCCCAAGCTGAAGACTTGGAACCCGCCCGAGTCGGTCATGATGGGCCGGTGCCACTGCATGAACTCGTGCAGGCCGCCCAGCTCGGCCACCACATCGGCCCCGGGGCGCAGGTAGAGGTGGTACGTGTTGGCGAAGATGATTTCGGTGCCCACCTCGACCAAGTCGTCCGGCGTGAGGGACTTGACCGTGGCCTGGGTGCCCACGGCCACGAAGGCAGGCGTCTCCACGTCGCCGTGGGGGGTTGTCAGGCGGCCCACGCGGGCGTGGCCGTGCCGGTGAAGAACGCGGAACGCGAAGCCGGGCGTTTCCATGCCGGTATCACCCATCGGCACTTCCCTCAGTAGTAGATCGTCAACGTGCGGTGGTGGGGTGGAAGATGAGCCTCGTTGGCCTCGCCGTATTGCCACAGGTGCCAGTCCAGCTCGACGGGCAGGAGCGAGTGCCCCCGCTCGGCCAGGGCCAGGCACAGGTGCTCCACGGCCTGCACGGTGGCCGCCCGGATTTCCACTTCTTCCTCGGAGCCGGGCGCGATCTCCTCGCCCGCGTCGATCCGCCGGGCGAGGGCCGGCGCGTACCGGAGAATGCCCAAGGCGCGCAGCACCTGGGGAACCCGGTAGTCGGGGAAGGTGGTCACGTCGCCCACATCGCGGAAGGCGCCGAGCCCTCGCCGTTCGTAGGCCCCCCACAGGTCGCCGGCGAAGATCTGGGCCCGCTTGTAGAAGAAAATTTGCCGTCCCCGGTAGATGGCGTGATCCCTGAAGCCGGGGAACGCGGCGGCGACCAGGCCGACGAGCTGCGCGGCCGAGCCTTGGGCGGCCAGGATGAGGTTCACGGCATACCCGTCGAAGTGCTCGCGGAGCCCGTGGCCCACTTCGCGGAGCAGGCGCACTCGCTCGTCCATCAGGGGGAGATCGCGCCCGAGCCACGCCCGCAGGGTTTCGGCCGTGATCTGCTCCAGGCGGGAGGCCTCGAAGGCCCGGCGGTCGGCCTCAATCACCTGCTTCAGGGCCATGGCCAACTCGTTGTAGCTCCACGTTGGGTCGGGCCAAAAGCAGAAGTTGAGGGCGTCCACCACCAGCAGGTACTGGGCCGTCAGCGGGTTGTCCTCGGCGTAGTGATGGTGGGTATCCCACGAGTGCGCGGGTGCCTCGGCCAGGGCTTGGGCCAGGGCGTCGGCCTCGCGGACGATGGCCTCGTCGTCGATGGTGACGTGCGTGGCCTGCGAGACAACCCACGCGGTCGTCTCGCGCACAGCAGCCAGAGGGTTCATGCCCCCTCCACGAGCGTGAGCGGGACGAAGCTCTCGTGGGGCTGCTCCAGCACATCCTCGGGCCAGAGGCGGCAGAAGGCACAGCGCCCCGGCGCGCTCGTGGGTTGGCCACAGCGCTCACAGGCGTGGAGCTCCACGCTGGGTTCCTCCCAGTCGGCGAAGAGGCCCTCCTTCTCCTTGGCGCGCAGGAAGGAAAGGTAGAAGTGGAGCTTGGCGCCGGGCCGCTCTCTCTCCAGCGTGTTGAGCAGTTCCTTGTAGTAGATGGTGTTGGCCCCCACGGAGAAGGGGCATTCCTCGTACATGTAGTCAATGCCCCGGAGGAGGGCGTAGGCAGCCGTCTCCCGCTCGTAGAAGCGGCAGAAGGGCTTGACCTTGCGGGCAAAGCCCTCCCGGCCCGGCAGGACGGGGTACTGACGAGCCAAGTAGCCCACCTGCCAGTTGAGGGTGTTGGAGAAGAGCACCGCGGCCTCGTCGTCCAAGTTGTGGCCGGTGGCCAGGACGGGATAGCCCAGCTCGTAGGCCACGCGGTTCATCTCGTGGCGCTTGATCAGCCCGCAGACGGAGCAGGGCTTGCCCCGCCCCCGCCGGACGCGGCGGGCGACTTCGGGGATGGTTTCGCCGTAGGTTTCCTTCACGTCCACCACGTGGAGCCTGGTCCCCGGGTGCTGGGCCACGAACTGCTTGATCTTGGCGTAGGATTCGTCGCTGTAGCCGATGCCCTCGTCGATGCCCAGCCGCAGGTAGAAGCCGTCGGCCCGGTAGCCGAGCTCGAGGAGCACGTCCCACAGGGCCAGGGAATCCTTGCCCCCGCTGACGGCCACCAGCACGGGCTCGTCCCGCCGGATCATCTTGTACTTCTTGATAGTGCGCGCGGTCTGCTGTTGGAACCACTCGACGTAATGGTCCCGACAGAGGGCCAGGCGGTGCTGGCGCATGTTGATGACGGCCTTTTGACGGCACTTGCGACAGCGCATGGGCTTCACCTTCGTCCCTTCCTTGTGGTGAGCGGTCACCCGCCGGAGATGACGGCCACGAGCCGGATGGTGTCGCCCGGCCGGATCACGGTGTCGTCGCTGATGAGCTCCCCGTCGCGGGTGACGAGATAACTCTCCGGGTTGAGGTTCAGGTGTTCGAGCAGTTGGCGGGCCGTGATGCCCGGCTCCACCTCCCACGTCTGGCGGCGGAGCACCACCTTCACCTTTTCTGCCTGCTCGCTCATGGCACAAACCTCCCAATTATAGCACATTTCTCCGGGAACCGGTCACCTGACCTGAACGGCGTCGAGGCTCACGGTCGCGCTGAGGCCGGCCCCGCTGAGCGAGCCGCTGCGAAAGCCGGCCAAGTCGAGGGTGACGAAGCGATACCCCACGGCGCGGATGCCCTCCACGATCTCGGCGTGGTGCTCCAGCACTTTGGAGAACTCCTCCACGGGCACTTCGATGCGGGCGATCTCGCCGTGGTGGCGCACCCGGAACTGGCGGAACCCCAGGGCCACCAACACGTCCTCGGCGGCCTCGATCCGGCGCAGCAGCTCGGGTGTGATGGGCGTGCCGTGGGGCACGCGGGAGGAGAGGCAGGCCATGGCCGGCTTGTCCCAGACGGGCAGCCCCAGGCGGCGGGCCAGCTCGCGCACCTCGGCCTTGGTGAGCCCGGCCTCGGCCAGGGGGGAGCGCACGCCCCGCTCGCGCGCGGCCAGGACGCCCGGCCGGTCGTCGTGGACGAGGTCGTCAGCGTTGGTGCCGTCCACAACGGTGTGCCATCCTTCCTCGCGGGCGATGGCCTTGAGGCGGTCGTGGAGCTCGGACTTGCAGAAGTAGCAGCGGTTGCTGGGGTTGGCCGCGTAGTTGGGGTCCAAGTGTTCGGCCGTGTTGACCAGCCGGTAGGGCACGCCCAGGCGCTCGGCGAGCTCGACGGCCTGGCGCAGCTCGCGGGCCGGGTAGCTGGGCGAGACGCCGATGCAGGCCAGCACCCGGCCGGCGCCCAGCTCCCGGTGGGCGACGGCCATCACCAGGGCGCTGTCCACGCCGCCGGAGTAGGCCACGAGAACCGATTCACACGCGCGCACGATCTCGCACAACCGATGGTATTTGCGTTCCAGTTCCGCGTTCATGGGGATGACCTCCTCGGTTCGTCGTCCGGGGGCGAGCACCGGACGTTGATGGTGGCGGCCAAGTACCCGGCCCCGAAGCCGTTGTCGATGTTCACCACGGCTACGCCGGTGGCACAACTGTTGAGCATGGCCAGGAGGGGAGCCAACCCGCCGAAGTGGGCACCGTAGCCCACCGAGGTGGGCACGGCGATCACCGGGGCGTCCACCAGCCCGGCCACCACGCTGGGCAGGGCCCCCTCCATGCCGGCCACCACCACGATGGCGTTGGCCCGGCGCAGCGCGGGGATGTGGGGGACCAGGCGGTGAAGCCCGGCCACGCCCACGTCGTAAATGCGGTGGGCCTCGTGGCCCATGAGGTGGAGGGTGAGGGCGGCCTCCTCGGCCACGGGCAGGTCGCTGGTGCCGGCGGCCACCACGATGACGCCCGGCCGGCGGGGGTGGTCCGGCTCGCGGTCCAGCCAGAGCGCCCGCGCCGTCTCGTGGTAGGCCAGGTCGGCCACGCGCGCGCGGGCGGCCTCGTACTGCTCCCGCGTGGCCCGCGTGCCCAGCAGGCGCGCGTGGCGCGCGGCCAGCCGCGCCACGATCTCGGCCACCTGCTCGGGCGTCTTGCCCTCACAGTAGACCACTTCGGGAAAGCCCCAGCGGAGCTCCCGGTGGTGGTCGATCACGGCGAACTCGAGGGCCTCGTAGGGCCAGGCGTGGAGCCGCTCCAGCGCCGCCTCCACGGAGAGCCGGCCCCGGGCCACGTCGGCCAGCAAGGCCCGCAGGGTGTGCTCATCCATCGGCGTGGCCCCTCCTGGCGCGCAGTGCTGCCAACACGCGGGGCGGCGTCATGGGCAGCTCGGTGAGGCGCACGCCCGTCGCGTCGGCCACGGCGTTGGCCACGGCCGCAGCCGTGGCGATGACCGGCGGCTCGCCCACGCCCCTGGCCCCAAGGGGGCCGTGTTCGGCCGGCACCTCGACGATGACCGTCTCCAGCCGGGCGGGCGCGTGGGAGACGTGGGGCACGGTGTAGTCGCTCCAGGAGGCGGTGAGGGGCTGTCCGGCCTCATCGTAGACCAGGGCCTCGTGGAGGGCCCACCCGATGCCCTGGAGGCTGCCGCCCATCATCTGCCCCTCGACGAGCAGCGGGTTGATGGCCCGGCCCACGTCCTGCACCACCACCAGCCGCTCCACGCGGACCTGGCCGGTGGCCTCGTCCACGCTCACCTCGGCGAGCTGGGCGCAAAAGCCCGGCGCGTTGGTGGTCTCGGCGTGGCGGCCGTGGCCGAAGACGGGGGCGTGTCGGCCGCCGAAGGCCATCGTCTTGGCGGCGATGCTCCCGAGGGAGATGGCCCGGTCTGGCGCGCCCCGCACCCGCACGGCGCCGTCGGCGATCTCCAAGTCGGCCGGGTCGGCCTCCAGCTCCTCGGCGGCGATGGCCAACACTTGTTGCCGGGCCTCCTCGGCGGCCTGCATCACGGCGGCGCCCACGGTGTAGGTGATCTTGCTGCCCCCGGTGGCGCCGGCGTAGGGGGCCGTGGCCGTGTCGCCGGTGACGATGCGCACTCGGTCGGGCGGAATGCCAAAGGCTTCGGCGGCCAAGAGGGCGAAGGCCGTGGTCGTGCCCGTCAGGTCCACGGAGCCCACGTGGACGTGGAGGGTGCCGTCCCGGTTGAGGGTACAGGCCGCTGCGGCCGGCTCCGTGCCGCCGGGCCATCCCCCGATGGCCACGCCCACGCCCCGGCCGGCCCGGCGGGTGTCGTCCCGGCGCTGCCAGGCCGGGTGGCGGCTGAGGGCCTCCAACACCTCGGCCATGCCCATGCCCGGCCACGGCTTGCCGTGAATCATGGGGTCCCCTGAGCGGCAGGCGTGGCGCAGGCGCAGCTCCAGCGGGTCCGCGCCGAGCCGGCGGGCCAGCTCGTCCAGGGCTGACTCGATGGCAAAGGCCGCCTGGGGCGCGCCCGGGGCGCGGTAGGCGCCGGTGGAGGGTTTAAAGGTGAGCACTTCTACGCCCCGGATGTCCACGTGGGGGATGGTGTAGAGGCTCCCCAGGAGCACGGCGGCAATGCCCACCGGCGCGCCCGGGAAGCAGCCGGCGTCGAAGGTGAGCTCGGCCTGGAGGGCCGTGAGCGTGCCGTCCTTTCGGGCGCCCAGCCGCAGGTGAATGCGGCCGGCCGCGGCCGGGTTGGCGGCGATCATCTCCTCCAGCCGCGTCATCACGAAGCGCACCGGCCGGCCCACGGCGCGGGCTGCCAGGGCGACGAGGGGCTCGTAGAGCAGGAACTTGCCGCCGAAGCCGCCGCCCACGGGAGTGGCCACGACGCGCACGTCCGACTCGGGAACGCCCAGTACGGCGGCCACCTGCTCGCGCACGTAGAAGGGCGCCTGGGTGGACGACCAGACTGTGGCGCCCCCGGTGAGCGGGTCGGGCTGGACGACGACGGCGTGGGGCTCCAGGTAGCTCTGGTGGACCATGGGGGTGGTGAAGGTGCGTTCCACCACCACGTCGGCCTCGCGGAACCCTTGGGCCACGTCGCCGCGCGAGAAGTGGACCCGGTTGGCCACGTTCGAGCGTTGGAGGGGGCGTTCCTCCCCGCCTACGTCGGCGCCGTGGGCCGCGGCCTCTCCCGTCTCGCCGGGCAGGCCCTCGGGCCAGACGAGGGGGGCGTCGGGGGCCAGGGCCTCGTCAACGGTCGCGGCGGCCGGCAGCGGCTCGTACTCCACGAAGACGCGCTCAGCGCCGTCCTCGGCCGCGGCCTCGTCGGCGGCGAGGACGAGGGCCACGGGCTGTCCGGCGAAGATCACCCGGTCGCGGGCGAGGAGCAGGGTGTGGCGGTGGCGCGCCGGCACGTCGGGCAGGTCGGCCGCGGTGAGCACGGCCACTACGCCGGGCACGGCGAGCGCGGCCGCCGTCTCCACGCCCCGCACGCGGGCGTGGGCGTGGGGGCTGGTCACCAGGCGGGCGTGGAGCATCCCGGGCACTTTGATGTCCGGCGCGTACCGCACGGCCCCCAAGACTTTGGCGCGGCCGTCGCGAAGCGGCGCTCGTTGTCCAATCCAGTGGAACGGTGCCGTCATAGTTGTCCTCCTCGGGAAAGCTGGGTCCTGTACCTCTGCAATTATACTCAAATCTCCCCACAGACGAACCGCGAGCCTACAGGAGCACGGCCGAGCCCAGCCCCAGGAAGAAGAAGAACCCACACACGTCGGTCACCGTGGTCACGAAGATGCTGGAGGCCAGGGCCGGGTCCACGCGCAGCACCTTCAGCGTCAGGGGAACCACCACGCCGGCCGCGGCGGCCGCGAGCATGTTGCCGATCATGGCCAGGGCGATCACGGCGCCGAGCATGGGGTTCGCCTTCCACGCCCAGGCCACCAGGCCGACGAGTGTGCCCACGGCCAGGCCGTTCAGCAGCCCAATCAGGAGCTCGTAGCGCAGGGCGCGCCACATGTCGCGGGTGTCCAGCTCGCCCAGGGCGAGGGAGCGCACCATGATGGTCATCGTCTGGGTGCCGGCGTTGCCCCCTTGGCCGGCCACGATGGGCATGAAAGTGGCCAGCACCGCGGCACGGGCAATGGTCTCCTCGAAGAGGGAAACCACGCCCGAGGCGAGGAAGGCGGTGAACAGGTTGACCACGAGCCAGGGCAGGCGGTTGGCCAGGGCTTGGCGGACAGGGCTGAAGACTTGGGAGCGCTCGCTCACTTGGGCCAGGCGGTAGATGTCCTCGGTGGCCTCTTCCTCAAGCACGTCCAACACGTCGTCTACGGTGACGATGCCCAGCAGCCGGTTCTCCTCGTCCACCACGGGCAGGGCCAGGAAATCGTAGCGGGCCAGGAGCCGGGCGACCTCCTCTTGGTCCATGTCGGCCCGCACGGTGATGACCTCGGGGTTCATGATCTCCTCGACCCGGCGGTCGGGGTCGGCCAGGATGAGCCCCCGCAGGCTGACGACGCCCACCAGCCGGCCGTGGCGGTCGAGCACGTAGAGGTAGTAGAGCTCCCGCTCGTCCTTGTAGTGTTGGCGCAGGAACTCCAGGGCCTCGGCCACAGTCATGTGCCGGCGCAGCATGGGGCCCACCCGGTTCATGATGCCGCCGGCCGTGTCGGGCGGGTACTCCAGCAACGGCGCCACCTCGTCGGCGTCGGCCATGTCGGCCAGGAGGGTGGCCTGTTCGTCCTCCGGCATTTCGCCCAGCAGGTCGGCGGCGGCGTCGGGCTCCATGCGCTCCAGCACGTCCACGAGCCGGTCGTGGCCCATCTGCCTGGCGATGGCGGCCATGTCGTCCTCGTCCATGCGGTCGAGGGCATGGGCCAGCTCCTCCGGCGACAGACGGCGGAGGATGGGGAGCCGCTCCTCGGGTGTCAGGCGCGCGAGCACCTCGGCGGCGTCGGCCGGGTGGATGCTTCGGATGTACTCGACGGCGTCGTCGAGCCTTTCTTGGCCCAGCATCAGGCGCACGGTTTCCACAGCGTCGTCCAGCACAAGGGCGTCAACCATGTCTCACCTCCTGGACATGTGGGATTGCCCTTCTCGCGCCGGCCTGAGAAGTCGAGACGGGGAAACGGGCTCCCGC
Source organism: Ardenticatenaceae bacterium (assembly GCA_026989095.1). Taxonomy (GTDB): domain Bacteria; phylum Chloroflexota; class Anaerolineae; order Ardenticatenales; family Ardenticatenaceae; genus WFWG01. Next base: position 32,544 of record JALSKA010000219.1, read on the forward strand.
ACGGCGGCGTGAGATGCCCTGTGGGGAAAGGCTGGACGGGTCTGGCGGCAAGTGGGGGAACACGGGAAGACGCGGCAACCGGAACCGGCCCCGGCTGCCGCGCTTCGTCAGCGTGGGCCGGGAGCCGGACCGGCCGCGACCCCGTGCTGCTCCGCCGGGCGCGTGGCCCTGGGAGCCCACAGGGCCCTTCTCAGGCCGGACCGTATCCCGTTGTAGCGTGTGCCCTGGCTACTCTCGTCCATCGGGTGGTATCTCGAGTAGCACCTCTTGGTGTGAAGCTCTGTGCAGCTTGGGCCAAACGGCGCTCCCATACTCCACCCACAGCGCCATGTTCGTGGGGGATGGGCCCGCGGCCCAGTTTGCCGGAAGGCGTGACGAATATGATACCCCAGAATTCCCCTTTCGCCAACCGTGCGGCGTGGGCGTTGACAGAAGCGTGGCTCAGAGTACAATTCCCGGGACCGTGCCAACTCTGTTTGGCGCAGCACACATTGTCATCGGAGAGGAGCAAGGACGGAAGGCAGGTATGAGCACACAGGATCCGTCGAACCAGGAGGAGATGTCCGTTGACGAGGCGACCCAGGTGGACATGTGGGTCGAGCAGGATGTGCCCTCGGGCCACCGCTCGGGCTTCGTGGCCGTGGTAGGCCGGCCCAACGTGGGCAAGAGCACCCTCATGAACGCCCTCATCGGCGAGAAGGTGGCCATCGTCTCCCCCAAGCCCCAGACCACGCGCCGGCGCATTCGGGGCATTCTCACCCGCCCCGACGCGCAGATCATTTTCCTCGACACGCCCGGCATCCACAGGCCCCTGCACAAGCTGGGCGAGTTCATGGTGGAGACGGCGTACCGCACGATCCCCGACGCCGACGTGGTGGTCTTCATGGTGGACGCCTCGACGTGGCCCACCGAGGAGGACCGGGAAATCGCCGATCACTTGCGCCGTGTCCGCCGGCCCAAGATCCTGCTCATCAACAAGGCCGACCTGATCACCCCCGCGGAGGCCAAGCCCCGGGCCGAGGCTTACTTGGCACTGGGCCCCTTCGACGAGTGGTTCCTCACCTCAGTGCTCGAGGGGCGGGACTTGGAGGCCATCCTGAAGGCTATCGTGCGCTTCTTGCCCGAGGGGCCCCGCTTCTACCCCGAGGACGTGATCACCGACCAGACCGAACGGGAGATTGTGGCCGAGTTAGTGCGCGAGGCCGCCCTCCACTTCCTGAAGCAAGAGGTGCCCCACTCGGTGGAGGTACAGGTGGACGAGTTCAAGGAGCGGGAGAACGGGGTGGTCTACATCGGCGCCACCCTTTACGTGGAGCGCGACTCCCAGAAGCGCATTGTGATCGGCCGGGGGGGCTCCATGCTCAAGCAGATCGGCCGACACGCCCGCCACGAGATCGAGCGCTTCCTGGGCCGGCCGATCTACTTGGACATCTGGGTCAAGGTGCGCCCCAAGTGGCGCCGGAACGAGACAGTCCTGCGACACTGGGGGTACAAGCCCAAGTGAGGAGGGCCACGATGAACACGGTGGGACGCATTGCTTCCATCAACGTCTCCAACGGCGGCGTGCCCAAGCGCCCGGTCGAAGAGGGCACGGTGGGGTGGCTGGGCCTGACAAACGACGCCCAGGCGGACACGGAGCACCACGGCGGCCCCGAGCGGGCCCTCTGCCTCTACTCCCTCGAGCGCATTCGGTCCCTCCAGGCCGAAGGGCACCCCATCTTCCCGGGCGCCATCGGCGAGAACATCACCGTCGAGGGGCTCGACTGGGAGACGGTGAGGCCGGGCGTGCGCCTGCGCTTGGGCGACGAGGTGGTGATCCGAATCACCCGTTACACCACGCCCTGCACGACCATTCGCCCCTTCTTCGCGGGCGGGGACTACGGCCGCGTCTCCCAGAAGCGCTACCCCGGATGGGCCCGCGTCTACGCCGGGGTGGTGCGGCCCGGCCGCATCCGGGTGGGCGACCGGGTGACCGTGCTGCAGGAGGGCGAGCAGGTGTCTTGAGCCGCCGTGGAGCGGCGCGGGGGAACGCAGGACAAAACGGCGCGGCCACGCGTGGGCCGCGCCGTTTTCGGGTGGTCAGCGGCCTGCCTAAAGCCGGCTGAAGATGAGCGCCTTCTTCACCTCGGCGATGGCCTTGGTGATCTCGATTTCCCGCGGGCAGGCGTTGGTGCAGTTGAAGATGGTGCGGCACCGCCACACCCCGTCGGGCGCGTTGAGGATCTCCAGCCGCTGGACCGCGCCCCGGTCGCGGCTGTCGAAGATGAAGCGGTGGGCTTGGACGATGGCGGCCGGCCCCACGTACTCCCCGCGCAGCCAGAAGGCGGGGCAGGAGGTTGTGCAGGCCGCGCAGAGGATGCATTTCGTGGTGTCGTCGAAGAGCTCACGCTCCTCGGGGGATTGGAGGCGTTCCCTGGGGGGCGGCGGCTCGTCGTTGATGAGCCACGGCATGACGGCCCGGTAGTGGGCGAAGAAGGGCTCCATGTCCACCACCAGGTCCTTGATCACGGGTAGCCCCAGCAGGGGTTCGACGGTGATCACGGGGGCCACGTCGCGGATGAGCACCTTGCACGCCAGGCGGTTGTACCCGTTGATGCGCATGGCATCGGAGCCGCAGATGCCGTGGCCACAGGAACGCCGGAACGTCAGCGTGCCGTCCTGGTACCACTTGATGTAGTGGAGCGCGTCCAACACGCGGTCGGTTTCGTCAACCTCCACCTTGTACTCGCCCCACCACGGTTCGCCGTCCTTCTCGGGGTCGTACCGTTTGATGCGCACCGTGACTTCCATAGTTCCGCTCCTGGTCCGAGTCTCCTTGGCCGACGGGCCCGTTCCGGCCTCGGGCTAGTACTTCCGCTCGGCCGGCTGGAATTTGGTGATCACGACCGGCTTGTAGTCGAAGCAGTAGGAGCCGTCCTCCTGGCGCCGAATGAGGGTGTGCTTGAGCCAGTTCTTGTCGTCCCGCTCGGGGTAATCCTCGCGGCTGTGGGCGCCCCGGCTCTCCGTGCGGTTGAGGGCCGAGAGGGCCGTGGCCTCGGCGATGTCGAGCAGGTTCCCCAGCTCCACGGCCTCCATGAGGTCCTGGTTGAACTGCTTGCCCTTGTCCTCCACGGAGATGTGCTGGTATCGCTCCTTCAACTCGCGCAGCTTGTCCACGGCTTCCTGCAGGCCCTCGCCGGTGCGGAAGACGCTCACGTTGTCCATCATGATCTTCTGCATCTCCTTGCGCAGCGTGGCCACTTTTTCCTTGCCCGTGCCGCTGAGCAGGCGTTCGAGCTGGTCCCGCACGCGCTTCTCGCGGTCCCGGTCTTGGATGGGCTGGAGGTCGATCTCATTGGCGAAGGCGGCCATGTGGCGTCCCCCGCGCCGGCCGAAGACGACCAGGTCCACCAGCGAGTTGGTGCCCAAGCGGTTGGCGCCGTGGACGGAGACACAGGCCACCTCGCCGGCCGCGTAGAGCCCGTAGACGGGCGTGTTCTGGGCGTCCACGATCACGCGGGCGTCCACATCTGTGGGGATGCCCCCCATGGCGTAGTGGGCCGTGGGCTGGACCGGCATGGGCTGGGTGACCGGGTCGAGCCCCAAGTAGGTGCGCACGAAGTCGGCGATCTCGGGCAGCTTCTTCTCGATCACCTCCCGGCCCAAGTGGGTGGCGTCCAAGTGGACGTACTCCTTGCCGTCGATGCCGCGCCCCTCGCGAATTTCCAGGTAGATCGCCCTGGAGACCACGTCGCGGCTGGCCAAGTCCTTCAGCGTGGGGGCGTAGCGCTCCATGAAGCGCTCGCCCAAGTTGTTGCGCAGCACCCCGCCCTCGCCGCGCACGCCCTCCGTGATCAGAATGCCCAGCTTGTAGATGCCCGTGGGGTGGAACTGGTAGAACTCCATGTCCTCCAGCGGGATGCCGTTCCGCAGGCAGATGGCGGCCCCGTCGCCCGTGAGGGTGAAAGCGTTGCTGGTCACGGACCAGCACTTGCCCCAGCCGCCGGTGGCCAACATGACTGCCTTGGCGTGGAAGGTGTGGATCTCGCCCGTGGCGATCTCGTAGGCGATGCAGCCCTTGCACACGCCGTCCTCGACGATTAAGTCCAGCACCTGGAACTCGTCGAAGAAGGTCACGTGGTTCTTGATGCACTGCTGGTAGAGCGTCTGGAGGATCATGTGTCCCGTGCGGTCGGCGGCGTGGCAGGCCCGCTTGACGGGCGCCTCGCCGTAGTTGCGCGTGTGGCCGCCGAAGTTGCGCTGGGCAATCTTGCCCTCGGGCGTGCGGTCGAAGGGCAGCCCCATGTGTTCCAGCTCGATGACCACATCAATGGCCTCGCGACAGAGCACCTCGATGGCGTCCTGGTCGCCCAAGTAGTCGGAGCCCTTGATGGTGTCGTACATGTGCCATTCCCAATGGTCTTCCTCCACGTTGCCCAAGGCAGCGCCAATGCCCCCTTGGGCCGCGCCCGTGTGGGAGCGCGTGGGGTAGAGCTTGCTGAGCACAGCGGTGCTCGCCGAGCGGGAGGCGTAGAGGGCGGCCATCAGGCCGGCGCCGCCGGCGCCCACGACGATACAATCGTATTGGAAGTAGGCCATCGTTACCCCTCCACCTGTGTGAAATTCTCCTCCTGTGGTGTGCGGCGTGCGTGGGGCCTCTCAGGGAGCCCGGAAAGTGAAGATCACGTAGGCCCCCATGCTGATGAGGGCGAAGTAGAGCAGGAGGAGCACGGTCTTCAGCGTGACGCGCCACCCCGGCGCGTGGACGTAATCTTCTATAATGTAGCGCATGCCGTTCGCCCCGTGGGTCCAGGCGAAGATCAAGAGGAAGAGATCGTAGATGCGCCAGAGGGGGTTCTCCCACCGTTCGGCCACCACGGCGAAGTTGATGTTCTCCACTCCGATGACGAAGTGCATCCAGAAGAGGTGGAAGAGGACCATCAGCAACAAAATGACCCCGCTCACGCGCATGAAGAACCAAGCCCACAGCTCGAAGTTCCCCGACCGTTCGGCTTGATGGGCTGTCCGGGCTGCCAGTGACTCGAACATGGGTCTCCTCCGTCCAAGCTCAGCTCAACATGCTCATGATGATCGCGAGCGCCGACGGCACAAAGAGAATCAGGAAGATGACCACCTGAACCCAGACCGCCTGCCGCTGATAACGCCACGCCGAGGGCCAGAAGTCCAAGATGGTCACCCGAATGCCGTTCAGCGCGTGGAAGAGAACGCCGAAGAAGAGAAAGATGTGGCCGATGCGCGCCCACGGCTGCTTGTAGATGAAGAGCAACTCGTTGAAGACTTCTTCGCCAAACGACATGAGGAAGATGTCCACGATGTGGAGGGCGAGGAAGAGGAAAACACCGATGCCCGTCACGCGGTGCAGGAGCCACGACCACTGACCTTCGCGCCCCCGGTAGCGGAGACCTTCCCGTGCGAGCTGAAACGCACCTTGAGCCATGGGAGTCCTCCTTGTGGTGGATGCCGGTTCAGCACTTCTTGTGAAGCCAGGCGCAATCGGTGGCTTCCATTATAGACCTGCTCGGTCAAGTTGGCAAAAGTGCGGGCGAAGTCCGAAATGTGGTATAATCAAAGGACACGCTGTTGGCCTAGACCTGGAGGAGGGAGCACAATGCCCAAATCGACGCTGGCCGGCACCGTCCCGGCCCCTGAATTTCCGCCCGGCCTGGAGTGGCTCAACGTGCCGCGCCCCCTCACGCTCCGGGCACTGCGCGGCAAGGTGGTGCTGCTCGACTTCTGGACCTACTGTTGAATGAACTGCCTTCACATGCTTCCGCAGTTGCGGAAGTTGGAAACTCAGTTTGCCGACGAGCTGGTCGTCATCGGCGTTCACTCGGCCAAGTTCCCCGAGGAGCGCCTCACGGCCAACATTCGGGAGGCCATTCGCCGGCACGGGGTGACCCACCCGGTGGTGAACGACGCCGAGATGGCCGTGTGGCGCATGTACGGCGTCTACGCCTGGCCCACGCTCGTGCTCATCGACCCGGAGGGCCGGTATGTGGGCCACCACGCGGGAGAGGTCTCGGCCGAACAGCTCGCGCCGGTCATCGAGCGCCTCGTCGCCGAGTTCGAGGCGCGCGGCACACTCGTCCGCCGGCCGGTGGAGCTGGAGCTGGAGCCCCCGCCCGCCACCCTGCTGGCCTACCCGGGCAAACTCTTGCCCGATGCGCGGGGCGAGCGCCTCTTCATCGCCGACACGAACCACCACCGCATCGTGGTGGTGCGCCTCGACGCCGATGGCCGGGCCGGCGAGGTGGAGGAGCTCATCGGGCGGGGCGTGCCGGGCATGGACGACGGCCCCTTCGAGCAGGCCACCTTCAACCACCCGCAGGGCCTGGCCCTGTTGGACGACACCCTCTACGTGGCCGACGCGGAGAACCACGCTATCAGGGCGCTCCACCTACCCTCGCGCACCGTCCGCCGGGTGGCCGGAACGGGCCGGCTGGGGTGGCACCCCCAACGGGGCCCCGGGCTCCACGTGGACCTCAACTCGCCTTGGGACCTAGCCGTGGCCCAGGGCAAGCTCTTCATCGCCATGGCCGGGCGCCACCAGATCTGGGTGTTCGACCCCGATTCCGGCGAGGTGGCCCCCTTTGCCGGCAGCGGCCGCGAGGATTTGGTGGACGGCCCGCCTCACCGGGCCTGCTTCGCCCAGCCGAGCGGTCTCGCCGCCGACGGCCACGCCCTCTACGTGGCCGACAGCGAGACCAGCAGCGTGCGCCGCGTCTCCCTGGAGGACGGACGGGTGGAGACCCTCGTGGGCGTGGGGCTCTTCGACTTCGGTGACGTGGACGGGCGAGGGCGTGCCGTGCGCCTCCAACATCCCCTGGGCGTCACGTGGGCCCACGGCCGGCTCTACGTGGCCGACACCTACAACCACAAGGTCAAAGTGCTCGACCCGGCCTCCTTGGAGGTGCGCACGTGGCTGGGCAGCGGGCGACCCGGGTGGCAGGACGGCGTGGGGCGCGCCGTCCGCCTGTACGAGCCGGGCGACGTGAAGGCGTGCGGGGACCTCCTCTACATCGCCGACACCAACAACCACGCCGTGCGCGTGGCCGACGTGCGCACGGGCCAGGTCTCCACGTTGCTCATCCGCGGGCTGGAGCGCCTGACGCCGCCGGCCCCCGCGGAGGAGCAGCGCGCGCCGGCCGTCCGCTTGGCCGAGGGAGCGGGACGGCTGCTTGTGCGCCTCGAATTGCCCCGGGGCGTGCGACCGGTGCCCGAGGCACCCCCGTGGGCCGAGGTGAGAGCCGCCGACGAGCGCGTCGTCCGCCCCCTCCGATCCCGCTGTGACTTCTCCCAGGAGGGTGAAGGGGAGATCGCGCTGGAGACGCGCGCGGGCCACACGGAGATCGAGATGGTGCTCCACGTGTACGCCTGTGCCAAAGCAGGCCGGGCGCTCTGCGCTTTCCGCCGCCTTCGCCTGCGCGTGCCCGTTCACGTGGGGGCCGGCGGAGGACACGAGGCCCGTGTCAGCGTGCCCGTCTCCTTTCCGGGCGTGTGGGGGAACGACGATGACGACGGCGCACAATTCCCGTCGGACGAGGAGAGCCGATGAGGGGACGCCCTGCGCGCCGGACGAAGCGGGGAGCGTGGCTCCGGGGGTGTGCGCCCCACGTGATCTTGTTGACCATTCCCTGCTACTGCGCGGGATTCCTGGTGTTGCAGTGGAACACCGCGGTCATGCCCGCTGTGGAGCGCGTGGCCCCGCGCCTGGTGGAGTGGATACTTTCCCCCGTGGGCCTGGCCGTCGTGGCCGCCGTGCTCTTGGTGATCCTCACCGAGCCCTTCCACGGTGGCGTGAGCAGCGTGGGCGCCCATGCCGTTTCCGCCTTTGACCCCGGGGGCTGTCTGATCGTCGTGGCGTTTCTCTCCCTGGTGGCCATCGGCGTCTTGATCTGGCTGGGGATGTAAAACCCGATACCTCCGAACTTGGCATGGCTGTGAGCACAGCGCCTAGGAGTGACGCGCTCCCCCGTGGCCCTGCGGGAGAATGCCCGCACACCTTGACGTGCGGGGAAGCTTCGGGAAGCTTGACGGCCGCAAACTCCTGTGTTATGCTTGCCGGCGGAAGGGGGAGACCCTATGCGCCCAACGCTGTGTGTCGTCGTGGCGCACCCTGACGACGAATCCTTCGGCTTCGGCGGCACTTTGGCCCGCTACGGCTGGCAGCGCGTCCACACTGTGGTGGTCGTGGCCACCGACGGCGCGGCCGGCCAAACGGGCGGACTCGTGCCCCCGGAGCGGCTGGCCGAGCGCCGGCGCCGGGAGCTCCAGGACGCGGCCTTCATCCTGGGGGTGGAAACCCTTTTCCACTGGGAGTACCCGGACGGTGCTCTGGCCGACGTGCCTGAGGAGGAGATCGTGCCCCGCCTCGTGCGGGTGATGCGGGCCGTGCGCCCCCACGTGGTGCTCACCTTCGGGCCCGAGGGCGGGGGCAACCGTCACCCCGACCACCAGGCCATCAGCCGTTTCACACGGGCCGCGTGGCACCACGCCGGTGAAAGCTCGGTGGTCACCCCGGGGCTCGCCCCCTGGCGCCCCCCGAAGCTCTTTTACGTCACGGCCAACCCGGCCGAACCCTCGGACGTGCCCTACCGGCCGGCCACGGCGCGGGTGGACATCAGCGCGGCCCTGCCCGTCAAGCGGGCTGCCTTCTTCGCCCACCGCACCCAGCGGGGCGACCGGCCCTACTACGAAGCCTACCAACGTGCCCAAGGGCCCTACGAGTGGTATCACGAAGTCACCTGTCCGGCGCCCGACAGGCCGTTGGCGGACGACCTGTTTGTGGGACTCGACGTCCGTCCCCCGGAGCCGCCGGTGAGCTTTCTCGTGGAGGAATGCCCATGACGATCCAGGCCGATCTGGAAAGGTGTCTGCGGAGCCCCTACCTCTGGGAAGACGAGGCCAAGCGCAACGACGTCAGCCGCGAGCTGGAAGGGGCGCACGAGCTGCTGGAGCAGGCGCGCGTCTCCTTCCAAGAGGAGGACGAGGCCACCGGCCTCAAGCAGGCGTGGGGCGCCATGTTCCGCGCCGGCCGCGCCCTGGTCTACGCGGCCGGCTACGACGTGGACGGCCTGCGTTGTCTTGAAATCGTGCTCTGGGCCCACTACGTGGGACAGGGGCTGGAGGAGGAGGACATGCACGCCTTCCGACAGGCCCAACAACTTGTGGGACCGCCCGAGGCGGCCGTCGAGCGCGCCCAGAGCTTCGTCGAGAAGGTGGCCGGCATCCTGCAACAGGCGGCCACCGTCCGGTAAGGGCCAAAAATCCGCGTTCCAGGAGGCAAACGTGCGCAACGAGTGGTTTTACGAACAGGAACCCCCCAGCCGATTCGTCATCCAGGAGCACCTGCGCCAGGCCCTGTGGCGCATGGGGCTCGGCATGGCGTGGGTGGAGGTCGAGCAGGAGAAGCCCCCCTACCGGGCCGTCATCTACTGGTACGACCGGCGCTGGACGCTGGAGTGGGAGCCCGCCAGGTACGCGCGGCTCACCCTGCCCGAGGAACTCCCGGACGTGGTCCGGGTGATGGAGCTGATGTTGGGCTTCAAACCCCTCGCGCGGTACCGGCAAGAGGGCCGGCTGGTCTGGGAGTGGTGGCGCCGGCGGGCCGAACGGGAGGCGCGCTGGCAGGAGCTCACCCAACAAGGGGAGCTCGAGGAGCTGGAACGCCTCTATCCGGCGTTGGCCGCCGCCGGATGAGGAAACGCAACGCTTGACCCCCTTGTCAACGTGTGGTAGACTCCACAGGCGTGGCCGGACGCCGAGTGGAACGGAAGGAGGAAGCAGGCATGGACCGCAACCGAACACGCCGGCTCGAGCAGACCCTCGCACCAGGGGGAGGTATGCCTGCTTCCAGATCATGATGGTGGCAGTGTGACACCGGAAACGCCGTGGGCACTCTCCCTCTGGTGAGGCCCACGGCGTTTTTTCTTGGCGTGCCTCGGACCATTCTCCCGACGAACCCGGCGGAGCCGTGGGCCAGCGTGAGGAGCCCACGGCTTTTTCTTTGGTTCGCACCAGTCCCCGAGCTCGGGGTGGCAAGTCTGGGTACCATCCGACGGATGTGGTAACCGGGAGGGAAGCCATGCTACTGCTCAAGGACCATGACGTGGCCCTGCGGCTCGTGAACGTGAGCAAGGTCTTCAGGCGCGAGAAACGCCGTAGCTGGCGCCGCCTCTGGCCCGGCAACGGGCCCTCGCTGGCGAGCGCCGTGAACGCCCTCGACGGGGTCACCTTGGAAGTGCGACGCCATGAAATTTTCGGCATTCTGGGGCCAAACGGCTCGGGGAAGTCCACGCTCGTGCGGGTAGTTTCGACGCTCCTGTTGCCCGACGCCGGCCGGGCCGAGGTCTTCGGCTTCGACGTGGTGCGGGAGGAGAAGGCCGTCAAGCGGCTGATCAACCGCGTTTCGGTGGAGGCGGCCTTCTTCAAGAAACTCTCGGCTGTGGAGAACTTGATGTTCGGAGCACGCCTCTACGGGCTGTCGGGCACCGAGGCCCGCGCGAGAATCGTGGCCGTCCTGCGCCGCCTGGGCTTGGAGGAGGAGGCCGCCTACCAGCCCGTCGAGAACCTCTCGCGCGGGATGCAGCAGAAGGTGGCCATTGCGCGTGCCTTCCTCACCCGCCCGATTCTGCTCCTCCTCGACGAGCCCACGACCGGCTTGGACCCCCGCTCCCGGCGGGAGGTGCAGGCCTTCGTCCGCGAGCTCCGCAACGAACACGACGCCACCATCGTCCTCACGACGCACGACATGCACGAGGCCGAGCAGTTGTGCGACCGGGTGGCCGTCATCGACCGGGGCCGCATCGTGGCCCTGGGAACGCCGGAGGCGCTCAAGGCCCGCGTGGCCTCCGAGGGCCTGCCGGAGCCCACCCTGGAGGACGTGTTCCTGGCCCTCACGGGGCGCCATTTGACGGATTCCCACCACGATCAGGAGGTGATAGCATGAGGGCGAACCAATGGGCCCACGAGGTGCGCGCCAGCTACGCCTTCGTGGAGCGCAATATCAACTTGATCAAACGGTACTGGGGATGGGAGGTGGTCTGGCTCTCTTACACCATTGCCAACTCCTTGGCGATCACGTACATTGGTGCCGGCATGGAGCGCATCTCAGGCCAAGCTGTGGACACCCAATTCCTGGTGATGTACTTGCTCATCGGCACGCTGGTGTGGCACTTCCTCAGCGTGATCTTCGACATCGTTTCCGAGACCATTGCCTGGGAGCGCTGGGAGGGTACCATTGAATACACACTGATGGCACCCATCTCCCGCTTCACCCACCTGGTGGGGTCCACCTTGTTCTCCCTGGTCTACGGCTTTGCCCACACGGTCATCATCCTGTTGGCCGTGGTCCTCTTCTTCCGCTTGGACTTGAGCGGGGCCAACCTGGGGGGCGCGGCGTTGGTGCTCTTGGCCGGGAGCATGTCGTTCATCGGGCTGGGCATCGTGGCGGCCGTGTTACCCCTGCTCTTCCCGGAGCGGGGCGCGCAGATGACGCACGTGGTCCAGGCCCTGCTGCTCCTCGTCTCCGGGGTCTATTACCCTGTGGAGGTGCTGCCGGCGTGGCTCCAGGTGCTCTCCCGCCTCTCGCCGGCCACATACGTGCTGGAGGGAATGCGCGCGGCCATCCTCGACGGCGCCTCCTTCGCCCATCTGTGGGGCGAAACTGCCCCCCTGCTCCTGCTGGGAGGCGTGCTCGTCCCGCTGGGGGTCTTCGTCTTCCGCCAGGCGGAGCGCTTTGCCAAGCGCACGGGACGCCTGAGCCGGGACGGGTAGCGGGCAGAGTTGACCGCGGCGCCGAAATGGGTAAGCTATGCTCACCCTCCCGTGGGCTTATGCCCGCGGGAGGGATGAGCGCGAGCAAGGAGGGCAAGATGGGCGCACAGATTCACCAGCCGGCGCCGGACTTCGAGTTGTATGACGTGGAAGGCCGGCGGCACCGACTGCGGGACTACCGAGGGCGCATCGTGGTGGTGGACTTCTGGTCGGCCGAGTGTCCCATTTCCCGCGATTACGACCCGTATTTCAGCGAGTTCGCCGAGCGGTTTGCGGCCCACGGCGTGGTGGTGTTGGCCGTGGACTCCAACACCTACGAGGACGAGGGCGTTTTCCACGAGGCCGTGCGCACGAGGAACTTGAGTTTTCCCGTGCTCCGCGACAAGGGCAACCAGGTGGCCGACCTCTACGGGGCTGAGACGACGCCCCACGTCTTCGTGGTGGACCGGGAGGGGCTCCTGCGTTACCGGGGCCACGTGGACGACCGCTCTTGGCAGCAAAAACACCCCACAACTGATTACTTGGAGCAGGTGGTCCGGGCCCTCTTGGCCGGCGAGGAGCCGCCGGTGACAGAGCGCCCGCCCTTCGGGTGCACTATCAACAGGGCGTGGGACCTGTGAGACGGCATTTGGCGGCGCTGCAGGGGGGCGGGAAGCGGGCGCGGGGCGCCGTTGGCGTGCTGGCCGGGGTGCTGCTCCTCGTGGCGGGGTGTGGTGGGAGCACGCCGGCACAGGTGGTGCCCACCCCGGTCTCTTTTGCCTCTTCCCAACCCTCCACCCCGGCCGCAACGCCGGCGCTGCGCACGGCGGCGGCTCCCGGCGTCACCTTCGAGGGAGGGCGGACGGGAGCGCTCTGGGAGCTGGCCGGCTTTCGCCACGAGCTCCTGGCCGACCGGGTGCGGCTGATCTGGGAGATGGAGGGAGGCACTGCCTCTGTGCCCAGGTATGCCCTGCGCGCCGTGGACAACGGGGCCGAGCCTCACCCGGTCGCTCCCGGCCCGTTGTGGGGGCAGGTGCGCGTGGACCTGATCTTCTTCGACCTGTACGCCCGGGAGTTCCCGCTGCGAGAGCACTTCCCCGTGGAGGCGTTTGACGCCACATCGCCCGTGGTGCGCGTGGGGCTCTATCCCACGTTCGACGACGCGGCCTTGGGCTTCTCGGTGGGGTTGCGCCGGCGTGCTCCCCTGGAGGTCTACGAGGTGGAGAACCCACCCCGCCTCGTCGTGGACGTGTTGCGCGAGCCGTGAGCACGGCTCGCCAATCTAGGAGCGCGATTTCATTGGCCTCCGCTGTCCTCCTCCGCTGGGGTGTGCCGGCACAGCGACCACCGTCCGTATGGCTGAACCCTCACGGTGAGCTCCTCGGCGGTCACCCCGCCCGGCGCGTAGAGGACTTCTGTGTGGGCGAGGCGCCAGCCCCTGCCCCCGTTGTCCTGACGCTCCCACCCTGTCAACGGCTCCACCGGCCCGGAGATGGAGGGGAGAGTCTGATTGCCAACAGCGTGCGCGTGGGCTGTGAGCCTCTGTTGGCCGCGCACGGTCAAGTAGACCTCATCGCCGTCACACGTCCACGCATATCCCGATGTCGTGGTGCTGTTCTCGGAACGCCGACAGCACGCCAACTGGATCCGACCCCACCCGTAGCCCCGCTCGCCGCCGATTTGCAGGCGCTGGAGGGCCTGCTCCCACTGCAGGGGAACGCTCGAACCGTTGACGTCGATGGTTGAGGGCATCCCCGTTTGAACCCACAGGTCGCCCACCAGGTAGACGGGCTGGCCCTCGCGGGTATAGGGTGAGATGAATTCGATTTCGTACAGCATACCTTCGGCCGCGGTGCGTCGGTCGGAAGCCAGCGCGGTGCGCGCGGTGCCGTCCAGGTAGAGGTAGTCCCAATAGGTGGGGTCGGGCCAGGGGAAGTGGGGTGCGGAGGGAGCTGTCCATGAGCCGTTGTCACCCTTCTCACCACGGGCTGGCCAGAGATAGCCGAAGCGGAAGTGCGATTGGAGGACTTCTCCCACGCGCTGATAGGCTTTCGCGTTGCTGCCCTGCCCCGCAAGCCAGACCAGGCGCTCGGTGAGCGCGGCCCAGAGGTTCTTGCCGGGCACGTAGCGGCGGGTTTGCATCAGGTTGCCCGCCTTGCGCCAGCCGATGTGCAGGGGGCTCTCCAGCCGAAAGACCAGGAGGTAGTGGGTCCAGGCCATGCTT
>JALSKA010000220.1 GCA_026989095.1 Ardenticatenaceae bacterium
CCCTTCGTGGCGAGCACCCGCGTGATCGCCGCCGTCAGCGTGGTCTTCCCGTGGTCCACGTGCCCGATCGTCCCGACGTTCACGTGTGGTTTCGTGCGCACAAATTTCTCTTTGGCCATGATTGTGGTCCTCCTCAAAGAAGTTACTTTTGGCGTCGGCTTCCGATAATGGTCTCCGCGATGTTGGGCGGCAAGGGGGCGTAATGGTCGAACTCCATGGTGAAGACGCCCCGGCCACGGGTCATGGAGCGGAGAGCCGTGGCGTAGCCGAACATTTCGGCTAGGGGCACCTTGGCGCGAATGGCGGTGAGCCCCTCGCCGCGTGGTTCCATGCCCTCGATGTGTCCCCGGCGGGCGCTCAAGTCGCCGATGACGTCGCCGGTGTACTCGTTGGGCACCACAGCCTCGACTTTCATGATGGGTTCCAGCAGCACGGGGCCGGCCTTGGGCACGGCCTCCTTGAGGGCCAAGGAGCCGGCGATCTTGAAGGCCAGCTCGCTGGAGTCCACCTCGTGGTAGGAGCCGTCCACTAGCGTGGCCTTCAGGTCCACGATGGGGTAGCCGGCCAACACCCCGGCCTCCATCGCCTCGCGGATGCCCTGTTCCACGGCCGGGATGTACTCCTTGGGGATGACGCCGCCAACGATCTTGTTCTCGAACTTGAACCCCTCGCCCGAGGGAAGGGGCTCGAACTCGACCACACAGTGGCCGTATTGGCCCCGTCCTCCGGTCTGGCGCACGAAGCGCCCTTCGGCGCGCACCGGGCGGGTGATGGTCTCGCGGTAGGCCACTTGGGGACGGCCCACCTTGGCGCCCACGCGGAACTCGCGCGTCAGGCGGTCCACGATCACTTCCAGGTGGAGCTCGCCCATGCCCCAGAGGAGCGTCTGTCCCGTTTCCGGGTCGGTGCGCACTTGGAAGGTGGGGTCCTCCTCGGCCAGCCGGCGCAGGGCGTCGGCCAGTTTGTCCTGGTCCTGTTGGGTCTTGGGCTCCACGGCGATGGAGATCACCGGCTCGGGGAATTTAATGCTCTCCAGCACGATGGGGTCGTTGGGATCGCTGAGGGTGTCGCCGGTGAAGGTGACCTTGGGCCCCAAGACCGCGCCGATGTCGCCGGCGTAGATGACGTTGATCTCCTCCCGCCGGTTGGCATGCATGCGCATGAGCCGGCCGATGCGCTCCCGCTTGCCGCGCGTGGTGTTGAGCACGGTCTCGCCGCTGCGCAGGGCGCCGCTGTAGACGCGCACGTAGGCCAGCCGGCCCACGTAGGGGTCGGTCATGATCTTGAAGGCGAGGGCGGCCAACGGCTCCTCCACGCTCGCCTTGCGCTCGATGATGGTCTCCTCGTCGCCGGGGCGAAAGCCCTTCACGGCCGGGATGTCCACCGGCGAGGGAAGGTAGTCCACCACGGCGTCGAGGAGGGGCTGCACGCCCTTGTTCTTGAGGGCCGAGCCGCAGAGGACGGGCACCAGGTGGCCCTCGATGGTGGCGGCGCGCAGGGCCCGCTTGATCTCCTCCGGCGTAATTTCCTCCCCCTCCAGGTACTTTTCGGTGAGCTCGTCGTCCGTCTCGGCCACGGCCTCGAGGAGGCGTTCGCGCGCCTCGGCGGCCTCGGCGGCGAGCTCGGGGGGGATGTCGGTGTCCTCGCTGCGGGTGCCCAAGTCGTCCACGTAGATGAGGGCGCGGTTGTGGATCAGGTCCACCACGCCCACGAACGCATCCTCGGCGCCGATGGGGAGTTGCACCGGGATGGGGTTGGCCCGCAGGCGTTCCCGGATCATCTCCACACAGCGGGCGAAGTTGGCGCCCACGCGGTCCATCTTGTTGACGAAGCAGATGCGTGGCACGCCGTAGCGGTCGGCCTGGCGCCAGACTGTCTCCGACTGGGGCTCCACGCCGGCCACGGCGTCGAAGATGACCACGCCGCCGTCGAGCACGCGGAGGGAGCGTTGCACCTCGACGGTGAAGTCAATGTGGCCGGGCGTGTCGATGATGTTGATCTGGTGGCCCCGCCACGTGGTCGTGGTGGAGGCCGCCGTGATGGTGATGCCGCGCTCGCGCTCCTGTTCCATCCAGTCCATCGTGGCCGAGCCCTCGTGGACCTCGCCCATCCGGTGGATCTTGTGGGTGTAGAACAGGATGCGCTCGGTGGTCGTCGTCTTGCCGGCGTCGATGTGGGCGATGATGCCGATATTGCGAATTTTGGTGATGTCGTACTCGGCCATAGGCGTTGCACAGGCTCCTGGCTACCAGCGGAAGTGGCTGTAGGCCTTGTTGGCCTCGGCCATGCGGTGGGTGTCCTCTTTCTTCTTCACCGCGCCGCCGGTGTTGTTGTAGGCGTCCATGAGCTCGTTGGCCAGCTTCTGGGCGAATCCTCGGCCGGAGCGGGCCCGCGCTGCCTGCACGAGCCACCGCAGGGCCAAGGAAATCTGGCGCTCGGGGCGTACTTCGATGGGCACCTGGTAGGTGGCCCCGCCCACGCGGCGGGGGCGCACCTCAACCAGGGGCGTAGCGTTCTTGACGGCCCGCTCGAAGACCTCCAGGGCCGGCTTGTTGAGGCGCTCCTCCACGATCTCGAAGGCCTCGTAGACGAGGCGCTGGGCCAGGCTCTTCTTGCCGTCCCGCATTACCTTGTTGATCAGCCTGGCGACGAGCTCGCTGTTGTACTTCGGGTCCGGCGCAATGGGCCGACGGGGTGGTCTTCCTCGCCTTGGCATAGGATGTGCTCCCCTTTTCTCTGAATTCTGGCCGGCTTGACGGCCTGACGACACGCTGTTCTGGGCAAAAAAAGTCCCTCGCTGTTGGCTGCACACCGCCGAGACATGTTCACCTTGTGGCCGGGACAAGCTCCCGGCACCGTTCGCGAGGGACCTCTGAACGCCGTGTGTGGGGCCATGCCCCTTCTCGCGCCTTCGGTTCTTGCAGCCCGTGGGCTACAGCGGAACCGCCAAAGGGCTCACGATTTGGGCCTCTCCGTGCCGTACTTGCTGCGGCTGCGCTTGCGCCCCTCGACGCCGCCGGCGTCCAAGGCGCCGCGCACGATGTGATAGCGCACCCCCGGCAGGTCCTTCACGCGGCCGCCGCGCACCAGCACCACCGAGTGCTCCTGGAGGCCGTGCCCCTCGCCGGGAATGTACGCGGTGATCTCGATCCCGTTGGTCAGGCGCACGCGGGCGATCTTGCGCAGGGCCGAGTTCGGCTTCTTGGGCGTCATCGTGCGCACCACAGTGCACACCCCGCGCTTCTGGGGCGAGCCCTTCGGCAGCCGGACGCGCTTGTTCTTCAGGGCGTTGTAGGTGTACTGGAGCGCCGGCGCCTTGCTCTTCCCCTTCTTGCGCTTGCGACCTTTGCGGACGAGCTGGTTGATCGTCGGCACCTTTCCTCCCCTTCTCTTGGCTCGTTGGGCAAGCATGTGAACGGACGGCCTGTGGAGGGCGGGCCGTCCGTTCGCGTGATGTCCTGTCGAGATCGTGGTCCCAAACGGGGGACGCCGCCCGCTTGGGCTCACGGCAGCATATAGTACCACAGGGCCGTGAGCCTGTCAAATGCCCTGCCGCCGGAGGAGGCGGTTACGATTCCCCTTCGGGCATTCGGGGCAGCCCCAGCCCGAAGCCCAGCTTGGGCAGCGGCTCCTCCTCCACCTCCTTGCCCAAGGGGATGCGCTCGTCGCCCTCGCCGATCACCTCCACGCTCAGGCCCAAGCTCTGGAGCTCCTTGACCAGGACGCGGAAGGATTCGGGGATGCCGGCCTCGCCGATCTTCTCGCCCTTGACGATGGCCTCGTAGGTGCGCGTGCGGCCGGCCACGTCGTCGGACTTCACGGTGAGCATCTCCTGGAGGGTGTGGGCGGCCCCGTAGGCCTCCAGGGCCCAGACTTCCATCTCGCCGAAGCGCTGGCCGCCGAATTGGGCCTTGCCACCCAAGGGCTGCTGGGTGACCAGGCTGTAGGGGCCGGTGGAGCGGGCGTGGACCTTGTCCTCCACCAGGTGGACGAGTTTCATCATGGTGATCACGCCCACGGTGACCGGGTGGTCGTAGGGTTCGCCCGTCTTGCCGTCGTAGAGGCGCTGTTTGCCCGTGATGGGCAGCGGCCACCCCGTCTCCGCGCTCACCTGGCGGGCGATGGGGGTGACATCCTCGTCCTGGCCGATGCCCTCTAGGCGGTCGGCGTAGCCCCGGTGGGCGATCCAGAGGCGGAGGCAGGCCTGCACGGCCCGCTTGTCGGCCTGCCGGCGCTCCTCGTGGGAGCGTTCGTCGTCCTCCCACACGAGCAGCTCGCGGGGCTCGTACCCCTTCTCCTGGAGCCAGAGGTGGAGCCAGGCGCGCCGCATGGCCGTGCGGTCGCGGACCACATCCTCGGGGTCGGGCCAGCCGACCTCCACGAGGCGCTGGTACAGGTACGCCACCCGTGCCTCCTGGTCGTCGAAGTAGGTCTCCATGACCTCGCCTTGGGCCTTGAGCCACTCGAGGGCCCGCTCGGTCAGGTCGAGCCAGGCGCGGTCGATCATCCAGGCGCGGGCCAGCTCGGCGGCGATCTCCTCCTCGGTGGCGCCGTCGAAGACGGGCGTAATGGCCCGGAAGCCCAGCCGGTCGGCTGCCCAGCCCAAGTGCGTTTCCAGAATCTGGCCCAAGTTCATGCGCCCCGGCACGCCCAAGGGGTTCAGGATCAGCTCGACGGGCGTGCCGTCCTCCAAGTAGGGCATGTCCTCGATGGGCACCACCTTGGAGATGACCCCCTTGTTGCCGTGCCGGCCGGCCATCTTGTCCCCCTCGGTGATCTTGCGGAGCTGGGCGATGTGCACGCGCACCATCCGCTCGACGCCCACGGGCAAGTCCTGGTGGTTCTCCCGGGAGAACTCCTGGACTTCGACCACCTTGCCCCGCTCGCCGTGGGGCAGGCGCAGGGAGGAGTCCTTGACCTCGCGGGCCTTTTCGCCGAAGATGGCCCGCAGGAGCTTCTCCTCGGGGGTGAGCTCAGTCTCACCCTTGGGCGTGATCTTGCCCACCAGGATGTCGCCGGGCTTCACCTCGGCCCCGATGCGGATGATGCCCCGCTCGTCCAAGTCCTTGAGGGCTTCTTCGCCCACGTTGGGGATGTCCCGCGTGATCTCCTCGGGGCCCAATTTCGTGTCGCGGGCCTCCACCTCGTGCTTTTCAATGTGGATGGAGGTGTACTTGTCCCGGCGGACCAAGTCCTCGCTGATCAGGATGGCGTCCTCGAAGTTGCCCCCCTCCCAGGAGATGAAGGCCACGAGCACGTTCTGGCCCAAGGCCAGCTCGCCGTCTTCCGTGGAGCTGGAGTCGGCCAGGATGTCGCCGGCCTTCACCCACTGGCCCTTGTAGACCACCGGGCGCTGGTCGATGCAGGTGCTCTGGTTGGAGCGGGGGAAACGGCGCAGGTGGTACGTCTCCAAGTTGCCGTCCTCCTCGCGCACTACGATGCGCTCGCTCGTCACGCTCACCACCTGGCCGTCCCGGCGGGCCACAATCACTTGGCCGGAGTCGCGCGCGGCCGGGAACTCGACGCCCGTGGCCACGATGGGGGCCTCGGGCCGCACCAGGGGCACGGCCTGGCGTTGCATGTTGGAGCCCATCAGCGCCCGGTTGGCGTCATCGTGTTCCAGGAAGGGGATGAGCGAGGCCGAGACGCCCACCACTTGCTTGGGGGAAACGTCCATGAAGTCCACCTTGTGGACCGAGTCCCGCCGGAAGTCTGGGCCCCGGCGCACGGAGGTGCGGTCGCCGATGAAGTAGCCCTCGCCGTCCAGGCGGGCGTTGGCCTGGGCGATGGTGTACTTCTCCTCCTCGTCGGCGGCTAGGTAGACGATCTCGTCGGTCACCTTGGGGCGAATCTTGATCTCGGGGCGGTCGAGCTGGGCCAGGCGGCGGGCTTGTTCCTCGGTGGCCCGCTCGCCCTCCCGGATGATGGGCTCGCCGCTCTCGGGGTCCACGATAGTCTCCCGCACGATGAGCCCCACGACCGAGCGGCCGTCGTTGGGCACGCTCTGGAGCACCTTGCGGTAGGGCGTCTCGATGAAGCCGAAGTCGTTGACGCGGGCGTAGGTGGCCAGCCGGCCGATGAGGCCGATGTTGGGCCCCTCGGGCGTCTCGATGGGGCAGATGCGGCCGTAGTGGGAGTGGTGAACGTCGCGCACGTCGAAGCCGGCCCGCTCGCGCTTCAGCCCGCCCGGCCCCAGGGCGCTGAGCGTGCGCTTGTGGGTCAGCTCCGAGAGGGGGTTGGTCTGCTCCATGAACTGGCTGAGCTGGGAGCCGCCGAAGAACTCCCGGATGGCGGCCACCACCGGGCGGATGTTGATCAACGAGATGGGCGTCATCTGTTCGGGGTTGCGAATGCTCATGCGCTCGCGCACCACCCGCTCCATGCGCACGAAGCCCACCCGGAGCTGGTTCTGGATGAGCTCGCCCACGGTCTTCACGCGCCGGTTCCCCAGGTGATCCACCTCCTCCGGCTCATCCTCGCCGTTGTTGATGCGGATCATGCGGCGCACGATCTGGACGATGTCCTCCTGGGTGAGGAGGCGCCAGTCCAAGGAGACGTTCACCCCCAGCGTGCGGTTCACTTTGTAGCGCCCCACCCGTGCCAGGTCGTAGCGCTTGGGGTCGAAGAAGAGGGAGCGCAGGTAGGACTTGGCGTTGTCCGGCGTGGCCGGGTCGCCGGGCCGCAGCCGGCGGTAGAGTTCGATCAGGGCTTCCTCGGCCGACTTGGTGGGGTCGCGTTCCAGCGTGGCGGCCAAGTAGCGGTGGTCGGGGTTGTGGTCCACCTCCTCGAAGAGGGCCCACAGCTCCTCGTCGCTGCCGCTCTGGATCAGGGTGGAGCCGTAGCCGTCGGACACCGCTCCCAGGGCGCGCAGGAAGATGGTCACGGGGATCTTGCGCTTGCGGTCCACCTTGACGCTGATCACGTCCCGCCGGCTGGTCTCGAACTCCAACCAGGCGCCCCGGTTGGGGATCACCTTGGCGCTGCAGAGCGGGCGGCCGGTAGGGCGGTCCTCTTCCAAGGAGAAGTACACGTTGGGGGAGCGAATCAACTGGCTGACCACGACGCGCTCGGCCCCGTTGAAGATGAACGTGCCCTTGTGGGTCATTAGGGGAAACTCGCCCAAGAAGACGTTCTGCTCCTGGATTTCCCCTGTCTCCTTGTTGACCAGCTTGGCCCGGACCCACAGGGGCGCGCCGTAGGTCAGGTCCATCATGCGACACTCGTCTTCCGTGTACTTGGGCTCCTCGAACCAATACTCGCCGAAGGAGAGCTCCAAGTGGTTGTTGAAGGAGACGATGGGGGAAATTTCGTCCAGCAACTGGCGGAGCCCCTCGCGGCGGAACCACTCGTAGCTCTTCTTCTGGACCTCGATGAGGTTGGGCAGGGGGAGAATTTCAGGAATTCGCGCGTAGCTTTTCTTCCTCGGCCGCTGTCGGAGAAGCCTTTCAGTTGACATACTGGCGCCCACTCCTTACAGTATTGTCGGTTGTTTGGCCGGCACTGGCCGCGGACCCAGCCCGTTGGCCCGGCGGGCCCACAGCACACAGTGAGCTCCGGGCCGGTGGAGGGCCGGACACATTGGCCCCCACCCATGCCTTGAGCCGCTGATGCAGTACACACGACACACCGGGTGATGGCGGGGACACCATGGACACTTGTTTTGAGGCTAAGGGGAGGCGGCTGGCAGATCGGGGATCAAAACCGGCTTGGCCGGTTTTTCTGCCAGATGGTGTTGTTGCTCGCCCTCTCCGCGCATCCCACACGTTACACGGCCAAAGCACGCGGCGACGAGTGCTGCCGCAACCACTTATTATAACGAGGCGTCGCGAAGGTGTCAAAAACCAACGCCGGTGTCCGGGTGTGGGAGGGAACAATGGAAGTGCGTTTTCGTGAGGGCCGGCCCGAGGACGTGCGCGCCCTGGTTCGCCGGGCGGCTGAGACGGCGTGGCACAGCCTGCCGCCCTGGGCGCAGGCCCACCACACGCCCGAACAGGTGGCCCGGCACGTCCAGGAGCTGATGGCGGCGCTGCTGCGGGACGGCGAGGGCTTGCTCATCGTGGCCGAGGGGCCCGCCGGCCAGAACGTGGGCCACGTGTGGCTGGGCCTGGTGCGGAACAGTTACACCGGCGCCAGGAGAGGGCACATTTATGACCTCTACGTGGCGCCGGCCTGGCGCGGCCGCGGCCTGGGCCGCAGGTTGCTCGCCGAGGCCGAGCGCCTCAGCCGGGAGATGGGGTGTGTCGAGCTGGGCCTCACCGTGGCCGCCGACAACGCGCCGGCCCGCCGTCTCTACGAGGTGGCCGGCTTCCGGGTGGAACACCTGATCATGGGCAAGCGCCTGTGAGGCCCGGGACCCTCACGGGCGGCCGGCGAAGCGCTCCACGAAGGCGGCCACCATCAGAATGCCCTCGAAGTAATCGTCCAGGCGCACGTTCTCGTTGGGGGCGTGGACGTTGGAGCCCGGCCATCCCACGCCGAAGCCCACGGCCGGAATGCCGAAGGCATCGCAGAGGTCGTACATGGGGCCGCTGGCCGCCATGGTGGGGTAGACCACGGGCTCAAGCCCCCCCACCTCGCGGGCGGCCTCGGCGGCCGCGAGGGCCACGTCCGAGTCCACGGGGCTGCGGGCCGGCCGCACGCCGTCCACCAGCGTGACCTCCACGTCGCCGAAGCCGTGGTGGTCCAAGTGGGAGCGCACCAGATCGCGCACGAGCTCGGGGGTCAGGTCCGGGACCAGGCGGAAGTCCACCTTGGCCACGGCCTCGGCGGGGAGCACCGTCTTGGTGCCGGGGCCACCGTAGCCGCTCCTCAGGCCGCAGATGGTGCACGTGGGCGCGTAGAGGTGGCGCACCAGGGCGTCCGCCCCCTCCACGCCTCCCACGAACTCGGAAATGGCGTGGCGCTCCCGGAGGGCATCGGCGTCGAAGGGCAGCCGGCGCACGTGCTCGAGCTCCGCGGGGTCGGGAGGGCGCACGTGTTCCCTCAGCCCCTCCACCGTGATGGTCTCGTCCTCGGCCTTGAGCGTGGCCAAGGCCCAGACGAGCCGCCAGGCGGCGTTGGGCACCAGCGTCCCCCAGGAGGAGTGGAGGTCCTGCGCGGCGCCCCTGGCGCGCAGCTCCAGGTAGGCGATGCCCTTCAGGCCGCAGTAGAGCACGTGGCGGCCGGCCGAGTCCTTGTAGCCGCTCTCCCAGAGACACCCGTCCGCGTCGGCGAGGCGCTCGGCGTGCTGGGCGGCCACTTGGGCGAGGTGGGGGCTACCGCTCTCCTCCTCCCCTTCCACGACCCACTTGACGCGCAGGGGGAGCTCGCCCCGGGAGGCGAGCCACGCCTCCAGCGCCTGAATGCGGGCCACGATGTTGGCCTTGTTGTCGGCCACGCCCCGCGCGTAGAGCCGCCCGCCGCGCACCTGGGGCTCGAACGGGGGGCTCTCCCACAGCTCGAGGGGATCGGCCGGCTGCACGTCGTAGTGATTGTAGATCAGCAGCGTGCGCGCCGCCTCGGCCGGCCCGAGCTCGGCGTAGACCACCGGAGGGGCCCCGTTGACCTCCCAGAAGGCCACGTGGGCCCCCAGCCCTTCCAGCCGGCGGGCCACCCAGCGCGCGGCCTTCCACCCGTCATCCCCCTCGGCCGTCACGCTGGGAATGCGGCAGAAGTCCACCAGCTCCTCCAAAAACCGCTCGCGGTGAGCGCGGACGTACTCGTGAACCATGGGTGCCTCCTCGCCGTTACACTGACGTGCAGATGTTCACAGGTGTTCACGTGGTTCAAAGAGCGCAGGTTCGGCCTTCATTGTATCCCCGTGGGCGCGGGGGTCAAAGAGGGTGTGTGGGCGTTTGCCCCCTGTCTGAGAAGAAGGTATAATCTGCCAAAGCTGATTCGCCGTTGGGCCATTTTGTGTTATTGCTATTTTCTTGTGCGTGATCTTCGTGTAATTCCTTTTGTCAGGAGGGGGTATGGCATGATACAACCGGGTGATCTCGTCCAGGGGACACACTGGCCCGAACCCGTTGAGGTCAACATGGTTGAGGAGATGGGCCCCTACGTGCGCATCGTGGGCCGGATGCGTCTCTCCGGGCAGCACGTGGACCAGATCGTGCCCCGCTCCGAGCTGGCGAGCGTGCGCGTTGTGCCCGTCACTGCTGACTTCACGGCCCCCGCGCGCGACCTCTTCCTCCGCCTGGAGGCCCTGCGCTACCGCTTCGCCTCCCTCTACGACCCCCTCCTGGCCATGAACATCTCCAAGGTGGACCCCCTCCCCCACCAGATCGAGGCCGTCTACGGCTACGTGCTCAACCTGCCCCGCATCCGCTTCCTCATCGCCAGGAGGG
>JALSKA010000221.1 GCA_026989095.1 Ardenticatenaceae bacterium
CTTCGAGCACCCCTTCGCCCACGTCCTCGCCCACCCGGACGGCCACACCAACGCGGACGCGGACGCGAACGCCCACGGCCACGCCCACCCGGGCGGCCACGCCGACACAGACGCCCACGCCCGCCTCTTCGCCCACCACCACCAACACGCCGACGCGGACACCCACGCCGTCGAAGACGCCTCTGCCCACGGCCACGCCAACGCAACGGCCCCGCTCCACGGCCACGCCGACCTTTACGCCGACGGCGACTTCCACGCCGGCAGCCACCTCCACGCCCACGGCCACGCCCCGGGCCGTCGGCGGCGCCCACCCGGCTGCCACCGCCACAGCGCCGCGCCCCACCTCAACGCCCACCGGCACACCGGCGCCCACCACCACGCCCACGGCCGCAGCGTCGGCCACGGCCACCACATCGGCCTACCCCGGCCCGGCGGCCACAGTCTCCGCCATTCCCGCCCTCACGCCCACGCCAGGAGCTTACCCGGTCCCGGTTCTCTCGCCCACGCCGGCTCCGGCCACGGCGTCGGGCCCTGCCCAAGTATCGGTGCGCGCCCCGCAGACCATCGTGGCCCCGCCATCCGCGTTCGACTGGCTCTCCTTCGTGGGCACGGTCTTGACCGGCTTGGCCCTCGCGTTGGCCGGCTGGACGGTTGGCGTGATCCTCTGGCTTTTCCGACAGACTCGTTGAAGGAGCTGCCCGTGCGCACGCGCCGTGTTTCCCACGACCCGCTGTCACGTGCCCCCTTGGCCGCCCTGCTCCGGCACACGGTCGGCCTGATCGCCCTGGCGCTCATCCTCAGCGCCTGTGGGAGCGCACGCCAGCCCCAAGAGCCTGCTCCCACGGGACAAGCCGGCCGCCCTTCCGCGGTCACGCGCACAGAAGGGCTGCCCGAGGCCCTGAAGATCTACGTGGACAGGCCGGGCATCTACCGGCTCGACGCCCAGAGCTTGGGCCTCGAGGAGCCCGTCCCCTGGGAGCGAGTGCGCCTTGTGTATGGGGACAACGAACTGCCTGTTTTCCCCCTCGACGGCGGACTGCTCTTCTACGCCCCCCCGCCGCCGGCCGACCGGTACGCCCGGGAGGCCGTGATCTGGCTGACCTTCGACGCCCGGCAGCAGGCGCTCATGGAGGAGGCCCAGGCCGGCCCGGCCAACCACGCGGCCCGATCCGCCTTCATGGCCACCGCCGTGGCCGAGGAGAACCTCATCTACCAGCCGCTGGCCGGCGGCACCGAGCCCTGGTTCTGGGCCCAAGTGGCCGCGCCGGCCACGTGGGAAGCAGAGCTCACCTTGGACCACGTGGTGGCCGAGGGCGAAGCCATTCTGCGTGTGAGCCTGTGGGCCAAGACCAAGGCCCCCGTCAACCCCGACCACCACTGGCGGCTCTTCGTCAACGGGCAACAAGTGGCCGACATCACGCGGGACGGCGACGGCCCCCACGTGTTGGAGGTCACGCTGCCCGCCCAGCTCCTGCGGGAGGGGAGCAACACCGTGCGCCTGGAGGCTGTGAACGACCTGGGCGTGGCCGACATCAGCTTCGTTGACCGGGTGGCCCTCGTTTACCCCAGGGCACCGGTGGCCCAAGAGGGCCGGCTGGTGGTGGAGAGCGAGGGCGGCCTCTACCGGGTCACAGGGCTCGACGCGCCCGCCCTGGTCTTCGACGTGACCGACCCGCTCGCTCCCCGACGGGTGGACGGCGTGCCACAGGAGGGCGACACTCTCCTCCTCAACGGTGAACCCAGCCGGCGCTACGAAGTGGTGAGCGCCGACACGGCCCTCCAGCCTCCCAGAGTGGCCCTGCCCACCCTCGCCCCCGACCTGCGCGCCCTCGACGGGGGCGATTACGTCATCATTGCGCCGTCTGCCCTCATGGCCGCCCTGGAGCCCCTCAAACGTCACCGGGAGGCCCAAGGCCTGCGCGTGCGCCTCCTGCCGGCCGAGGCCCTCTTCGACCAGTTCGGGGACGGCCAGCCCAGGCCGGAGGCCATCCGCGCCTTTCTCCAACACGCCCGCCAGGCGTGGGAGCCGCCGCCACGTTACGTGCTCCTGGTGGGCGACACGACCTACGACTTCCAAGCCTTCACCGTCCCCCCCGAGGTGAACCAACTGCCCACCTTCATGGTCTCCACCATCTTCGGCGGCGAGACGGCCAGCGACGTGCTCCTGGCCCAGTTGGACGACGACCCGTGGCCGGACGTGGCCCTGGGGCGCATTCCCGCCGGCACGCCGGAGCAGGTGGAGCGGGTGGTGAGCAAGATCCTGGCCTACGAACAGCAAAGCGGGGAACAACCCTGGCGCCGGCGGGTGTTGGCCGTGGCCGACGCCTGGGAATCCCGCTTTGCCGACGATGCCCGGCGCTTCCTGGACCAAGTGACGCCCTTCGAGACCGAACTTCTCTCTCCTCCCGTCGGCGCGCCCGACGGCGTGGATCGCGTGGTCTCCGCGCTGGAGGCCGGGGCCTTCATGGTCACCTACTTCGGCCACGGCAGCGTGACCCAGTGGGGCCGGGATCGCCTGCTCACCTCGGACGAGGCCATCGCCCTGCGCAACGCCGACCGGCTCTCCATCGTGATCAACATGACGTGCCTTACCGGGCTCTTCACCCACCCCCAGGCCACCTCCCTGGCCGAGAGTATGCTCTGGGCCGAGGGCGGGGCCGTGGCCGTGCTGGCGCCCACCAGCCTCACCCTGCCGGGCGACCAGTCCTTCCTCGCCGACGCCATCACGTCCGCCCTGGGCAACTCGCCCGAGCGGCTGGGGGACCTCTTCCTCCAGGCCCAGCGCCAGGTGCCGGTTGAGGGCGCGGGCACCCGTGACGTGCTCTACACGTTCCTGCTCCTTGGCGACCCGGCACTGGTGCTCCCGACGGCGGAAGACGTGGTGCGCGGGGAGCCGTGAGGAGGTGAACGGTGCCATCGGTCCTCTTCGTCTGCACGGGCAACGTCTGTCGCTCGCCGGCCGCGGCCGCCATCTTCAACCACTTGCTGCGCCGACGCCGGATGACACGCGGCTGGCACGTGGGCTCGGCCGGGACGTGGGCACGGCCCGGGGCCCGGCTGCACCCCCACGTCGAGCGGGCGCTCTGGGAGCTGGGCGTTGGACCGGTGCGCCACCGAGCCCGCCCCATCTCGCCCCGCCTCATGGCCCAGGCCGACGTGATCTTGGGCGTCACACACCACCACGTCGAGGCGCTGCGGGCCGAATTCCCCCTCCACGCCGAGCGCGTCCACCTGTTCAGCGCCATGGCCGGCCATGCCTTCGACATCCCCGACCCCGTGGCCCTCACCCTCGAGGAAGTACGCCACATCGTGGCCGAGATCGAGAGCGTGGTGCGGGCCGGCTTTCGACACATCGTGCAGGAGGCCACCCGCCAGGCCGCCCGCCCGCGCCCCCTGTGAAAGGCCAGGCTTCGCACGCGCGCAAACCAGTTGACACACGCCAAGAGTGCGCTATCCTTACCACACCACAGACATGACCTGCCGGCGCCCTGTGGAACGGGGCGCATTGGGCTGACCGGAGACAGGCCAGAGTGCTCGGAACTGAACAGGGGGCTCCATGTCAGGGAAAACGGACACCGTTCCCCACCGTCTGCTCTCGTTGACGGAGGAGGAACTCAGCCGGATCATCCTCGACATCCACGACGGGCCTGTCCAATACCTGTTCACAGCCCTCTCCTTGCTGACGCGCATCCAAAACGACATCGCCGACGACCCGTCCAAGGCCGACTTGTTGCCCAGCCTCGCCCAGGTGGCCGTGTTGTTGGAATCCTCCCTGTACGAGATCAAATTCTTCCTGGGCACCTTCCGCCCCCCGGAGTTCAGGCGCCGCTCGCTCGTCTCCATCATCGAGGGGCTGGTGCTTCAGCACGAGGAGTGGACGGGCAACACCGTCGAGCTCGTGGTTGAGGACATTCCTCACGACGTGGCGCTGCCGGTCAAAATCGCCCTCTACCGGATCCTCCAGGAAGCCCTCTCGAACGCCTACCGACACGCCGGGGTGGACAGGCAGTGGGTGCGCCTTTGGTCCGACGGGGCGTTCATCTGCCTCGAAGTCGTGGACCGGGGGCGCGGCTTCACGCCTCCCCCCCTCGACGAGGCCACACATGAGCGAGAAGCTCACATCGGGCTGCGGGGCATGCGGGATCGAGTCGCTCTGCTCAACGGGGAGTTTCACCTGGCGAGCAAGCCGGGTGAGGGCACGCGGATCGTGGTAAAGGTGCCTGCTCATGTCTGAGCGCATACGTGTGCTGCTGGCCGACGACCACGCCCTCGTGTTGGAGGGGCTCCGGGCGCTCTTGGATCAGACGCCCGACATCGAGGTCGTTGCCACCGTGCAGAACGGCGATGAGCTCCTCAAGGTGTTGGAAAGCCGCCAGGTGGACGTGGTGGTCCTCGACTTGGAGATGCCCTACCACGGCTTCACGGCCCTGGCCGAAATCCGGCGCCGGCAGTTGCCCGTGCGAGTTCTGGTGCTCACGGCCTTCGGGGACGGGGAGAGCCTCCAGACGGCCATCGAGCTGAACGCCGAGGGGTTCGCCCTCAAGACCGAATCCCCCCGACAGACGGTGGAGGCCATCCGCCAAGTGGCCAGCGGCCACCTGGTCTACCCGCGGGCGGCCCAGCGGTGGCTGGCCGCGCGCTGGGGGCGAAGCACGTCGCCGGGCCACGACCTCTCGCCCCGGGAGTGGGAAGTCCTGGCCCACGTGGCCCGCGGCCTCACCAACGCGGAGATCGCCGCCGCCCTGACGGTGAGCGAGAACACCGTGCGCTTCCACCTGAAGAACATCTTCGAGAAACTCCACGTCTCCAACCGCACCGAGGCGGCGGCCTGGTACTTCCGCCACATGCCCGCCGACCGGTACCGCGGCCGCCGCCTGTGACCGCTCAATAGCGAATGCGGGCGAAGTAGGTCGTCTCCGATGCCTGGCGGGCCTCGCCCAAGGTGTGGATGCCACGTTCGGCCAGCAGGGGGATGAGCTTGAGGAAAATTTGGGCGGCAATGAGAGCGTCGCCCAAGGCCGTGTGGCGCCCCACGACGGGCACGCCCAGGCGGCGGGCAATGGCCTCCAAGCTGTGGTCCTCGTGGGAGGGGTGGACCACGGCCGAGAGCAACAGGGTGTCGAGCACGGGGTTGGCAAACGTGACCCCCGCGCGCTCCTCCCGGGTGCGCAGGAAGCGCATGTCAAAGGCGGCGTTGTGGGCCACGAGCACCGTCTCCCCCACGAAGCGGCGGAAGCGGGGCAACACCTCCTCGACGGTGGGCTTGTCCTCCAGCATCTCGGGCGAAATCCCGTGGACCCTGGCGGAGAGGGGGTTGAGGGGCCGGCGCGGGTTGATGAGCTGCTCGAAGGTCTCGCCGCGCAACACGTGTCCGTTGACGATGCGCACGGCGCCGATGGCGATGAGCTCGTCTGTCTCCGGGTCGAGCCCGGTGGTCTCAGTGTCGAAGACCGTGTACCGCAGCGCGGTGAGGGGGCGCGCGTCCACTTCGGACGACTGGCCCGGCTGGCGGAAGAGCAGGTCGAAATCGTAATACTCGGGCCGCCGGCCGATGGGCGGGCTCTCCCACGCGGGCCGGCCGGCCGTCACGGGCAGCAGGGCGACGAGCGAGGCCTGTTGGGCGGCCGGGTGGACGTGGACCCACGCCGTCCCCCCATGTTGTTCGGCCACTTCCAGCACGGAGAAGAGCGAGTGGGCGCCGTCCAACAGGGGGCGCCGCAGCCACCGGGCCAAGTCGGAGCTGTCGAGGGCCGGATGTGGCCACTTGATGGTCAGCGCGGCGTGGCGGCCGTTCGGCTCCAGGGTGAGGCTCACCTGGATTACCGGGTGGTCTTCTCCCTCCTCCCGCACCACGTGGTGAAGATAGCCGGCGAACACGTGGACCACCACGAAACTGTCCACGTCCAGCCACACCTCGGCCACGGGCCCCACTTCCACCTTGGCGCCCAAGGTGCGTTCTACCTTCCGGCACAGGGCCACGACGAGATCCTCACCCCAGATTTCTTCCCGCCGCCAGCGGGCCCGGAGCACGCCGGCGTACTCCTGCACCGTTTGGTTGAGGAGCCGGGTGAGCCGCTCGGCCTCGTGGCGGATGACGTGGTGAAATCGGCGCAGCCGCTCGGCGCTCATCTGCGGGTAGGCTTCGACGGTCTCGATGGCGGCCCGGATGTTGGCCAGGCCGGAGCGCGTGCCCTCGGTGAGGGCCTGGACCAAGCGGTCACGTTGGCTGCTGGCCTCCAAGTGTTGGGTGACGTCCTCCAGAGTGAGAATGTAGCCGTCCAATCGCCCCTTTGGGCCGATCATGG
Organism: Ardenticatenaceae bacterium; assembly: GCA_026989095.1. Lineage (GTDB taxonomy): Bacteria > Chloroflexota > Anaerolineae > Ardenticatenales > Ardenticatenaceae > WFWG01. The sequence continues at coordinate 6,306 of JALSKA010000221.1, forward strand.
GGGCCAGCCGCACGCGCACGAAGCGGCCGTTGAGGGCTTGGGCAACGAAGGTGAACACGTGAGGGCGCCGGCCCTCGCGCACCCGGTCCTGGAGGGCCTCGAAGGCGTGCTGGAGCGCGTTGCGCTCGATGAGGTTGTACATGGAGCGCCCCAAGCCAACAGGGCTTCCCCCCTGCCCGGACGTGGGCTCGAGGATGTGGCGGGCCAACTCGTTGTAGAGGGAGATGCGGCCTTCGGGCGTACACAGAATGACGCCCTCGGTCAGCTCGGCCACCAGGGCTGCCAGGCGCTCCTTCTCCTCGGCCAGGGCAATTTGGGCCTCGCGGACCTCGCGCTCGCGGGCCGCGTGGGCTTGCTCCAGGCGTTCGGCCAGTCTGTTGACCGCTCGTGCCAGGTCTCTGAGGGAAGCGGGGGCATCCACGTCGAGGCGGTGGGCCGGGTTCACGGTGGCCATGATGCGCGCGTCGTCGGCCATGCGGCGGGCAGTGAAGATGTAGGCGCGCACAATGTGGGCCACGGCGCCGGCCAGGATGACAATGAAGAGAAAGGCGGCCGCGAGGGCAACCATTGGGGGGGAAATCGGCCCTGGAGTTTCCCGGGGCAGACGGCCCAAGGCCAGCCCGCCGACGGCCACGCCGGCCAAAAAGGCCAGCACGCCGGTAACCAAAAGAAAAAATTCAGCTTGGCGACCTGTTTTCATTGTGGCTTGCGCCTAACCGAGCGCCTTTCTCACTTCTTCCATGAGGTCTTTCGTGGAGAATGGCTTCGTTATGTAAGCGTCAGCTCCCAGGGCAAACCCCTTGGCAATGTCCACATCCCGCCCCTTGGCGGTCAACATGATGATCTTCATGTGATCCCACGCCGGATTCTCGCGCACCCAGCGGCAGATTTCAAACCCATCTATGCCGGGCAGCATGATGTCCAGCAGCACCAGATCGGGCTCCAAGTGGCGAATCAGCTCGACAGCCTCCTCCCCTGTATGCGCGACGTGGACATCATAGCCGGCCTGCTGCATCAGGAACTCGAGAGAAATAACGATGTTGGGCTCGTCGTCCACGATCAAGACCCGTTTGGGACGTGTGCGGTTCGACATCGACCTGTCTCCCAAAGTATCCCCCTGGCGGAAAGAGTTTGGCGGCTCAAGGGCTCCGCCCGCCGTGTTTCCGGCCATATCTTATCCCGGTTTTGAACCATCGCCAAGCCACTCCCCCCGTCCGCCGTCGTGGCCCGGCCGATTGATTCGCCACGCACGGGCACCAAATCCGAAGAGAGGCTCTCGGGAAAAAAGGAACATTACACCGAGGGAAAGAACCGAGTTGAAGCCGGTGCCCTGCCCTGTGGGGCGAAAGGCCCATCACGGGCTCGTGGCGTGTGTGGCAGGGGCCTTGGGCACTTCGGAGACCCGCAACGGCAGGGTGAACGAAAAGGTCGCGCCTGCTCCGGGCGCGCTCTCCACCCAGAGGCGGCCGCCCAAGTGCTCGACGATGTGGCGGCTAATGGGCAAACCTAACCCCGTTCCCTGAGGACGGCTACGGCTGCCCCGCCTCACCTGGCGGAACTTCTCGAAGATCACCTCCTGCTCCTCTGGCGAGATGCCGGGGCCGTTGTCGCTCACGTCCACGCGGACGGTGTCCCCGTGGACAGAGAGGCGCACCTCCACCCAATCTTGGGCAAACTTGGCCGCGTTGGAGAGCAGGTTGAACATCACCTGGACCAAGCGGTCGTGGTCGGCCTGAACGGGGGGCACGCGGTCGGGCAGCACCACGTGGAGCCGGACGTTCTGTTCGCGGAAAAGTTGTTCTGTGGAGGCAATGGCCTCTTCGATCACGGCGCGAAGATCGACGTCGGACAGGTGCCACTCGAACAGGCCGGATTCGAGCTTGGCGAAGTCCAGCACCTGGTTGATCAGGCGGGAGAGGCGCTCGCTCTCCTTCAGGATGATGCCCAGGAACTGCATCCGGCGATCGCGGTCGAGCTCAGGGTGGTCGTAGAGAATTTCAGCCATGGCCCGCACGGAGGTGAGCGGTGTGCGCAGCTCGTGGGTCACCGTGGAGATGAACTCGTCCTTGAGGCGGTCGAGCTCCTTGAGGCGCTCGTTCGCCGCCCTCAGCTCGGCGGTGACGGCTTCGAGCTCCCGGGACTTCTGTTCGAGCTGTCGGCTGTAGGCGATCACTTGGGACGCCTCGTCGAGCATGTGGATGACCTGCTCGATGCTCAGGGGTTCCTCGGTCACCACCGTGGCAATGGCCACGCGGGCGGATGCCGCGCCAATGGTGCCGGCCAGCAGGCGTTCGGCGAACTCGACCAGCTCGGAGTCGGCCTCCAGCTCGTCCACCGAGGTGACCCCCCGCTCACGGGCATACTTGGCCAGGGCCGACCGGGCCCGCTGGCGCCCCACGAAGCGCTCCAGCAGGGTCTGGATGTCGAGCACTGATGTGGTGCCCCGCCAGAGGCGAATCTGTTCCCCGCGCCGCACCTGTTTGAAGACATCCACGAAGAGCGTGGCCTGGCGGTGCTCGATGACACTCTGGTGGCCGACGAGGGAGGCCACGATGTAGCCCCCCACGTTGGCCACCATGCTCCAGAAGAGGGAGTGAGTCACCGGGTCGAGCCCCGAGAGCCCGAAGAGGGCGTAGGGGCGCAGCCAGGTGATGCCAAAGGGCCCTTGCTCGACGAAGTTGCCCTGCAACCAGCCGGCTTGGACCAAGGAGGGCACGGGGAGCGTGTAGGCCCAGACGGCGAAGCCGGCGGTCAGGCCCACGATGGCTCCCAGCCGGGTTCCCCCCTTCCAGTAGATGCCCCCGAGAATGGCCGGGGCGAATTGGGCCACAGCGGCGAAGGAAATGAGGCCGATGGAGACGAGGCTCAGAGCCTCACCCGTCAGCCGGAAGTAGAGGTAGCCGAGGAGGACGATGAGGAGGATGGCCCCCCGCCGGATGAGCAGCAGCAGGCTGGGCAGGTCCTGGTGTTCGGCAGGCCTGAGCAGCCTGGTGCGCAACAGGAGCGGCATGAGCAGGTCGTTGGAGACCATCGTGCTCAGGGCCACGGTCTCCACGATGATCATGCCCGTGGCGGCCGAGAGGCCGCCGATGAAGGTGAAGAGGGCCAGAAGTTCCTTGCCCTCGATCATGGGCATGAGGAGCACGAACATGTCGGCGTTGACATCGGCGCCGAGAAAGTTGAGCCGGCCGGCAAAGGCGATGGGCAGCACGAAGATGTTGATCAGGATCAGGTAGAGGGGGAAGAGCCAGATGGCCGTGTTCAGGTGGCGCTCGTTGACATTTTCCACCACCGCCATCTGGAACTGGCGGGGCAGGAACATGATGGCCATCATGGAGAGCACGGTGAGCCAGAACCAGTTCTCGAAGGCGTGGGCGCTCTCCCCAAAGGAGAAGAGGCGGCGTAACTCCGGCCGCTCGGCCGCTTGGGCGAAGATGTCCCCAAAGCCGTCGTAGACGCCGTAGGTGACAAAGGCCCCAACGGCCAAGAAGGCCGCCAACTTGACCACCGACTCGAAGGCAATGGCCACCACCAGGCCCTCGTGGTGTTCCGTGGCGTCCAAGTGGCGGGTGCCGAAGAGGATGGCGAAGGCGGCCATCATGATAGCCACGTAGAAGCCCGTGTCCCGCAGGACCGGGATGGTGTTGATGGCCGGCAGTGATAGGTCAGGGAAGTGCCACAGGAGGGTAAAGCTGATGGAAACGGCCTTGAGCTGAAGGGCAATGTAGGGAATGATGCCCAACACGGCGACCAGGGTCACCATGCTTCCCAGAAGCGTGCTCTTGCCGTAGCGCGAGGCGATGAAGTCGGCAATGGAAGTGATGCGGTTGACCTTGCTGATGCGGATAATCTTGCGGAGCACGAACCACCAGAGGGCCGCCATGAGGGTGGGCCCCAGGTAAATGGGCAGAAACCCCACCCCCGTGGTGGCCGCCCGCCCGACGCTGCCGTAGAAGGTCCACGCCGTGCAGTAGACGGCCAGGGAGAGGGCGTACACGTAGGGGTTGTCGATCAGG
>JALSKA010000222.1 GCA_026989095.1 Ardenticatenaceae bacterium
CCCAGGCGCCGGCCGAGGCGATGCGGAACTGAACTTCTTTCTTGTAATACTGCTGGCCGCCCGGGAAGATGGGGGTGCCCGTGCAGTCCACCACCACGTAGTAGACGTCGCCGGCGTAGGGGAAGGGGCCCTGGGGCGCGTTGCCACACTGGTTGTAGGTGGCCGTGACGGTGATGTCGGCGGGGCGCACGCCCGGCTCGAGGGTGAAGAAGTACTTCAGTGAGAGGCGGTCGCTGGCCCGCGCCGGCCAGGCCGACTTGTTGACGAAGAGGGCGCGGACCTCGGTGAAGGAGCTGCCCTCCGCGTTCACGGCGGCCAGGACGTAGAACTCGTCGTCGTCCCTGGGCTCGGGCGGGGGCACGAAGTCGCCGCCGTTGAGGGGGGTGCCGCCGAACTCCAGGTACATGCGGGCCAGGGCAGAGGTGAAGCCGGCGTTGTAGTCGGTGGCCACCTCGTTCATGACGTAGTCGGCGCGGTCGTCCACGTAGGCGTCGGTCAGGTCGGGGCCGCCGACGAGGGCGCCGTAGAGGATGTGGCGGTTGTCGGCGGGGGTGGTGATGCTGTCGGCCCAGGAGCCGTGGGCGGTGCGGTGGTGGGGGTTGCGGGGCGGGCAGGAGCCGAAGCCGACCACGTAGCTGCACCCGCGGGGGTTGTTGCCGAGGATGTAGTCCATTTGGGAGACGGCGAAGTCGTGGTAGCGGGCCACCAGGGCGGGGTCGGCGCCGGAGGCGGCCAGCCAATCGCTGTAGACGAAGGCGACGAAGGCGGTGTTGGCGGCGTAGCGGAGGGGGCCCCATTGGTCGAGCCAGGCGAGGCCGCCGGGGGTGTAGCGCACGCGGTCGCCGTTGTAGCCCACGGTCCAGTAGTCGAGCCAGCGCTCGGCGTCCTGGCGGTATTGGGCCCGCTTGGCCGGGTCCTGGGTCAGCATGGCCAGGAGCACGTAGCTGCCGTACCCCTTGTCGTCCCAGCTCTGGGTCCACGTGTAGGCCTTGACTGCCTGGCCGGAGGCGGTGTTCAGGTTGCTGTAGTAGGCCTCGGCGCGGGTCAAGTAGGTGGTGTCGCCGGTGGCGCGGTAGAGCCAGAGGGCGGCCCAGACGAGCTCGTCCCAGTAGCCGCTCCAGGAGTTGTAGAAGCCTTGGGCGTCGGTGATGCAGTCGGAGTACTTGCCGCGGTAGGTGTCGGCGAAGTCGTAGAGCTGTTGGGCGTGTGTCAGGAGGGCGTCGGCGTAGGCGGCATCGGTGGGGCGAAAGGCGATGGCGGCGGCGGCGAGGGCGGCGGCGGTCTCGCCGGCCAGGTCGGAGCCGGGGCAGGAGGCGTCGATCTTGAAGGAGGGGCGGGGCATGGGCATGACCTCGGCCGGCCCCCACCAGGCGTGGTCGAGGCTGCCCTGGCCGACCTGGCCCCAGAACTCGTTGGGGGCGGTGTGGGCCTTGATGAAGTAGTCGGTGGCCCACTTGATGGTGTCGAGGATGTAGGGCAACTGGCCGCTGTCGGCGAAGGCCTGGCGGTACTCGACGACGCCCCAGGCGAGCATGGTGGTGGAGGCGGCCATGGGGAAGCCGAACTTGACGTGGTCGCCGGCGTCGTACCAGCCGCCGGTGAGGTCCACGCCGTTGTCGGCGCCGTCGTCGAGGGCGGAGTCGCCCCGCCACTCGACGCGGTTGGAGGCCGGCAGGGGGCCGGAGCGCTGGGCCTCGTAGAAGTAGATGGCCTTCTGCAGGGCCTCCGCGTAGTTGAAGGCGCCGGCCTGCCGCGCCGCGCCGGCGCCCTGTGGAACTGTGGCCAGGGTGCGTGCTGGCCTGCCCACGAACAACAGGAGCACAAGCACGCCGCCCAACAAGAACAGCGCCCCGGTTGCCCGACTCCCCCTCGTCTCCGTGGTGGTGGCTGTGCCCATGATCCTGCTCCTTTCCCTCCGGTGTCGCTTGTTATGTCACCTTCGCCCGCCGGCGGAACTCAGGGCGGTCCCACGCGCCCGTCTCGACAATCTCCCGGAGGGCCATGACCGTCTCCCACACGTCCACGTAGCGCACGTAGAGGGGGGCGAAGCCGAAGCGCAGGATGTCGGGCGCGCGGAAGTCGCCGATGATGCCCCGGTGGATGAGCGCCTGCACGATGGGGTATCCCTCGGGGTGGCGCAGGGAGACTTGGCTGCCCCGCCGTTCGGGGTCGCGCGGGCTGGCCACCTCGAACCCGAAGGGGGCCAGCTCCTGTTCGGCCAGGGCGATGAAGTGCTCCCCCAGCGCCTGGGACTTGCGGCGCACCTCCTCGATGTCCGCCTCCAACACCAGGTCCACGCCCACCTCGAGGGCCGCCATGCTGAGCACCGGGGGCGTGCCGCAGAGGAAGCGGCCGATGCCCTCGGCCGGCCGGTAGGCGAGCTCGAAGGCGAAGGGGTCGGCGTGGCCCAGCCAGCCCCAGAGGGGCGAGCGGACGTGGTCCTGCCACTTCTTGGCCACGAAGAGAAAGGCCGGCGCTCCCGGCCCGCCGTTGAGGTACTTGTACCCACAGCCCACTGCGAAGTCCACCCCGCAGCCGTTCACGTCCACGGGCACGGCGCCGGCGCTGTGGGCCAGGTCCCAGATCACCAGGGCGCCGCGTTCGTGGGCGGCCTTGGTGATGGCGGCCATGTCGTGCAAGTAGCCCGTGCGGTAGTTGACCTGCGTGAGCATGAGAACGGCCACGTCCTCGTCCAGGGCTCCGAGCACCTCGTGCTCCTCGACCAGCCGGAGCCGGTGCCGGTTCCCCAGGAGCTCCACCAAGCCTTGGGCCATGTAGAGGTCGGTGGGGAAGTTGCCCGTGTCGGAGACGATGGTACGCCGCTCGGGGCGCAGGCGCAGGGCCGCGGCCAGGACCTTGAAGAGGTTGATGGAAGTGGAATCACAGACGATCACCTCGTCGGGGCCGGCGCCGATGAGCCGGGCGATCTTCTCCCCGACGCGGCGGGGCAAGTCGATCCACCCGTGGACATTCCAACTGCGGATCAGGTCGCGGCCCCACTCACGGGTCACGAGCTGCTGCACGCGCTCGGCTGTGGGGCGGGGCAGGGCGCCCAGGGAGTTGCCGTCGAGGTAGATCACGCCGTCTGGCAGGTCGAAGCGCTCGCGAAAGGGGGTCAGGGGGTCACGGGCGTCGAGGGCTTCCAGGTCGGCACGGGTTACGGGGGACATGCTCCTCACCTCCTCGTCCTCACAGGGGTTTGCCGGTACCGGAACATTGTACCGGCGGGCGGCGGTGGGAGCAAGTGCCCTCCCGCAGCGCCCGGCCTGCGGGAGGGCGTGGTCCTCACCCGGCGGTGATGCTCTCCACGTCCACCCCGTGGGGACGGAAGGTGAGGGTGATCGTCACCCCGTCGGCCCGCACGTGGAGGGTGAAGTGGCCCGGCGCGCGCATGCCCACGCGCACCGCCTCCAGGGCGCGGCCCCGCAGGGCGCCCAGGGCGCGGTTCACCCGGGCGAGCTGAGTGTCCAAGGCCTTGCCCTGGGGCGTCTGGCGGAAGAGGGCCGTGAGGACGCGCTCCCCCTCGGCCGAGTAGCGCCGCCGCGCGCGGCCCGACACGAGGCTGAGGGCCAGCACGTCGCCGAGGGCGTCGAGCGTCCCGCCGTCCACGTGGCCGGCCGCGACCTGCTCCCAGAGGGGGCGGTAGGCGGCCCGCCGCTCCTCCGGAAGCAGGGCCACGTAATCGTCCAGCTCCTGGAGGAGCAGGTCGCGCTCCTCGGCCTCCAGCACCAGGCCGGCCTGCTCAGTGGTGCCCATTGTGCCCCTCCCCCAGAATGGCGTGGACCTCGTGCTCGAAGCCCCCCGTCTCGATGGGGCAGTGGATGCCACACTCCTTGGGGGCGTTGGTCTCCCACCACCAGCGGCCGGCCCGGTCGTCCTCGCCCGGCCGGATGGGCCGCGTGCAGGGATCGCACCCGATGCTGGTGTACCCCTGCTCGTAGAGGGGGTTGGTGGGCACGTTGTGGGCGCGCACGTACTCCCACACCTCCTCCTTGGTCCAGTCGGCCAGGGGGTTGATCTTCACGATGGCGTTGTGATCGTGGTCCAGCTCCACCTTGCGGATGGCCGCGCGCGAGGCCCACTGGTCGCGCCGCAGGCCGGTGAACCAGGCGTCCAAGTCGGCCAGGGCGCGCAGCAGGGGCCGCACCTTGCGCACGTGGCAGCAGAGCAGGCGCAGGGGCACGCTCTTGTAGAAGAGGTTGAGCCCGTGGGCGTTGACCATCTGCTCCACGTCGCGGTAATCGGGGAAGAAGACCTCAAAGCGCGCCTCGGGGTAGTGGGCTCGCACCTGTTCGATGAACTCGTAAGTGGCCGCGGGCAGCCGGCCCGTGTCCACGGTGATCACCCGCACGTCGGGGCGGATGCGGTAGGCCATGTCGAGCACCACCATGCCGTCCACCTGGAACGACGTGACCACGGCCACCCGCTCCCCGAAGGTCTCCAGCCCCCAGCGGATGACTTCCTGGGGCTCCTGGTCGTCCAGTTCGATGGCGATTTCGCCCAGCTCCAAGTCGTCGAACACCACGCGCTCGGTCATCGTCTCGCTCCCTTTCTGTTGGTCATCACGTTGGTCTCCTCAGCCGCCTCAGCCACCGGCCAGGGCGGGCAGGATGAGCACCTTGTCGCCCGGCTTGAGGGGCGTCTCCAGCCCCTGGAGGAAGCGCACGTCCTCCTCGTCCACGTAGATGTTCAGGGTGGGGTTGATCTCCCCGCGCTCGTCCACCAAGTGGGCCTTCAGGTCGGGGTACTGCCGGCCGGCCGCCTCGATGGCCTCGCGCAGGGTGGTGGCCCGCACCTCGACGATGTTGGCCCCCTTGGTCAGGTAGAGGAGCATGCCCGGGATGCGGATGGTGACGGCCTCCTCCTTGGGCGTCTCGGGCGCCGGCACCTCCTCGCCCAGGGCGATGGCGCGCAGCTCCTCGTCCGTGTGGGTCTGGCAGAACTCGTGGAAGGTGAACTCCTCGGCCTGGCCGTTGCGCTGCTCCCGCTCGCGGAGCCAGGCGTCCACCAGGCGCACCACGGCCTTGGTTGTCTCCGCGCTGGGCAGTCGGCGGATGAGGGGCTTGCCGATGGCCGTGCGCACGCCCAGGCCGCCCCGCAGGGTGATGTCGTAGGCCTCGACCAGGCGGCCGTCGGGCTGGCGGCTCACCGTGCCCTGGAGGCCGATGTCACCCACCCAGTGGTGGGCGCAGGCGTGGGGGCAGCCGTCCATGTGGATCTTGAGGCCCCGGATGCGCGGGCCGAAGCGCTGGTCGAGCACCTCCAGGATCTCCTTGAGCTTCTCCTTGGTCTCGGCCACGGAGTAGTTGCAGAACTGGTGGCTGGTGCAGGCGATGGAGGTGCCGTAGGCCGGATTGATGTCCGTGGGGAAGCCTACGCGGGCCAGCCGCTCGAGGAGCCACTCGAGCCGCTCCTCGGGCACATTGCCCACGATGAAGTTCTGCTGGCGGGTGAAGCGGATGTCGCCGCCCAGTTCCTCGACGAACTCGCCGATCTGGATCATCTGGCCGGCCGTGATCCACCCCATGGGCACCGGCACGCCCACGTAGACGAAGCCCTCCTGCTTCTGGGGGTGGACGCCCAAGTGGTCGGCCTCGCCCTCGGGCAGCGGGGCCACGTAATCCTCCAGCCGGTATCCGAGGCGTTCCTCCACCATCCGGCGGACCCCCTCGGCGCCGTAGTCGTCCACCATGAACTTGATGCGCGCCTTGGCGCGGCTGCGGCGGTAGCGCAAGTTCTCCTGCCAGGAGTCGGTGATGGCCCGCAGCACGGGGATGACCTGGTCAACGGGCACGAAGACGCCCAAGTCACGGGCCACGCGGGGGGTGATGGAGAGCCCGCCGCCCACGCGGACGGTGAAGCCGGGCCTGCCGTCCTTGATCACGCCCACCAGGGCCACGTCGTGGATTTCGGGCGCGTTGCACTGGAAGCGGCAGGCGGCGATGGAGTACTTGTGCTTGCGCGGCAGGTTGGAATAGTCGCGGTTGCCGTAGAAGAAGCGGGCTACCTCCTCGATGATGGGCTGCACCTCGAAGAGCTCGTCGCGGCTGATGCCGGAGACGGGACAGCCGGTGATGTTGCGCACCGTGTCCCCCTCGCCGCCGACGGTGGTCAGCCCGGCCTGCTGGATGGCGTCCAACACCTCGGGGAGCTGGTCCAGGCGCACCCAGTGGAACTGGATGCCCTGGCGGGTGGTGAGCTCGGCGTAGCCCTTGCCGAACCGCTGCGAGATCTCCCCCAGGGCCCGCAACTGGGCCGGCCGGAGGAGCCCGCCGGAGACCTTCACGCGCACCATGAAGGTGCCCACCTTGGGCTTGTCGTGGGTCAGCCCCCACCAGTTGAGGCGCACGATGTCCTCTTCGGGCACGGCCTCGTACCCCTTTTCGATGAGCTCGGGGAGCTCCTCGATGATGTCGAGCGGGAACTTCTCCCGCTTCATGCGCTCGATGCTGTTGCGCTTGAGCACCTCCTCCCACGTGGGAATGGGCAAGGTGTGGGCAACGGACGACGGCGATTGTGTGCGAACGGTCATAGCACCCCTCCTGTGGTGTTCGTGTGGTGGTCGCTCCTCTTCCGACAGGACGCCGCGCCGTTGCGACAGATGTACTTGTTCTTGCCCAACATGGGCAGCCACTTCCGCGACGGTGGCCGTTCCACGCGCTTCCCTCCTGGGACATCTCCTTGCTGCTGCCAACGAAAAAGCCCCCTCCTGTGGTGGAGGGGGCCACATGTTGGCCGGGGATCATGACTGCACGGGGGCGACGTGGCATCAAAAAACCCCCTCTCACCGCGTGGGGCGATTCGGGGGTTGCCGCGCTTCCCGCGTGCCGGTGCGCGCTCAGGCCCTGGGGCGGGCGCCGAGGCCCCGCCGCGCGGGGGGAGACAACCCCCGCCGGGGACAGGTACACCGACACATTGTGGTCCACACGTCCACTGGGCTCATTCTCGGCTCCGCCGACATGTGCTTCCGGTCACGTGGTGGAGGATGATAGCAGAACAAGGTGGCCCTGTCAAACTGTCGCCGTCACCCGTAGGAGGAGGTCGTCCACCAGGCCTCGGCCTCCACGTCGTGAACGTCGTAGTCGTGGGGGGCGGCCGGACCGGGCGCTGTGGCCAGCAGGAGGATGAGGCCACACAGGAGGAGAATGCCCGCCACGTGGGCGGGCGCCAGGCCGCTCCTGGCCAGCACGAGCCCGGCCATTGTGCCCAGCAGAGCGCCCTCCATCACGGCCAGCACCCCGCCGCCCACCAGCACCACCCCCCACTCCGACGCCGTGTGTCCCATTGGGCCCTTCTCCCCTCACTTCCGCGTGACCAGCTCCGACAGCCCGCCGAGGAGGCCGCCGAGAAGGCCCCCGAGGAGGGCGATGGCCAAGATCTCGGCCACGAAGCCGGCCGTAGCCGGGCCAACGACTCGCAGCACCTCCTGGGCGATGCTCTGGACCAGCCCTCCCACCACGTCGCCGGCCGGCGTGCCGGCAAGGCGTTCCATGAAGGGCCTGGCCACGGTGAAGAGCAGAATGCCCATCACGCCGCCGCCCAACAGGCCCAGGATGGCCCCGTCCAGCACGGCCACCAGAATGCGCTGTGCTTTGCGAAGCAGACGCAGGAGAATGGAAGCCTCCCCGTTGTTGGGTCTCTCGGCCTGGCCGACGGACAACCCGAGGCTGCTCGCGCCCTTCGGTTACGATGCCGGCTTCTCGCCCGAGGATTCGGCGGTCTCGTCCTCGGCCGTGGCCTTGCGGAACTCCCGGATGCTGCGCCCAAGGGCGCCTCCCAACTCCGGCAGCCGGCCCACGCCGAAGACGATGAGGACGATGAAGAGGATGATGATCAGCTCCGGCACGCCCAAACTTGACATGGCTTCCTCCCTGTGCGAGTGTTCACCGCGAACGGGCAGCAGTCGCTGCCGGCTGATTATACCACTGCTCGCCGCTGAGACCAAGCAGGGGCATTCGGTCCGAGGGAGCCGGCCTCCTCAGAAGCCGCCCCCCGAGCAGGCCAAAAGCCACGAAGGGCGTTCACCGCGCTGAGAACTGGTTGCCCCCGCGGCGGCCTTCCAGTATAATTCGCTCACGCAGGCGGGATGATCGTCTTGACGGAGGTGGAAGGATGCCCTCCCCATTTCCCGGCATGGACCCCTATCTGGAGCGCCCATCGTTGTGGCCTGACGTGTACTTGGAACTCGTTCGCGCCATTCGTGCCGCCTTGGTGCCGCAGGTTGCCCCGCGGTACTATGTGGCGGTGGAGGAACACACCTACGTGGTCACCGCCGACCCCCGCACCTTCGTCGGCCGACCGGATGTGATCGTGGTGCGCCCTCCCCGGGAGCCCGAGGAACCCCTGGCGGGTGCCCCTCCTGTCACTGTCCTGGAGCGCCCGGTCACCGTGGAACTCCCCCTGTCCGACGAGATACGCCAGCGTTACCTGGAGATCCGCGATACGGAGACCCACCAGGTGATCACGGTGATCGAGGTCCTCTCCCCCACCAACAAGCGGCCGGGACTGAACCGAGAGCGGTACGAGCGCAAGCGCCGGGCGGTGCTGGATGCGCTGACCAACCTGGTGGAGGTGGACCTGCTGCGGGGTTGGGAGCCAATGCCCATGGGGTCCCTGCCGGCCAGCCACTACCGCATCCTGGTCAGTCGGGGGTGGGAGCGGCCACGGGCGAAGTTGTATCCCTTCAACGTCAACGAGCCCATTCCGGAGGTTCCCGTGCCGCTGCGGGAGGGGGAGGAGGAGCCTACCCTGGCCCTAGGGGAATTGCTGGCCCGGATCTACGACGAGGTGCGCTACGACCTGCGCATCGATTACACCACTGAGCCAGAGCCGCCGCTGGACCCGGTTGTGGCGCTGTGGGCCCACGAGCTGTTGCAGAAGGCCGGGCTGCGCTCGCCTCCGAAGCCTCCCGCGGGCACGTGTTGATCACGGCCGCACCGCCAGGAGTACCGAGGCGGTGATCACCAGGCCGGCCGCGGCCCCCGCGACGAGCTGGGCCGGGGTGTGCTTGCGCCGCGCCATCCGGGCCCATGCCACGGGCAGGAGGGCCGCGTAGCCCACCACCAGGGGCGGCCCGAAGGCGTAAACGAGCACCGTGGCGAAGCCGGCCACGCCCACCATGTGCAGGCTGATCTTCCAGAAGCTGGAGATGACCAACATCGTGGCGCCCAAGCAGGCGTAAATGAGGGCGAAGGCCCACACCAGCCGGGGGGCGCCACCCCACCAGAGCAGGGCCAGTGCGAAGAGGTCGCTGGCCAGGCTCACGGCGATGAAGCGGGGGCGCTCCCTCCGGTCGCTCAGTTCCCAGTCGGAAACCCAGCCGCGACGGCGGCCCACCACCAGGTAAGCGGCGGGAAAGCCGGTGAGGATGAGAAAGGCCACGAGGGCCCAGGCCACGCCGGCGGCCCCGCCCGCTCGCCACCCCACGAGGGGGAAGAGCACAAGGGAAAGAAAGGAACTGTCGAACAGGACGGAGATCCACTTGGCCAACGATGTGCGTTTCATGTCGTTACTCTGCCTCTTCCTCGTGTTCCTCTATTCTTCTTCCCCGAACTGTTTTCTCCACTCGCGCGGCGTGAAACAGCGCTGCACGCCCAGCCGGCGCAGGAGGCGGTCGCGCCAGCGCGTGCCCGGCCAGGGCACGCAGCGCATCCGGTCGGCCTCGAAGAAGAGATCGTCGGGCAGGCCGGCCTCCCGCAGCGCCGCTTGCACGGCCTCCCACTGGTGGGCCGTCAGGAAGAGGGACCAGTCGTGGGGCAGGTCGTGGAACTCGAAGAGGGGCTGCTCCCCCTCTTCCCGGCCGAGGAGCCGCAGGACGAAGCAGTCCGAGCACTCGGAGCTCTCGCGGATCCAGGCCAGCACCTGGCGCAGCAGGGCCTGCCGTTCCCCGACATCTTCCGGCAGCGGGCCCGCCCGCTCGGCCGGGGCGGTGTCCCGCCGTGGGAGGATGAGGCGTGCCTCGTAGGCCCGCGCCCACGGGAGCAGCGCTTCGGCCACGCGCTCCACCGGCGCCCACAGTTCCAGCCCCTCCTTGAGGT
>JALSKA010000223.1 GCA_026989095.1 Ardenticatenaceae bacterium
AGGCGCAAGTAGTCCAACTGGTCCCGGTATTCGGGTCCCCACACCTCGGTGAGCAGGCGTTCGTGGTGAATCACGTAGCCCCGGTGTCGCGCCAAGTAGGCCAACAGGCGAAACTCGGTGGGCGTGAGCTCCACCGGCTCGTTTCGCACCGTCACCCGGTGGCGTGCTAGATCAACCACCAGCTCCCCGGCGACGATGACGCTGCTGCGCCGGCCGGCGTCGCCGGCCTTGCGCCGGAGACAGGCGCGCACACGGGCCACGAGCTCGGCCATGCCGAAGGGCTTGGTCACGTAGTCGTCGGCACCCGCCGAGAGGCCGCGCACCACGTCCTTCTCGCGGGACATGGCCGTGAGCATGATGATGGGCACCTCGGTCAGCTCGCGCAGCCGGCGGCACGTCTCGATGCCGTCCATGCCGGGCAGCATGATGTCCAACACGATGAGGTCCGGGTGTTCCCTGTAGGCGATGCGCAGGGCCTCACGGGCGTCCGTCGCCGTGAGCACGTGGTAGCCCTCTTGGCTGAGGCCATCCGCCACCAGTTTGAGCAAGTCCCGGTCGTCATCGACGACGAGAATCTTCTCCGCGTACATGGTTCACCTCCGCCTGGAGCTTGGGAAATTTGACGTGAAACCGAGCACCTTCGCCCACGCGGCTCTCCACCCAAATGGAGCCGCCCTGGTCTTCGACGAGTCGCTTGGTGATGTACAGCCCCAAACCAAAGCCGTAGGTGTCGTCCCGCTTGGTGTCCCTGACCAAGCGGCGGAACGGCTGGAAGACGTGCTCGACCTGGTCGGGGGCAATGCCCACGCCCTCGTCGGCCACGGTGAGGCGCACTGCCTCCGACTCCTGGTGGAGGAAGACGCGCACGGGCCTGTCCGGGGGCGAGTATTTGACCGCGTTCTGCAACAAGTTCTCCAAGATGACCTCCACGGCGGCCTGGTCCCCGAGGATGAAGGCCGGCCCCCCCTCCGCCTCGACCAGGAAGTGGCGCTCGGGGTGTTGGGTGCGGTACATGTCCACGGTCTGGCGCACGATGGGGAGCAGGGCCAAGGGTTCCAACATGGGAGCCGTCTGGGCCTTTTCCAGCCTGGAGGCGGTCAGCACCTGGTCAACGAGCCGGCTCAGGCGCCGGCACTGGCGGTTGAGGACGTCGAGCAGGTCCTGGCGCAGCTCGCCATCAGGCTGCTCTTGGGAGAGCAACTCCACGGACATGCGGATGCCGGCCAAGGGGGTGCGCAACTGGTGGGAGACGAGGGAAATGAACTCGGACTTGAGCCGGATCAACTCCTCCTCGCGGGAGACATCCCGGATGACCGAGACGGTGCCCCCAACGTGAGCGTCGCCGTAGGCCAGGGGCGCCACAGTGTGCACCACCAGCCGGCGCTCGCCCCCGCCGTCCCGGATCCACTCCTTGCGCTGGACGGTCTCGGAGACGGCGCGCCGGGAGAGCACGGCTTCGACGGGGCACTCGCCGAAGCAGAGCGCGCAGGTCGTCTCCCCGTCGCGGGCAAACGCCTCGTGGCAGGCCAGGCCGATCACCTCCTCGGCGCGGAAGCCGGTGATGCGCTCGGCAGCCGGGTTGAAGGCCGTAATGACGCCGTCCAAGTCGGTGCTGAAGACGCCGTCGGCCACGTTGTCGATGATCAACTGAATCTGTCGCCTCTGGGCCTCGACCGACTCCAGGGCCACGATGTTTTCCAGGGCGAGGCTGGCTTGGCGGGCCATGGAGAGGCACAGCTCGACCTTCTGCTTGTCGAAGGGTGTGCGCTCCCAGAAGCGCCGCTCGCCCACGACGGCCACCCCCAGACAGCGGTGCTTCACCCGCAGCGGCAGGAGCAAGACCGACTTGGCGCCGGCGCAGAAGGTGACCGAGAACTCGGGCTCCTTGAGGATGTACCGGTAATCCTCAATGCGCATGACCAGGGGCTGGCCGCTGTTGATCACCCAGCGGTGCCAGGGCAGGGCCTCCAGGGAAAAGACGCTGCCCACGCCTGGGTCCCACACCAAGTCGGGCACGCTGTAGGCCGCCCGGATGGTGATCCCCTGTTCGGCCTCGTTGACCAGGAAGACCCGGCAGAAGCTGGCGCCGATGACATCGACCACGTACCGGCAGAGGGTCTCCAGGAGCTGTCGGCGCTCGATGGTGGAGGTGAAGGTGTTGGTGGCGTTGAGGAGCATGGTGAGCTCCTCGGCGCGCTTGGCCAGTTTCCGGTCGGTCTGGCTGTGGAGCCAAGCGTTCTCGATGGCCATCTGCACCTTGTCGGCCAGCACGCGGAGGGCCTTCACGTCGTCCCGGGCGAAGCGGTCACCCCAGTAGCGCCACAAGATCAGCACGCCGGCCGTTTTGCCCACGCGCCGCAGGGGGAAGGCAATCAGCACGGGGCGCTTGGCCGCCAGCTCCGCGGGCACGTCGAAACGGGGATCGTCGGCCACGTTGGGCAGGGTGATGAAACGCTCCTGTTCGAGAATCCACGCCAACAGGCTCCGGGGATCGAGGGCCACCATGTCCTGCGACCAGTCCGGCTCGTCGGACAGGGACCAGCCGGCCTCCCCGTGCCACGTTCCGGTCACCTTGAAGCACATTTGGGCGCCGTCGGCTTCCCCCAACACCAGGCTCTGGCGCGAGACCAGGGGCAGCAGGGCTCTCGGGTCCAAGGTCATCTCGATGACTTGTCCGAGCTGGTTGACGGTGTCCCACAGCCTGGCCTGGCGCCGGCTGAACTCCACCAGGCTGGAAATCAGCAGGGGCACCAGGTTGTAGAGGACGAGCAGCCCCAAAGTCTCCACGGTAGCCGCCGAGAGGCCGGCCTCGACGAACAACTGCACGCCCCTGGGCACGAAGAGGGCCGTCGAGACGAGGCCCACGAACACGGCGGCCGAGCGCCCGAGGAGGAAGCCGGCCACGAGGATGGGGATGAGGTAGAGATACCTGGAGAGGAAGTAGGAATACGCCCACTCAGGCTGTTCCAGGTAGAGGGCGAAGAGGCGGTAGACAACCAACGTCGTTCCGCCCCAGAGGGCCAAGACGAACGCCCCCAACCACACAGCGCGCAGCCGGCGGTCACGTGTCAGGGCGTGTCCGACCTGCGGCAGGTCCTCACGCAGGAAGGGGGGAAAGGCCCACACATGGCTCCACGCGGGTTCGCCTCCAACGCTCATGACAACCTCCCCGGAAATTCCAGGACCACGGAAAGGGCCCGAAAGAGCACGTTGCTGCTCACGGCCGCCGTCACATTGCCCTCAACGGCGTAGAGGCCACAGTTCACGAGGACGAGCAACGTGGGGCCAAGCAGGAGGAGAAGGCGCTCGTCCGGCGGCGCCGGGAGCCAGGCGCCCTGAACGGCGTAGACGGCGTTGTTGGCCGCCCACGTCACGGCCGTGGCCCGCCAGAACCCCATGTGCCGGCGGTGGTAGAGCACGTGGAAGAGCGCGCCGCGGAAGGCCACCTCCTCGGCCACGGCGCGCACCCCTGCCATGACGAGCAGCGCCCGCCAGAACTCCACGTCGGGCGCCCACTGGCGCTCCCCGAGGGCGGGCACGAGCGTTCCAAAGCGGGCCGAAAGGTACCACACGAGCACCACACCGGCGCCCGCGCCGGCGCCGATCACTGCCCAAACCGCCGTGCGGAGGGCACCAGCCCGTGAGAGGGGGAGCCGGCGCCGCGCCCACATGCCCCACACCACAAGGGACCACGCCGCCATGACCTGCGCGCCCGCCAAGAGCAGCGGCGGGAAGAGGAGAAAGGGGCCGACGCCAACGGTCTCCGGCACGTCCACGAGGGCGCCCAGGAGAAAGGCGCCGGCCAGGAGCGAGCTGCCCACGACAAAGGCCCGCCCGCGGACGAGGGCAGTCCCCCTGAGGAAGGCGATGCCGACAATCAGGTAGAGGGCACCGAGGAGACCGGCCGTCTCCAAGGGCATGTGGGCGCCCTGGAGCACACGCCACCGGTGCCAGGCCAGGAGCCCCACCGAGAACAGCACGACCAAGAGCACAGCCAGGACTGCGCGCCGATCCTCCAGGCGGGCCTGCCGGAGGCGGTCCTGCCAGTCCTCGTACACCTGCACGTCGCGGAGCGACATGAACACCTCATTTCGCCGTTTCCCGACCGCGGGCGTGGCCCCGACCTCATTACAGGCGGACGCGCTCGATCTCCGCCCCCAAGGAGCGTAGTCGCCGGTCGAGCGCCTCGTAGCCGCGCTCGATCTGTTGGATGTTGTGGATCACGCTCTCCCCCTCAGCGCAGAGGGCGGCAATGAGCAGGGCCATGCCGGCCCGGATGTCGGGGCTGGAGAGCGTCTGGCCGTACAGGGGGGAGGGGCCCACGACCACCGCCCGGTGGGGGTCGCAGAGCACAATTCTGGCCCCCATGCTGATGAGCTTATCTACCCAAAATAAACGGCTTTCGAACATCTTCTCGTGGATGAGAATGGTGCCTTTTGCTTGCGTGGCCAACACAACGGCAATGCTGATCAAGTCGGCGGGGAAGGCCGGCCAGGGGCCGTCGTCGATCTTGGGGATGGCACCGTGGAGATCATCTTGGATCACCAGCTCCTGATCGGCAGGCACCCAAATGTCCCCGCCGCGCACCTCCCACCGGATGCCCAGGCGCCCGAACATGATGCGCGTCATGCGGTGGTGCTCGTCGGGCATGGCCCCCTTGATCAAAAGTTCCCCGCCCGTGACCGCGGCCAGGCCGATGAAGCTGCCCACCTCCAAGTAGTCGGGGCCGATGTGAAAGGCGGTGCCCCGCAGCCGTTCGCGCCCCGCAACGCGCAAGGTGTTGGTGCCGATGCCCTCCACATGTCCCCCCATCGCGTTGATCAGGCGACACAGCTCCTGGACGTGGGGCTCCGAGGCAGCATTTCTGATCACCGTCGTCCCCCTCCCCAGGGCCGCGGCCATGAGGACGTTCTCCGTGGCCGTGACGCTCATCTCGTGGAGGAAGATGTCACCGGCCTGGATGCCCTTGGGGGCGTGGAGGACGTAGCGGTCGGGCGTCACGTCCACCTCCACGCCGAGGGCCCGAAAGGCGTGAATGTGCGTGTCGAGCGGCCGCCGGCCGATGCGGTCGCCGCCCGGGCGGGGCAAGACGGCCCGCCCCACGCGCGCCAACAGGGGGCCGGCCAGCAGGAACGAGGCGCGAATCCGCTGACACCAGGCCGCGTGGGGCGCGTGGTGGCGAATGTGCCGGGCCTGCACGGTCACCACGCCCGGGCCCTCGCGGTCGATGTCAACGCCCAAGTCGTCTAAGAGGGCCAACATGGTGTGCACGTCCCGGATGTCGGGCACGTTGTAGAGGCGGACGGGCTCGTCGGTGAGCAGTGTGGCCGCCAACATGGGGAGGGCTGCGTTCTTGTTGCCCTGGGGCACGATGGTGCCCCGAATGGGGTTGCCGCCCCGGATGACGAAAGCTTCCATCGGCTCTGCCTCCTGCGCTCCCGCCAACAGGCTGGACACATCGCTGTGGAAGACGGTCATCGGTTGTATGCCTCCTGTGAAGAGTTGCATGTCGGGGAGAGGTCACCCAGCCCGGCGAAGCCGCACCATCAGGCCGGGCCCCACGTTCCACTGCCGGCGGGCGTTGCCCTGCCGGACGGCCAGCTCCAGGAACCCGCTGCTGCCCACGTAGGCCACCGGCTCCCCCACTTCCACGTCGGCGAAGGTGCGCCGAACGCCCGAGATGGTCAGCGGTCCCACGTCAACGCGCCAGGCGTCGGCCGGCGGGGCGAGCAGGTGGCCGGGCAGGTTGGTCACGAGGTTACCGAAGTGATCGGCGTAGACCACGACCGCCTCCCACCCGCCGTCTGCGGTTGGCCGCGGTCGCGGCCAGTCCAGGCGAACCAGGTGGCCGGGGTCCAATTCTGGTCCCAGGGCCTCCAAGGGGACGCCCCGTGCCAGGTGGGCGGCCACGGGGGCGAAGATGTCGCGGCCGTGAAACGTGGCGCTCACGTGGGGCAGGTGGTACTCGGGGTTCTCCAAGGAAACGGCGTGGGCAGCGGGCGTCTCGTTCAGGACCGCTGTGAGGAGCCCGTTGTCCGGGCAGACGAAGGTGTACGCCCCGGCGCGCACGGCCACAGCCCGCCGCTGGCTCCCCACGCCCGGGTCCACCACGCAGCAGAAGACTGTGCCCGCCGGAAAGTAGCGGTAGGAGACGAGCAGGTTGTAGGCGGCAGCGCGCACGTTTTGGGGCGGGATCTCGTGGGTGAGGTCCACCAGGGCCACGCCGGGGGCTATGCCAAGGATGACGCCCTTCATGACGCCAACGTAACTGTCGCGCGTGCCGAAGTCGGTCAGCAGGGCTAGGACGCTTCTCGGTTGCTCCATTGGTCGGGCCTCCTCCAACGTTCACTCCCCTCGCTCGACGCCTCGACAACGGTGTGTGTCACGGACGGGTTGCACGGCCGGACGTTTGAGGGTACAGGGAATGGGGGAAAATCGACGGGGCTGCGTGGACACTCATCCGCATACTACTCCCGATTGGGAAATGGGCAAGTTCGGCTCCCCATCGGGCCCGGCTTTCAACGAACGGGCGCACCAAAGGGCCGGCTGCCGCGCACATGGGGGCCGCCAAGGGCACACGGCACTCGTCATCGGGCGCTCAAATGCCGTGGAGGCGCCGTCGAGGCGGGGTCACCGGCGCAGGATCGAGGAGGTCGGAGGGTGGCCGGTGAGCCGTGTGTAGATGGCGATGCTCACGGTGTAGGTGAAGACGAGGACGGCAATCGAGGTTGACACGCTGAGGGCAAGGATGCTGAAGTCGATGGTGAGCTCCCGGGCCCAGAGCAAGTACGGGCGGAGGCTCTCTTCAATCCGGAACAGGCGCTTTTGTGAGTCGAGTATCTGCTTCTCCCTCTCGACCTCGATCTCGCCGAGCTTCCGTTGGATCTCAGCGCGCCCGGGGTTCAGGAGCTCCACTTGGCCGAGGAGCAGGCCGAAGAACACGCCGGTGAACAACATGAACAGGGCAAAGCGCCAATACCCTCTCATGACGTTTACCTCCTTTCGGTTGTGGAGGCGCCCGTTCGCCCCCCTCATACCGCACAACTCGCCATCCGAAACGCAGACGTGCCTGCCTCATGCCCATGTGACTGCCTCCCTGTTCTCCGAATTCCGCGCGAGGGCACCGGGGCACCGGTGGAAGCGTGAGTGAGGAGGAACCGGAAAGTGTGTTCCCGGCAAGGACGAGCGCACGTCTCGCCCTGCGGCCCTCCTCTGCCCCTCACGTCCATCCTTGCATCTCCCCTCACGGCCACAGCAGCGGCGACCACGGGCTGAGGCCGAGGATCAGGAGAACCACGACGGCCGTGCCCGTGAGGAAGAGCATGGTGTTGAGGAAGATGTGCTCGTCATCGGTGTAGCTCTCCGTGGTGGCGCTGCGGCCCGAAAACTTCATGATCAAGCAGATCAGGAAGATCACGGAGAAGCTTACCACTCCCACCATGTCCAACACCACGAACACCGTTCGGATCATGACACCTCCCTTTTGTCCTGTGAGGACCCATCCAATCCCCTGACTCCCGACACGGTTGGGGCCAAAAGGGCCCGGGAGATTTGCCCCGAGCCCCTTCCCCACACCCTCTTCCCGTTGACTCTCACCCCCTTTCGCCTGACTCCATCACCTTCATTCTGTCGCGTGTTGTGCCGTCCACGTTACGAACGATCACGCCGGCTCTCACCCCCTTTCGAGACGCCACTCACATGTTCCGTAGCCTTGTGTTTACTATATAAAACACAATCCGCAGCGTTCTGCTCTGGCAGCTAGGCTGCACTCAGTTCTGCCACTTGCTCACCGGAAGAGCAAGGAAAACTTACAACAGCCTTTCACCGCCCCTCACCACCATAAACGCCACCCCTCCGCGGATTGGCGGCCACGGGCCTGCCCGCGGTCACACGGGCGCGGCGAGGGGAGCGCTTGTGAAAAGAGGGGGAGAGGCCGCGCAGAAGGCGACGGCGAAGAAGGCGGCGTCCAGGACGAGGCCGGCTCACGTGGGCAGGGGGGTCCCCCACTTCACCAGGCGCAAGCCTTCCAGGCGCACGACGTGGGGGTAGAGGGCCCGGTAGACGTGACAGTAGGGGGACTTCACATCGCTGCGGCCCGTGACCCGGAAGGTGAGCAGCGGGCAGCCGCCCGCGCACCAGTAGCGCCACGGGCACGTGCGACACTCGGCCATCTCGTCCACCGGCAGGTTGACGAACCCCTCGCCGTGGGCGCGCACCGCCCCGAGGGGGTCATCGGCCCACACGTCGGCGATGGGCCGCTCGATCTCCATGTGACACCGGGCCACTCGCCCACGGTGGTCCACCACGAGGTAATGGTGCCCGGCTCCACAGGCCAGGGTGTGGGGAGTGTCGAAGGCGCTGCGGTCCACCAGGGCGTCGATGAGGCGCCGGCGAGGCAGCCGGGCCTCGATGCGGGCAAAGGCCGCCCGCACGCCCCGGATGAGGCGCTCCTCGTCGGCCCGCCACGCCCCGGCCGGCGCGCGGACGGTGTGGTCCCGGTAGAAGTTCAGGTTGAAGGGGAGCTCATGGTCGAGGGCGAAGTCCACCACGGCGGCCACGTGGTCGGCCGTGGCCGCGGTCACGGTGATGGAGAGGTGGGGCACGATGTTGTGGGCCACCGCAGCCTCGATCCCCCGCACCACGCGGTCAAAGGAGCCCTGCCCGCCGGCAAAGGGGCGCTGCACGTCGTGGGTCGGGCCGATACCGTCGAGGGAGATCATCAGCCGCACGCTCTGGTCCCGCAGCCAGGCGAGCACGGACGGCCGCAGGGCCACGCCGTTGGAGAGGAGCACGGCGCGCAGGGCCACGCCGTGGCGGGAAGCCAGGTTGCGGGCATGTTGGTGCAGGCGGACTACGAGGGGAAAGTTGAGGGTGGGCTCGCCGCCGGCGTATTTGAGCTTGACGGCCCGGAAGCCGTGGCGGCGGGCCGCGCGAAAGATGGCCTCCACCGCCGCCAGGCCGGTGGTCTCGTCCATGC
Organism: Ardenticatenaceae bacterium; assembly: GCA_026989095.1. Classification (GTDB taxonomy): domain Bacteria; phylum Chloroflexota; class Anaerolineae; order Ardenticatenales; family Ardenticatenaceae; genus WFWG01. The sequence goes on from JALSKA010000223.1 coordinate 8,978, forward strand.
TCTCGTGGGTCTTGGCCACGTAGCAGTAGGTGCAGCGCAGGTTGCAGGCGTTGGTCACGTGGAGCCAGGCCGTGAGCGCGGGGGAGCTCGCGGCCGGACGAGGCACCACATCTCCCCGGCCCGCCGGGCGCAGAAGCTCCAGCGCGGCCATCTGGTGGGCCGGCCCGCCGTCCAGCCGGCGTGGACGCCGGAACCCATCCAACAGGGCCACGGCCGGCCGGTTGAGCACCACTACGCCGGCCCGGCCCCAAGGGTTGAACACCGCTCGGTGGCCGTCCGGCAGGGGGGCCCAGAAGAGGTCGGGCACCCGTTCCCACAGCCCGGACGAGGGTTCCGGGAGCTCAGGCTCAGGCGGGGCGCCCGCTCCCGGGCACGCGCAGTCGGACTCGGCCCGCTCTTCGGGTGGCGCCCACAGGATGCGGGGACGCTCCACGCCACACAACGTTCTGCCTCCTCCTTCTGTGAAAGCCAATCTCCTCCGCTGCCTCACGTCCGCCGAGGGCGCAAGGGATACACCATGCGCTCCCACCCCTGCTCCGGCACGCCGGCGGGGCGAAACCCAATCTTGGCGAACACGTGTCGGGCGCGCGCGTTGTCAGCCCGCACCGTCAGCGTGAGCTCCCGCAGGCCGGCCCGCCTGGCCCAAGTCACGGCCGCGCGCAACATGGCCGTGCCCCACCCCTGCTCACGGTAGGCCGGCAACAGGCCGATGCCCACGTCGGCCGCCGCGCCGTCGGCCGCCGGAAAGAGCCGACACCAGCCCACCACCTGCCGGCCGGCCACGGCCACCAGGAGCAGGTGACACGTGCAGTGCGCCCGGCGGAGGGCGTGTTCCCACGCGGGCGTGGGCTCGTACCGCCGCGTCTGCATCCACGTGCCCTCGGCGCAGACGGCATCCACCGCGGCCAGGAGAGCCGGGCGGTCGGCGGGCGTGAAGGGTCGCACCACCACCGACACCGCTCACTCCACTATCACCATCAACAGCTCGGGCGGGCCGAACATGTCGCGCAGGAAGCGGTACATACGCGACCGCCTCCTCTCGGCAGGGCG
>JALSKA010000224.1 GCA_026989095.1 Ardenticatenaceae bacterium
CCCACGCCGACGCCCACGGCCACACCCACCGCCACGCCGACACCGACGGCCACGCCCACGGCCACCGCCACGCCGACGCCCACGCCCACGCCGACAGCCACGCCCACGGCCACGGCCAGACCCATTCCGGGTGTGCGCTTTCAGAACACGCTCTATTTCCGCCAAGAGGGCACATTGGACAGCTTGGTCACTATGCCGGTGTTGTTGACCGCGCCCTCGGATCAGGAAGTGCGGGTGGACTACTTCCCAATCGGGGGCACGGCGTCGGCCGGCACCGATTATCTGGCTCCCGCAGGCACGTTGATCTTCCCGCCCGGCACCACCACGGCCGCCATTGAGGTGCTCATCCGGGGAGACACCCTCAGCGAGCCGGACGAGACGCTGATCGTCACGCTGGCCTCCCCCCAAAACGCCGTGCTCACAGCTCCCTTCACGGCCACCCTGTACATCTTGGACGATGATACCCTTCCTGAAGTCAGGTTCGACCGCCCCGTCTACAGGGTGAGCGAGGGGGAGGGCACCGCACGCCTCCAGGTGACGATTTCCGAGCCGTCCCAGCGGGAGATACGGGTGGAGTACGCCACGGCACCGGGCACCGCACGCCCAGGCAGCGACTTTGTGGCTGTCAGCGGCACGCTGAGCTTCGCGCCGGGCACAGTCACCCGGACCGTTGAGGTCCCTCTCATGGACGACGGCCAAGTTGAGGGCACAGAGGAGTTCTCGGTGGTGTTGGCCTCGCCAGACGGCGCCACCATCGGCGTGCCGGGGCAGGCCACCGTCGCCCTGGAGGACAACGAGCACGCTCTCTTCCTGCCGCTGGTGACCAATGTGCCACCCCCGCCCATCGAAAACGGCAGTTTCGAGGAGGGGTGGCGCGGCTGGAGACGGGGGGGCGAGCTGCCCCAATCGCTGACGGCCGAGGAGCGACGGAGCGGAGGGTGGGCAGCCCTGTTGGGAAATCCGTCGTGGGGCGAGGGGCGCGACGGCAGCGTGCCGGCCGGCAGTGCGTGGATCGAGCAGAAGATCCGCGTGCCCGACACGACGGCCCCAACACTCCGGCTCTGGTATCGCCTCGTCTCCTACGACGTTCAAGTGGGCACGTCCGGAACTCTGTGGGATTCGCTGGACATCACCGTGAACGGCGTGCTCCTCTACCGGGACGGAAATCCTGGCACAGCCCCCGGCACCCGCTACGACAGCGGCTGGCGACAGACACCGCCCTTGGACCTCTCGCCTTTCCGCGGCCAGACGGTGACCCTGCGCATCTCGGTGTGGAACAGGGAGTACGACGGGAACGGGGTGGATTACTTCAACACGTGGGCCTACGTGGACGACGTTCTCGTGCTCGACGGACAATAGCACTCGGGTGAACGTGTGCGCCGGGATGTTTGCCCCCCGAGCAATTCCCACCTCTGGCCACTTGACTCTCGTTGACAAAAATGGCAACGCGACGCAATATCAGTGTCAACAAGCGTGTTCGGGGTGTTGGCCGTCCACACTCAACGGCGGTGAAACGCACATCACCACCTCGGGTATTGAAGCGTGCTCTCAACGAGGGAAGGGAGAAGCCATGCGCATCACCACGAAGAGCGAGTACGGGATCCGGGCGCTGCTCTACCTGGCCCGTCACTACGGCGAGGGACCGGTGCCCAGCGCCATCATCGCCAACCGGCAGATGATTCCCGAGAATTACTTGGACCAGATTCTCCTCACCCTGCGGCGCGCCGGCCTCATCCGCAGCGTGCGCGGCCCCGGTGGGGGCCACATGTTGGCCCGCGCCCCGGAGCAAATTTACTTGGGCGAGGCCATCGCCGCCCTCGAAGGCCCCTTCGAGCCCATGGAGTGTGTGAACCCTGATTTCTCCGACTGCCTGCTCCTGGAACGTTGTACCATTCGCCAGGTCTGGCGAGAGCTCAAGAACGTCACCGATGAGGTGCTCTACTCCACGTCCCTAGCCCAGTTGATTCACCATCCCATCGACGCGGACGTGCAAACGTATTACATTTGACCCATCGCCGTCGCGGCACACAGTTGGTGGATGCTTGACAGCCCTCCGGCTTCCGGGTAGAATCCGGCAGGGCTTGTCCCCGGGAACGAGCATGTTCTAAGCGCGCACGCAACGAGGGTCGAAGGTGCCCCAGCGGCCACAGGTGGCGCTGGGGCTTTTTCTTTGGGTATGGCCAAGTTGTCACGGGAGTTCTTCGCGCAACCGACCCCCCAGGTAGCCCGCGAGCTGTTGGGACGTGTGCTCGTGCGCCGGCTGCCCGACGGCACGGAGTTGCGCGCCCGCATCGTGGAGACAGAGGCCTATCGGGGAGCAGAAGATACGGCCAGCCACGCCTCGCGGGGGATGACCAAGCGCAACGCGGTGATGTTCGGCCCACCCGGCTACGCTTACGTCTACTTGATCTACGGCCGTTATCACTGCCTGAACGTCGTCACCGAGCCGGAGGGCGTGGCCGGCGCCGTCCTCATCCGCGCCGCGGAGCCGTTGACCGGGTTGGACCGAATGCGAACGCTGCGCCCTGTCAGGCGGCCCGTGGATCTCACCAACGGGCCGGGCAAGCTCTGCCAGGCCCTGGCCGTGGACAGGTCCCTCAACGGCACCGACTGCGTGGCCGGTCACGTGCTCTGGATCGAGGCCGGCTCGCCGGTGGACGACTCAGCCGTCGAACGCTTGCCCCGCGTGGGCATCGACTACGCGGACGAGCGAGACCGAACTGCCCTGTGGCGCTTTGTGATCAGGGGGAACCAATGGGTATCAAAGCGGACGTGAAGGTGGACATTCTCTTCGGGGAGGCCGGGGCCGAGGAAGCAGCCCGGCGGGAGGCCGTGACCGTGGTCATCGATGCCCTGCGGGCCAGCGCCACCATCACCACGGCGCTGGCCGTGGGCGCCCAGAAGGTGGTGCCCGTGGGCACACCCGAGGAGGCGCGTGCCTACTTGGGCCGGCCGGGACACTTCGTGGCCGGCGAGCGCCGGGGCATGAAGCTGCCGGGTTTCCACTTCGGCAACTCCCCCACGGAGCTCGTGCGCCACGGCCACCTCCTGCGGGGAGGCGTGTTGGTCCTGACCACCACCAATGGCACCCGCGTGGTGCGCGCGGCCCGAGCGGGCAACACTGTGATCTTGGCCGGCACCACCCTCAACGCCGGGGCCGTGGCCCGGGCCGCCCTGGAGATGGCCCGCCGCGAAGGCCGGGATATCGTGCTGGTGGCCGCCGGTGAGGACGAAGCCCACGCCGAGGAGGACTTCGCCGGGGCGCGCTGCATTGCCGGACACCTGGAACGCCTGCAAAACACCCCTGTTGCCTGCGAACCCTGCCCGGCCGACTTGGCTTCTCTCTTCGCGGAAACGCCCAGTGCCCAGGAGCTCTTCGAGCTGGGCTACCGCGACGATGTCTTCTTCTGCGCGCGGCGGGACGTGTACGAGGTCGTCCCCTGGCTGAAGAACGGCGGCTTCGTGGCCTACGGCACGCACCAGGCCGCGCCTATCCCTCGCCGTCGGGCGGAATAGCCCTGTCCCCTTGGGGGCCACGCACCACACGCGCCCTGGCGCCCTTTGCCTCCAAGGCGCGCACGAGCCACTCGGCGTCCTCGCGGGCGATGCCCTCCACGATAAGGGCCGGCGGATGGCGGACGAGGTGAAACGCCTCGCCAAGGCTTCCTCGCCTTGCCTGGCGCACCAGGCGGAGAACGGCCATCTGGCGTCGGCCCGTCGCCACCAGCTCGACGCCAAAGGGGCCCGGCCGAGCCCGCTCGTAGAGAGGAGGCCGCCGGGCCCGCTCGCTCTCCTCCATGCCCCACAGGATCATGAGGGCCGATCCGCCCGCGACAAAGGCCAAGACCACCGCGATGATGACAAGTTGATCCGCGCCCACGTCCTCGCTCCGCCGTGCAACGGCGCGGGGCTCTCCGAGGAGGGCCGCACCTTACCGTCGCTCCTGGTAGTTGGGAGCCTCCTTGGTGATCAGCACGCCGTGGGGATGGCTCTCGATGAGCCCGGCATGAGTGATGCGCCGGAAGCGAGCCTTCTCCCACAGCTCGCCAATCGAGCGGGCGCCCACGTAGCCCATGCCACTGCGCACGCCCCCGGTGAGCTGGAACACGAAGTCGTGGAGGCGTCCCTTGTAGGGGATGTACCCCTCAACCCCCTCGGGCACCAACTTGCCCTCAGCGCCCTGGGCGTACCGGTCGCGGCCTGGGCCCTTCATGGCGCTCAGACTGCCCATGCCCCGGTAGTTCTTGAAGCGCTCCCCCTGGTAGAGCACGATCTCGCCCGGCGACTCGTCCAGCCCCGCCAGGAGCGAGCCCAACATCACCGCCGAGGCGCCGGCCGCCAGGGCTTTCACGATGTCGCCGCTGTACTTGATGCCGCCGTCGGCGATGATGGGCACGTTGTAGGGGCGGGCTGCCCGCGCACACTCCCAAATGGCCGTCACTTGGGGCACTCCCACGCCACTGATCACCCTGGTGGTGCAGATGGAGCCGGCCCCAACGCCCACCTTCACGGTCGTGGCGCCGGCCTCGATCAGGGCCAGCACTCCCTCGGGAGTGGCCACGTTGCCGGCGATCACGGGCACCTGGGGAAAGAGCCCCCGCAGCCGGCGGACCGTCTCGATCACGTTCTTCGAGTGGCCGTGGGCCGTGTCCACCACCAACACGTCTGCGCCGGCCCGCACCAGGGCCTCGGCCCGCTCCAGGGCGCGCGGCCCGGCCCCAATGGCCGCGCCCACCAGCAGGCGGTTGAGCTCGTCGGTGGCTGCCAGGGGATACTGGCGCTTCTTCTGAATGTCCTTGACCGTGATGAGCCCCTTGAGATACCCTTGCTCGTCCACCAGGGGCAACTTCTCGATGCGGTGCTCCTGAAGAATGCGCTTGGCCTCCTCCAGCGTGGTGCCAAAGGGGGCCGTGATCAAGTTACGGGATGTCATGTACTCGCTCACCGGCCGGCCGAAGTCCGACTCCTCCACGAAGCGGATGTCCCGGTTTGTCAGAATGCCCACCAGCCTGCCGTCCTCCTCGGTGATGGGCACGCCGGAGATGCGATAGGTGCTCATGATGCGCTCGGCATCGGCCACCGTGGCCGTGGGGGGAAGGGTGATCGGGTCCACGATCATCCCTGACTCCGAACGCTTCACCTTGTCCACCTCGGCGGCCTGGTCCTCCACAGTCAAGTTCCGGTGGATGACGCCCAGCCCCCCCTCGCGGGCCAGAGCAATGGCCATGCGGGCTTCAGTGACCGTGTCCATGGCGGCTGAGAGGATGGGAATGTTCAGGCGGATGCCGGGCGCGATCTCGGTGCTCAAGTCGATTTCCGAGGGCAACACCTCGCTGTACCCCGGCAGCAGGAGCACGTCGTCGAACGTGAGCGCCTCACGCCCCAGAAAGTGCGGTTCGTTCATGGCTCTCTGCCTCCCCTTCGCGTGTAGTTCCACATGTGGCTGGCAATGCCCGATAGCAGCCCTACGCTCAGAATGTTCCGGTAAGGATAGCGCACGTGGCGGGATGTGCAAGTGGAACTTGGCCGGGGGCCACTTTCCGGGTAAAGTAGGGCCAGGAGGGACGACATGGAACTCGAGCTGACCCAGATGGCTCACGGCGGGGAAGCGCTTGGCCGCGCGCCCGACGGCCGGGTCGTCTTCGTGGGCTACGCCCTGCCCGGCGAGCGGGTGCGCGTGCGCCTGACCGCGCGCCACAAGCGCTGGGCCCGCGGCGTGGCCGAGGAGGTCTGTGTGCCGGCCCCCGAACGGGTGGAGCCGGTCTGCCCCCACTTCGGCCCCCGGGCGTGCGGGGGATGCCAGTGGCAACACGCCGCTTACGGGGCCCAACTGCGCTACAAGACCGACATCGTGCGCGAGCAGCTCCGCCGGCTCGGCCGGCTGGACGACGCCGACGTTCGCCCCTGCATCGGCATGGAGACGCCCTGGCACTACCGCAACCACGTCCAACTGCACGTGGGCGATGGGGGGCGGCTGGGCTTCGTGCGCGCCGACGGAAAAGGGATCGAGCCGATCACCACCTGCCCCATCATGAACGCGGCCGTCCACGAGCTCCTTCACCTGGTGGAGGCCGATTTTCCCGCCCTGCGCCGCGTGGCCCTGCGGGCCAGCACGCGCACGGGGGAGCGCATGGTCATCCTCGAGACCGACGGGGACGAGCCGCCGGAGGTTGAGGTGGACCTGCCCGTCTCCGTGGCCCTCGTGTTGGCCGACGGCACGCCTGTGACCCTGGTCGGCTCCCCCTTCATCCACGAGGAAGTGGCCGGCCGCAGGTGGCGCATCTCGGCCACCAGCTTCTTCCAGGTCAACCCGGCAATGGCCGACGTGCTCGTCGAGCTGGTGCGTGAAGCCGCTGCTCCCCTCTACGGCATCGAGACGGTTGTGGACGCCTACGCCGGCGTGGGCACCTTGGGCATCAGTTTGGCCCCCGAGGCAGGTCATGTTATCCTCGTGGAGGTCAACCCGGGCGCCCTGGAGGACGCCCGGGCCAACGCTGCCGACTGCGACAACGTCTCCTGGATCACGGGCGCGGCCGAAGAGGTGTTGCCGACATGGTCTCACCCGCGCCCCGACATCGTGGTGCTCGACCCGCCCCGGGCCGGCTGTGCCCAGGCCGTGCTGGATGCCCTGGCCCGCCTCCGCCCCCACAAGGTCATCTACGTCTCCTGCGACCCGGCCACCTTGGCCCGCGACGTGGGCCGGCTGGTGCGCTCGGGCTTCACCCTGCGGCAAGTGCAGCCGCTGGACATGTTCCCCCAAACCTACCACGTGGAGTGCGTGGCCCTCCTGGAAGCGTGAGTCGCCGCCTTACGCCCACAGGCCGCCGTGAACGTCCAGCACGGCGCCGCTAATGTAGGCTGCCTCGTCGGAGCAGAGCCAAGCCACGGCCTTGGCCACATCCTCGGCCGTGGGCAGCCGGCGCAGGGGGATTCGCTCCACGATGTCGTCCGGCAGCCCCACGGGGTCCACCGGCCCTGGGTTGACCACGTTGGCCCGAATGCCGTGGGGGCCCTCATGGCGGGCGACGGAACGGGTGAGGACGACGAGGGCAGCCTTCGCCGCCTGGTAGGCCGCCACGCCGGGCGCTCCCCTCATCTGGCCGGCGTTGAGGGAGCCCAAGTTGACAATCACGCCGCCCCCTTGGGCCCGCATGAGGGGAATGACCAGGCGCATCATGTAGAAGGCGCTGCTGAGATTGCCCCCCACCACCAGGCGCCACTCCTCGACCGTTGTCTCGGCCAGCGGCTTGGCCACAAAGGGACCCACACAGTTGACCAACACGTCCACACGGCCGAAGTGATGCTCGGCCGCGCTCACCACGGCGCGGGCCCCCTCGGGCCGCGTCACGTCAGCACGCACGGCGTGAACGCGGACCAACGGCCGGAGCACGGCCACAGCCTCGGCCGCGGCCCGGTCGTCCTCGCGGTAGTTGAGGAGCAAGGCGTGGCCTGCTTGGGCCAGCCGGCGCGCCACGGCCAAGCCCAAGCGCCGCGTCCCTCCGGTGATCACAGCCACTCGCTCAGCCATCTCCACGCCCTCACATCCACACACGGGAACGCCACCGTGATGCTCCCCCACCGTTGCCGAACTTAGTCCGGGAGCGTTGGACACGGCCTTCCAAATCGTGTACAATGGGCTCTGCGCTGGAGGCACAATACCACGATACCACGTGAACTCCGGGGGCGCAAGCGGCTCCCGGACGGGCGGAGGAAGATGGGCTCACTGGAAAGCTGGGGAACGGTTGCCGCCATCATCCTGACGTTGGAGTGCATTGTGGGCATGACCTTGGTGCTCGGCGTGGCCTTCGCCCTCTGGCGGGGCAGTGTCTGGGTGGTCACCAGGGCATCTCAGGGAATGAGCTGGGCGGACCAGCAGCTCCGACGGGGGCGAGACGTGCTCGTGACTTACCAGGCCAAAGTCGTGGCCCCCATCGTCGCCGCCCACGGGGCCGTGGCCGGCCTGCGAGCCCTCCTGACGCACCTGCGCGCCGGCGTGTCGCCCCCGCCGCCGGCCCCGGAGAGCGCCGAGGCGTCGCCGGACGCGCACCGGCGTCAGGGGTGAGAGGGGACCTTCCCCAAAGGTACCTCCAACGAGGGCGCGGGGACGGCCAACTCGACTTTGACAAAGAGCGGGGAATTTGCTACAGTACAACACCCGCACGCTGACAGCAGAAGAGCGGAAAGGCGACGACGGAAACGAGTAGGTGTCAGACGGCACGCCAGCGAGCCGGGGATGGTGGAAGCCCGGTGTGTACGCGGCACCGAACATCCTTCCCGAGCCGCCACCCGAACCGTTGGCCTCCGAAAGGAACGAGGCCGGCGCAGTAGGCGTGGCCGGGGTTCGCCGCCCGTTACCAACGGCGCGGGGGTGTTCGCCCCCGTGAGGAGAGGGCCCGCACGCGCGGGCAACAAGGGTGGTACCGCGGGCAACCACGCCCGTCCCTTGGCGGGGCGGGCGTTTTTCTTTGGTCTCACGTTCCCAGGGAGGAGCCCCCATGACTGAACTGCTCTACCAAACCGACAGCTACGTGCGCGAGTTCGAGGCCACGGTCACGGCCGTCCACAAGGAGGGCGTGGTGCTCGACCGCACGGCCTTCTACCCCGGCGGCGGCGGCCAGCCACCCGACACCGGCCTGCTCCGCGCGCCGGACGGCACCACCTACCGCGTCACCGGCCTCCGGCGGGCCGACGGCCAGCTCGTCCACCTGCTCGAGGGGGAAGCACGTCCGGCCGAGAGCACACCCGTCCACGGCCTGCTCGACTGGGAGCGGCGGTACTTGCTCATGCGCACCCACACGGCCCTCCACATTCTCTGTGGCGTGATCTGGCGGGACTACGGCGCCCACGTGACCGGCGCCAACATGGAGCCGGGCCGTGGCCGCATGGACTTCGAGTTCGAGCGGTTGGAGAAGGCGCTGGTCCAAGAGATCGAGGCCAAGATCAACGCCGAAGTGGACGCCGCCCGGCCCGTCCGCGTGCGCTTCCTGCCGCGCGAGGAGGCCTTCCAGATTCCAGACCTGATCCGCACCAAGATCAACCTGTTGCCGCCCCACATCCAACAGGTGCGCATTGTCGAGATCGTCGGCTTGGACCTCCAGGCCGACGGCGGCACCCACGTGGCCAACACGCGCGAGGTGGGCCCCATCCGCATTGTGGGTTACAAGAGCAAGGGGCGCATGAACAAGCGCCTGATGATCGCCCTCGACCAGGAGTGAGCGGTGACGGCCATTCACCCACCCCGTCCCGACGAAGTGCCCGAGCGGCGCGGCCACCACCGAGTGCGCGGGGCCAAGCTGGACCTGGAGGAATCGTGGGAGGTGTTCCGCCAGCCGGACGGCAGCCTCGTTTGGCGGGTGGACCAGAAGGGGATCGAGCGTGGCCGGGAGGTGCGCCGGCTTGGCCACGCTATCGTGCGGGACGGGCACGTGGAGCGGCTTCAGGTTCACCAGCGCACGCCGGCCGGCCTCCACCGCCAAACCTACACCTTCTACGACGACGGGGCCCTTCTGACCGATAACCGCGTGCCGGGCCGCCACGTGCTCTCCCTGGAACCCGACACCCTCGTGGTCACGCCGTTCGTCAGCTTGCCCCTGCGGCCACGCGGGGAAGGCTCACAACCTGTACTCTGGGTTCACGTCACAAAACAGGGGTTGCTCACCCATGCAATAGCCAAGGTAATCTGGGAAGATGCTGGCCAGGAGTCCACAACGGGGCCAATTCCAGGCCCATGTGAACGCTGGCACCTGAGCGACCCGTGGGGTGTACGCCACACGCTGTGGCTCACCGCCCAAGGGCTCGTGGTGCGGTGGGAGCACCCGGATTGGCAGGCAACCCTTACAGGACTCCACGAGTGAGGACACCATGCCCCACATCTCCCAGAATCTGCCCGAGGACGTTCACTACCTGCTGGTCTTCGA
>JALSKA010000225.1 GCA_026989095.1 Ardenticatenaceae bacterium
CTGGACGAAGGTGTCCACGGCGTAGTGCGCAGCCTTTTGTTTTAGGGTCTCCGGGTCCATGGCCCTTCCCCATCATCCTCATCAATCCCCTTTTCCCCCAAGGCCGAAGCCAGGGGCCTTCGCCCTTTAGCAGGAATGGCCCTACTTTACCCCATGAGCGGAATCACGGCAACTGGGGCGAGCGCGAACACTTGCTCACCCAGGTGGGCCTTGGTATCATTGGAAGGCGACTTCCCCTCACGCGGACCTTCACCGAACTCCCGGGCGTGGGTGAACTATCAAGAGACGAGGAGGCTTTATGATGTTCGCGACCATTGTCGTCGGCGTGGACGGCACGGAGCGCAGCGAATACGCCGCCCACGTGGCGGCTGACATCGCCCAGAAGTACGACGCCACCCTGATTCTGGTCTACGCCTACGATCCGGTGCCCCGCTACTTGGGCACCAGCCTGTACGAGGAGGCGGTGGCCCGTGCCATTGCCCACGGCGAGGAGGTGTTGGAGCAGACGACTTCCCGCCTGCCGCCATCCGTGCAAGCCGAACAGGAGCTGTTGGAGGGGCCACCGGCGGCCGCCATCCTGCGCGTAGTGGAGGCACGTCGTGCGGACTTGGTGGTCATCGGCTCCCGGGGGCTCGGGGAAATTGCCGCCCTTGCCCTGGGCAGCGTGGGACACAAGCTGATCCAGCAATCGCCTGTGCCGGTCCTCATCGTCAAGCAGGCGGAGGAGGCGGGTTGACGTTGAGCAGGGCCTCGATGTGAGGGCGCACAGCCCGCGCAGCCCGGCCACGGTGGCTCAGGCGGTTCTTCTCGTCCGGCGCCAGCTCGGCCATGCTGCGCCCGGCCTCTACCACGTAGAAAACCGGATCGTACCCGAATCCCCCCCGGCCTCGCGGGGCGAAGAGGATGCGACCTTCCACGGTGCCGGCGGCCGTGACGACATCGCCGGCAGGGGTAGCCAGGGCCGCAACACAGACGAAACGGGCGCCGCGGCGTGCCCACGGCACGTCCTCCAGTTTGGCGAGCAAGGCGTTCACGCGGTCGGCGTCGGTGGGGCCGCTCCACCGGGCGCTGTGAACGCCGGGAAAGCCCCCCAGGGCCTCCACCTCCAGCCCGCTGTCGTCGGCCAAGGCCGGCATGCCGGCCGCACGGGCATACGCCAGGGCCTTGAGCACGGCGTTCTCCTCGAACGTGGTGCCGCTCTCCTCAACGTTCACCGAGAGGCCCAGCTCCTCCGGCATGACGAGCACAACGGGAAGGTCGGCCAAAAGCGCCCTGTACTCCCGCCGCTTTCCCGGGTTCCCGGTGGCGATCACGATTTGCACCATTGCACCCTCGCTGGTATGGTAGAGTCAACCGGCGTTCGCACAGCAAACCTGCGGAGAAGGTGGCCATGACCAGCCTTGTCCAGCTCTACCAGGCGTATGCGCCCACCCTGACCTTTGCTGCCCTTGTGCTGTCGGCGTTGGCTCTCGTGGGCCTCGTCCTCCAGGGGCTGGCCCTGCGCCGGCGCCTGGCGGCCGGCGCTGACGCCGGAGCCGAGGCCCGCAGCACCACGTTGCTCACCGGGCTCCGCCGGCTTGCGCAGCAGAACAGCGACCGCCTCGCAGAGCTGGAACAAAGTGTCGATGGCCTGCGGACCGCTATGGCCGGCCGCGTGGGCCGGGTGGGCGTCGTGCGGTTCAACCCGTTCCAGGAGACGGGCGGCGACCAGAGCTTTTCCATTGCCCTGTTGGACGATCACGGCAACGGCGTGGTGATCACCAGCCTCTACACCCGCGATGGCACCCGCATTTACGCCAAGCCCCTCGAGCAGGGCCGCTCCTCTTACCCCCTCATGGACGAGGAAGAAGAGGCTATTGCCCGCGCGCGGGCGTTCGGCTCCTCAACGTAACGGCCCTCTCCGGCCGGTCCGCCAAAGCCACGTTCGGCTCGGCGTCCAAGTCCAGGGAGGAGCGCTCCCCCCGTTGGAGGCGCCAGTACGCGGCGCCGGCGATCATGGCCGCGTTGTCGGTACAAAGGGACAAGGGAGCCGGGCGCAGGGGAACGCTCAACTCCCGGAGCGCTGTGGCCAACTGCTGGCGCAGCGGCCGGTTGGCCGCCACCCCGCCGGCCAGGATGACCTCCTGCACGCTGAAGTCCCGCGCGGCGCGCACGGTCTTGGCCACCAGCACGTCCACAACGGCCTGTTGGAAGCTGGCGGCCAAGTCGTGAACCGGCAGAGCGGCCTGCTCCTCCGGCATCTGCCCGGGCCGAGGGCGTGAGACCTCCTCGCCGTCGGGCAAGTATCGCCTCACCTCCCGCCAGACGGCCGTCTTCAGCCCGCTGAAGCTGAAGTGGTACGTCTCCGGCAGCCAAGCACGCGGGAAGCGAAAGGCCTCCGGATTGCCCTGTTCGGCCGCGCGCTGAATGTGAGGTCCCCCCGGATAGGGCAAGCCGAGCATCCGGGCGACCTTGTCGAAGGCCTCGCCAGCCGCGTCGTCGAGGGTGTGGCCCAGCAGGGTGTACTGGCTGTGATCGCGCATGAGCACCAGTTCGGTGTGGCCGCCGCTGACAATGAGCACCAAAGCCGGAAAACGGGGCTCGGGCGGGGAATCGTCGGGCGAAAGCCGCAGCCACGCGCTGTAAATGTGCCCCTCCAGGTGATTGATGCCAATGAAAGGCAGCCCTCGGGCCAGGGCAAGGGCCTTGGCGAAGTTGAGCCCGACGACCAAAGAGCCCACAAGGCCGGGACCGTAGGTGACCGCCACGGCACTTACATCCTCCCAGCCGACTTGGGCGCGGCTTATAGCATCTTTGAACACGGGCACAATGGAGAGCACGTGCTGGCGAGAGGCCACCTCGGGGAAGACGCCCCCGTAGCGCCTGTGGAGCTCGGCCTGAGAGGCCACCACGTTGGCGAGCACGTCCCGGCCGTCTCGGACCAAGGCGACGCTGGTCTCATCACAGGAGGTTTCCACGCCAAGTACAATCATCTGGAACACCTATAAGGGCATGTTATGTCATCAAGGGTATCGGTGTCCACATGTTTTTCAAACGTGTTAGTAATACTCTCATGTCATCATAGTAGGGGCTGTGGAGATGTGGACAAGTTGAGCGTGAGCCGTGCTCACCCTCTACCGATTGTAGCGGAGATGTGGCGTTCCTACAACATATAGTGGTTGCACGGAGGAAGGTGTTTTCCACAACCCCGAGGAGAGGGGCGGAGGATTGTGGAGAGGGGAACGATCTGCCGGAGCTTGAGCTGTGGGGAGGGGAAAGGCGGAGGTACTAGATGTAGTGCCCCTTTGCGTTGAGGGTGGCACATATTGTGGTGACCCAGGGGGCTTTGATGTCCCAGTTATCCCCAAAAGGGGGAAGTCATCCACAAAATCCACGGGGTTTTCCACAATTCGGGGAGGAGTCCCCTCCGGCGTTTGTTGAAAACTCGGCCGGGTGTGGAAAAGCGGCGTGTCTCCGCGAAGGCGCGGCCCTTGTACTCGGCCCATTGTTTGACAAGACGGGGAACTTTTGGCATAATCTATGAGCGAGCGCGCACCCCGAACGCAAGCCGGGCCGGAAGGCTGGTGCGGGGAAACCGGGGTCGCTAACTCAACTGGTAGAGTACCTGCCTTTTAAGCAGGGAGTTCGGGGTTCGAGTCCCCGGCGACCCACTTGGCTCCGGGCGAGGCCCGGCCGACGGCAAGCAAGGGTGCCGTCGCTGCTCCGTCACAGGGCGGGGCAGAGGAACTTCCCGACTCCCCGCCCACGGCGTCCAAGCTGTGGGCAGGCCACCCACCGAAACCGCAAGGTGGGGCACCAGGCTGGTAACGGCCTGGTGACGCAAGACGGCAACAGAGAGCAGACCCGCCGATGGCGGCCCTCATGTGGCCGCACAGGTGAGGGGTGAAAGGGTGGGGTAAGAGCCCACCGGCGTCGGCAGCAATGTCGGCGGCCAGGCGACTGCGCTGGCTGATGGGGAGCAAGGCGGGTGGGGCAGGCCACGGCGCTCTCCGTGGTTTGCTCCCGTCGCAGCGGCGACCACGAGGGTGGGTCACACCCACCAAGTGAGGAGCCGCCTCCGCCACGGGCGGAGAGACAGATGACGGCGCGTCCGGGTGCGAGGCGACGGCACTCGGGCAGAACAGAATCGGGAGTACACCTGCTTGCCGTGTCGCCCCCCATGCGGGCCCGTAGCTCAACGGGAGAGCACGTGGTTTGCATCCACGGGGTTGCAGGTTCGAATCCTGTCGGGTCCACCATGTCGGTG
Source organism: Ardenticatenaceae bacterium (assembly GCA_026989095.1). Lineage (GTDB taxonomy): Bacteria > Chloroflexota > Anaerolineae > Ardenticatenales > Ardenticatenaceae > WFWG01. The sequence continues at coordinate 4,247 of JALSKA010000225.1, forward strand.
TGGCGGCCGGCCTCCCGCCCGAGCCGTGGGCAAGTAGCTCAAGTGGTGAGAGCACTTGGCTTACATCCAAGAGGTTGGGGGTTCGAGTCCCTCCTTGCCCACCAGGGCCCTTAGCTCAGCGGTAGAGCGGCCGGCTCATAACCGGTTGGTCGCTGGTTCGAATCCAGCAGGGCCCACCACCTGTGAGATCAACGTGGCGGCCATAGCTCAAGGGTAGAGCACCTGGTTGTGGCCCAGGAGGTTGTGGGTTCGAGCCCCACTGGTCGCCCTTCACGTCGGGGCGTAGCGCAGCCCGGAAGCGCGCTTGCATGGGGTGCAAGAGGTCGGAGGTTCAAATCCTCTCGCCCCGACCAGAGGCCACAAGCCACTCGATGGCTTGTGGCCTTTCTCTTTGTGTGCGGATAACATCCTGGCGATCTCCTCGATCACCGGAGAGACCTATGGTGCGTTATCTGTTGAACGGCCCAACGTGGCGCTTCGGCCCTGTGGCGCCACGGTCTCCCGGCCCCCCGGCAGACGACCGGGCCGGCGCGTGGTGGTGGCGTTCGGCCCGCGTGCCCGGCCACGTCCAGGCCGACTTGGCCGACCACGGCCTCCTTCCCGACGTGAACCGGCATGACCACGTGGCCCTCTACGACGAAGAGGCCAACGCTCGCGACTGGTGGTACGAGAGGCCCGTTTCCCTGGCGCTCCGGCCGCGCGAACGGGCTTTCCTGCACTTCTGTGGCCTCGATTACGTGGCCGACATCTGGTGGGATGCGCTCCACGTGGCCCGCCACGTGGGGCAGTTCGTGGACCTGTGGCTGGAGCTCACCCATGCGGTGCCGCGCGACGGGCGCCGGCGCCATCACACGCTGGGCGTGCGCCTCTGGGGGGCGCACGCGTGGCCCGCGCCGCGCTGGCCGCTCCCCGACAGGCTCTGGCGCCCCTTGGCCCGCCGGCTCATGCCGGGGGCGCTGCGCCCGTACCACCCCCGGCTCGGCCTGCTCCGCGCCCAAGTGAGCTTCGGGTGGGATTTCGCCCCCGCGTGCCGTGCCCCGGGCATCTGGGACGACGTGTGGCTTGTCGTGAGCGGCGACGTGCTCATCCGCAACGCTTGGGTGCTCGGCGACCCAGAACGCCCTCGCCTGCGGCTGGAGCTGGACGCCACTTTTCCCCACCGGGTGAGCCTCGAGGCAGAGTGGTGGGAGGCGGACGGGAAGAGCAGGGGACACGTCTGTGCCGATGTCGAGGTGAGGCCAGGGCGTCAGACGGTAGAGCTCCACTTGCCCGTCCGGCAGCCACGCCTCTGGTGGCCGTGGGAACACGGCCGGCCCCACCTCTACGGCCTCCGCGTTCGGGTTGTGGAGGCCGGCCGCGTGAGCGACGAACAGGAGCTCACCTTCGGCCTGCGCCGAGTGGCCTGGGATGGTCCACGCCTGTCGGTCAACGGGGTGTGGACGTTCATCAGGGGCGTGAACTGGGTGCCGGCAAGCCTGCTGCCGGGCCGGCTCACCCGAGCCGACTACGAGCCCCTGCTGCGCCGGGCACGGGAGGCGGGCGTCAACACCGTCCGCGTTTGGGGCGGCGGCCTTCGGGAGAAGCGGGCCTTCTACGAGCTCTGTGACGAGCTGGGTCTGCTGGTCTGGCAGGATTTCCCCTTCGCCTGCGCCTTTGCCGACCGATACCCGCGGGACCCGGCATTCCTGGAGCTCGCCGAGCGGACGGCCGTTTCCACGGTCAAGGCCCTGCGCGGTCACCCGTCGCTGGTGGTCTGGTGTGCCGGCAACGAGTACAGCCCCCGGCGCAACCGTCCGCTGGTGGCACGTTTGGCCCGGGCCGTGGACGAGCACGATGGCACGCGCCCGTTCCGCCCACCTTCGCCCGGGCCGGACGAAAGCCACAACTGGGATGTGTGGCACGGGTTGGCGCCGGTTCACGCCTACGCGGATGAGCGGGCGCCCTTGGTCAGTGAGTTCGGCCTTCAGGCCCTGCCGGCGCGCGAGACGTTGGCCGCTGTGGAGGAGGAGATTTGGCCGGCGGGGCCGGCTTGGACACGACGTTGCGCCGAGTACGCCAAACTGGAGCGGTATGCCCGCGCGGTGGACCCAGATGCTACCCGGAGCTTGGCGGCCTTCGTGGCCGCCTCCCAGCGCGCCCAAGCGTGGGGGCTTCAACTCATGGTGGAACACCAGCGCCGGCGCAAGGCCGGGGGCGCGGCCGGACTGATCGTCTGGCAGTGGAATGAGCCGTGGCCGGCCATCACGTGGGCCCTGGTGGACCACTTCGGCCGGCCCAAGGAGGCGGCCGAAGCGCTGGCCGAGCTCTACGCGCCCCACTTCGTCACCTTGGCCTATCCTCTCCGCCCCTACCGGGCCGGTGACCGCGTGGAGGCAGAAATTTGGGCCATCAACGACACGCGCCACCCCCTTGCCGGCGCGGAAGCGCGCCTGTACCGGGGAGAGTGCTGTGTGACGCGCGCGCCCGTGGAGGTGCCGGCCTTCGGCATCTCCCTGGTGGCCACCGTGACGTTCACCCTCCGGCCGCCCCTGACGGCTACGCTGGAGTTGTGGCACGGCGGCCGGCGCGTGTCGCGGCTGTGCTACGACTTCGGCCGCTTCGACGCGGGGCGGGCACCGTGGAAGGCGTGGTTGCGCCGGCGCCTGGCTTGGGTGTTGGAGCGGTGGTAACAGGTGGCCTTCCCCTTACCTCACCTCACGGGAAAGGGGCGGGGTGACGCCTCGGCGTAGGCCCGGCGCGCCTCCTCGGCAATGATGCGCAGGCCCTCGCGCACTGTGGCCGTGTCGCCGGCGTAGTTGACCCGAATGCACTCGTAGCGGTGGCGCCACGAGGTGTCGCCCAGGCCGGGGAAGAAGTACTCGCCGGGCACCACCAGCGTCTGGCGGGCCTTGAGGCGCTCGTAGAGCTCGTGGCTGGTGATGGGCAAGTCCTTGAACCAGAGCCAGCAGAAGAAGGCGCCTTCCGGCTTGTGGACGTAGTAGTCCAAATCACCCATGAACTCCTCGATCCACGCCAGGGCCTGCTGGGCCTTCTGCCAGTAGTAGGGGCGTATCAGCTCCCGGCAGAGGGTCACGAGTTCACCGCTGCGCACCAGCTCCAACGTGAGGAGCGCGCCGAAGCTGTTGGGCGCCAAGCTGACGATGGCGTTCAGGCTGGTGATGGCGTCGATGAGCTCCGGCCGGCCCACCACAATGCCGGTGCGCACGCCGGGCAAGCCCAGCTTGGAGAGGCTCATGCAGAGCACAATGTGCTCGTCCCAAATGGGGCGTGATTCGGTGTAGATGATGTTGGGGAAGGGGAGGCCGTAGGCGTTGTCCACGATCAGGGGAATGTCGTGGGCTCGGGCCAAGTCGCCGAGCTTGCGGAGCTCCTCCTCGGTGAGCACATTGCCGGTGGGGTTGGTGGGCCGGGAGACACAAATGGCGCCGATGTCGTCGGTCACGGTGAGCGCGTCGAAGTTGACGCGGTACTTGAAGAGGTGGTCGCCCAGGAACTCGATGTCCGGCCGGCTGGCGACGAAGAAGTCCTCGCTCAGGCCCACGTCGGCGTAGCCGATGTACTCGGGCGCCACGGGGAGCAGGATGCGCCGGTGCCGGCCCTCCTCCGTGGGGCCTGCCAGCAGGTTGAAGAGGAAGAAGAAGGCCGTCTGGCTGCCGTTGGTCAGGGCGATGTGCTCCGGGCCGATCTCCCACCCGTACTCGCGGCGGAGCAGATCGGCCAGGGCCTCGACGAAGGCCCGTTCGCCCTGGGGCGAGGAGTAGTCGCCGATCAGGTGAGCGAAGTCGCCGGGGCGGTCGAGGATACCGCGCATGGCCTCGCGGAAGCGGGCTTGCACCTCGGGGATGTGGGCCGGGTTGCCCCCGCCCAACATGAACACCCCCTCAGCGTCGGCCAGGGCTTCTCCCAAGTCCTTCATGAGCTGGATGATGCCCACGTCTCGGGTGAATTTCTTGCCAAACGCGGAGAGTTGCATGATGAGCCTCCTTGCCTGGTATTGTGTCTGTGTGCGCTCAGGGGGATTTCCCCTACGCCAACAGGCGGGTGATGCCCCTGGCCAGCACCTTGTCTTGGCCGGGCAGCACGGTTCTGGGATCAACGAGCAGGCGGTCATCTTCGATGCGTACCACGATGGGCGGGCGGTGACGCCGCAGGGCCGCGGCTGCCTCGGACGGGTGGGGGACTCGAATGGCCACCAACCAGGTGGGCAGCGTCTGGCCGGGCAGGGAGCCGCCACCGATGGCCGAGTGGCCTGGCACCACCTCGGCGTTGAGGCCGGCCCGCCGCCACGCCCGGGCCCACCGCCGGGCGACGGCGCGCAATTCCTCGGGTGGACGGGCGATCATGCGCCAGACTGGCAGTTCCTCCACGGCCGTGCCCTTGCGGTAGGCGTTCAGGGTGGCTTCGAGGCCGGCGAGGGTGGTCTTGTCCACCCGGAAGGCGCGCATGAGCGGGTGGCGCTTGATGGCCTCCACCAGCTCCTTGCGTCCCACGATGCACCCCGCCTGGGGCCCGCCGAGGAGCTTGTCCCCGCTGAAGCAGACCAAATCGGCGCCGGCGGCCACGCTCTCCTGGGGGCGCGGCTCGTAGGCCAGCCCGAAGGCCGTGGTGTCGAGCAGGGCACCGCTGCCCACGTCGTCGGCCAACAGGAGGCCGTGATGGTGAGCCAGGCGAGCGAGCTCGGCCAGAGGTGGTTGGTGGACGAAGCCCAGGAGCTGGAAGTTGCTGGTGTGAACGCGCAGGATCATGGCCGTGAGGGGGCCGATGGCGCGCTCGTAATCGTGGGCGTAGGTGCGGTTGGTGGTGCCCACCTCGCGCAGCGTGGCGCCGCTCTGGGCCATGATGTCGGGAATGCGGAACCCGCCGCCGATTTCCACCAGGTGGGCGCGTGAGATGAGCACCTCCTGCCCACTGGCCAGAGTGGCCAGGATGAGCACCAGGGCCGCGGCGTTGTTGTTGGCCACGAGGCCGGCCTCGGCGCCGGTGAGCTCGGCCAGCAGCTCGCCCACGTGAACGTATCGGGAGCCGCGCCGGCCGGCCTCCAAGTCGTACTCCAGGTTGCTGTACCCGCTGCCAAGCGCCCGCATGGCCTCAACCGCAGCCTGGCTGAGAGGAGCACGGCCCAAGTTGGTGTGGATGACCACGCCGGTGGCGTTGATGGCCGGGTGCAGTGAGGGGGCAAAGCGCTGTGTCAGCGCCTCGACGACCTGCTGGGCCAAGGCG
>JALSKA010000226.1 GCA_026989095.1 Ardenticatenaceae bacterium
CAGCTCATCCACGGGGGAGAGCAGGGCCACAGCCATCGAGAACACAGCCAGCAGGAAGGAGAAGCGCTGCGCGCGGGACAGGGAGAGCGAGGCATCGACTCGGCGCCGGAGGTACTGTGCTCCCCCGAAGTAGAGGACCACGAGCCCGACTAACCCGATCACCACTGTGGGCTCGAACGTCCAGCCGGTCAGCCAGATTGTCCAGGGCGGGTTGTAGACTTGCATGCTAGAAGAGCAGCATAAACGTTGAGGCCAACAGGAGCGCGAACAGGATGCCGGTGGCGAACATGGTGGTGTACACGCGGCTGTCGAACTTCAGGTGCATGTAGTACCCCACCACGAACGCCGCTTTGGCCAGGGCAAAGGCTATAAGGGCCACGTTCGTCACCAGCTCGGACAAGTTGAGCAGCTCGATCACGTAGCTGGACGTAACGGCCAGCTCGAGCACCGTCAAGACGCTGAGCACAATGCCGATGAGCCAGTAGTTGGGATGTGCGCCGTGCGTCGTTGCTGCCGCTCCAGGTGTGTGTCCCCCGTGCTCGGCCATAGCTACTCCTCCTCGAAGGTCACCAGCGGATCAAGTAGACGATGGGGAAGATGAAGACCCACACCAGGTCCACGAAGTGCCAGTAGAGCCCCGCCACGTCGAGGGGAATGTAGTTGTCCGGCCCGAACTTTCCTTGGAGCGCCTTGATGTACGTGGCAATGAGCCAGAGCACCCCGAAGGTGACGTGGGCGCCGTGGAACCCGGTCAGCGTGTAAAACGTCATGCCGAACAGGTTGGAGGTCAGCGTCAGCCCCTCGTGGATGAGCTTGCGGTACTCGTATATCTGCACGCCGACGAAGAAGGCGCCCATGAGGATGGTCATGAGGAGCCAGAACTTGAGGCCCCGCTGGTTGCCGCGGCGGGCCGCGTCGATGGTCAGCACCATGGCCAAGCTGCTCGTCAGGAGCACAAAGGTGTTGAAGGCCGTGAGCGGGATGTTGAGCAGCTCTTGTCCCGGCCCCTCCGTGGACCGACCGGAGTAGATGATGAAGACCACGATCAGCGACATGAAGAAGACCGCTTCCGAGGCCAAGAACGTCCAGAAGCCCAGCTTGCGGTGGTCCAGCCCCAGTGTTGTCCCGTGTTTCTCCACGTGCGCGGTCATCGTTCACTCCGTGCTCTGTGTGAACTCGTCAACGCGAGAGCATCCCTGCCACCGAGGATCCCGCCCAAGAAGGGGGCGAACATCCCCCATCCCTAATGATACCCCTCCTGCTGAATCCACCCGACGACGCCGGCCAGGAAGATCAGGACGCCGATCACGGCAACGAACATGGTGTAGATGAGGCCGGCGGCGATGGCCGTAATGCCGGCTGCCACGACCAGCGGCCAGACACTCGGCGGCGGCAGGTGGACGTGCTCGTCGGGAGTGCTCAGGGCGCGCACCTCGTCGGGCGTCAGGACGCGCTTCTTCTCGGCGTCCCAGAGAGGCCGGCGGCTGCGGACGGGCGGCAGGCCGTCGAAGTTGTGGGCCGGCGGCGGCGAGGACGTGGCCCACTCCAAGGTCCACCCTTCCCACGGGTTGTCACCGGCAGGCTCGCCCTTTCGCAGGCTGACCACAATGTTGAGGATGAAGATGGCCGTGCCGGCCGCGATGGTGAAGGCTCCTACCGTGGCGATGAAGTTGAGCAGGTCCCACCCCAGCCCAGCGCCATAGGTGGCGATTCGGCGGGGCATGCCGTCCAAGCCCAGCCAGTGCATGGGCAGAAAGGTGAGATTGAAGCCCACAAAGGTGAGCAGCCAGTGAACCTTGCCCCAGCGCTCGTCCAGCTTGCGGCCGAACATCTTGGGGAACCAATAGTAGCACGCGGCGAGCACGGAGAGGAGCACGCCACCGAAGAGGGTGTAGTGGAAGTGGGCCACGACGAAGTAGGTGTCGGTGAGCTGCCAGTCCACCGGCACCGTGGCCAGCATGATGCCGCTCAGGCCGCCGATGACGAACATGGCCACGAAGCTGATGGCGAAGAGCATGGCCGTGGTCAGGCGCAAGGAGCCCTTCCACATGGTGAAGATCCAGTTGAAGATCTTGATGGCCGTGGGCACGGCGATGATCATGCTGGCGGCGCCGAAGGCGTAGGCCACCACCGGCGGCAAGCCCACGGCGAACATGTGGTGGGCCCACACGGTGAAGCTGATGAACCCGATGGCCACTGTGGCGTAGACCAGGGCCGTGTAGCCGAAAATAGGCTTCCGCGAGAAGACCGGAATGATCTCCGAGACCATGCCGAAGGCCGGCAGGACGACGATGTAGACCTCAGGGTGGCCGAAGAACCAGAAGAGGTGCTGCCACAGGATGGGCGTGGCCCCCACCTCAGCCGCGTAGAAGCCCGTGCCGAAGTTCCGGTCCAAGAAGAGGAGCACCTGCGCAACTGTCAGGCTCGGGAAGGCGAAGACGATCAGGAAAGAAGTCACCAACATCGTCCAGACGAAGACGGGCATCCGGTTGAGCTTCACGCCGGGGGCGCGCATGTTGAGGATGGTGACGATGAAGTTGATAGAGCCGGCGATGGAGGCAATGCCCGTCACCATCAGGCCCAAAATCCAGAAGTCCATGCCCTTGTGGGGCGAGTAGGTCTTGGTCGTCAGGGGCGCGTAGGCAAACCACCCGGCGTCAGGGGCGCCGCCGCTGAAGAAGCTGAGGTAGAGCAGGATGCTTCCCAAAATGAACAACCACAAGCCCAGGGCGTTGAGGCGTGGGAAGGCCATATCGCGGGCGCCGATCATGAGGGGCACAAAGTAGTTGCCCAACCCGGCCAAGATGGGCATGGCGGCCAGGAAGATCATGGTGGTGCCGTGCATGGTGAGCATCTCGTTGTACGTCTGGGGGTGGAGGAAGGCCCGTTCCGGGCCGGCCAACTGCACGCGGATGGCCAGCGCCTCGATGCCCCCCACGGCCAAGAAGAAGAGGGCGCCCGCCACGTACATGATGCCAATTTTCTTGTGGTCAACTGTCGTCAACCAATCGACAAGCGTGGACCACCACGAGACGACACGGGGGGCAGGGAGTGCTTCCGCTTGAGTTGCCATGATCCCACCTCACCTTTCCTCACTTCAAACCCTGCAAGTAGGCCACCAGCGCGTCCACTTCCTCTGGACTCAAGGGCACGTTCTTCATCGTCTGCCACATGATGTTGCCCGGCTTGACCGACTCGGAGTTGTAGACCCACCGGGCCACGTTGCCGTCCGTGCGCGGGAGCACCGCGGCCACGGTCGTGCGGCTGGCAAAGTGGGTGAGGTCCGGCCCAATGCGCCCTTGGGCCTGCGTGCCGGCAATGGCGTGGCAGCCAGCACACCCCTTGGTGAAGAAGAGCTCCTTGCCGAACTTGGCCAAGTCGGTCACCGGCTCCGCGGCCGGCTGCTGCTGTTCCTTCACCCACTGGGCGAACTTCTCCGGGGGCAGGGCGAAGACCTTGAAGCGCATCCCGGCGTGCTGCACGCCGCACAGCTCGGCACACTGGCCGAAGTACTCGCCGGGCTCGTCGGCCTGGAACCAGATTCGGTTCTGCTGGCCGGGCACCACGTCCACCTTGCCGCTCAAGCGCGGCACCCAGAAGCTGTGAATCACATTGTCGGACTCCGTCACGAATTCCACCGGCTGCCCCACGGGAATGTAGAGCTCGTTGGCCGTGCGAAATCCGTATTCAGGGTACTCGAACTCCCACCACCACTGTTTGCCCCGTACCACCACCTGGAGGGCTTCCGCGTCGGCGGGGGGCGCGGCCAGGGTCGTCATGGTCTGCCAGAAGACCACCAACACGAAGAGCAAGGCCACAGACGTGCCGATGGTCCACGTGAGCTCCATGGCCGTGCTCCCGTGGATCTGCTCGGGCACCGGGTCGTCGGGGCCGCGTTGGCGGTAGCGAATCACCACGTAGACGATCAGCCCCTCCACGATGAGGAAGACGAGAATGGCCACCAGCAACTCGATGTTGAACAGGCGGGCCACACGGCCGGCCTGCTCCGAGGCGGGGTCGAGGAACCAGGGGGGCTCGGCGGCGAAGGTCGCTGCGGGAAAGACAGCCAACGCCACCAGGCCGAAGGCTAACGCCACGGCCCACGTCCCCGCCCTCTGCCACATGCTGCGAATCCTGCTCATCGGTGCTCTACCCCTTGTGCTGTGGGATACGCTGGGGGATCCCCCCACGCTCCTCATCTTCTTTCCCTGCAAGCGCACAACAGAAAAGGGGCCGCACTTCGTCGCCGGCTACATTCGTACTCGGCCCCTCGACACAACTGTCACGACTTGAGCCACTTGATGAAACGGTCGAGTATGGCGTAGGCGCCGATCAGCGCCATGAGCAACAGGCTCACTATCAGGCCGGCATACCACGGGTCCAGCAACATCTCCATAATGTCCCCTCCGCTCGCACGCTTGATAGTATCTTCACGGCGGGACCACAGGCGTCAATGCTCTTCGTCCGCTCCGCCCTCCAATTGGATGACGAAGCGGGTTAGCCCAATGGTAAACGCCAGGCCGAAAAGGGCCCAGAAAATGAGCAAAGCAAAGAAATCCCAGCCTTCCATGTGCGCACCTCACGTGTGGGCCTATCCTCGGTCGGGGCCCAATATTACCTTTTCTGACCCCAAACGTCAAATTGTGCGATTTGGAACGAACGCCCCGTTGGCAAGGAGAGCGCGTCGAGTATAATGCATTCCAGGGCGCAAACGCCCCCAAAAAGCCCGAGAGGACTCGCGCACGATGGAGAGCATTCCGGCGCAAAGCGTGTTTGTCATCACGGCCCTCGTGTTCGCCGTTGTCCTCATTGGCACACAACGGTTTCGGCACCGCTTGGGTCCATTCGCCCCTCTCGTGGAGTTCATAACACTCGTGGTGCCGGCTCTCGTCGTGGGCGGCGCCGTTGCGGCCCGGACGAGTGTGCCCACGCCCCCTTCTCCCACACCGGCCCGCCTTGTCCGGCTCGGCTCCACGCCCATGCCGAGCCCCACGGCCCGCCCCACCCTGCCGCCGCCGCCCACAGCTACACCAACGGCCACGCCGACGGCCACACCCACCCCACCCCAGACGGCCCTCTACGTGGTCGAACGGGGGGACACGCTCTCGGGCATCGCCAAGCGCTTCGGCACCACTGTGCAGGCCATTCGCGAGGCCAACGGCCTGACGGGCGACTTCCTGCGCGTGGGCCAGGAACTCCTCGTTCCCCTGCCATCGCCCACGCCTCTGCCCCCGGGCGTGGTGCCGACGTACACGCCCACGCCCCCCCTGACACCGCAGGGCCCGCTCGTGCGGGGATCGATTGTCCATGTGGTGAAATGGCGCGAGACCTTCGCCTCCATTGCCCGCCGGTACGGGGTGACGCCGGCCCAACTCTTGGCCGCCAACCCCGGCGTGGACCCCGAACGGCTGCGCGTGGGCCAGGAACTGATCGTCCCGAACCAGCCTGTCACCCCCACGCCCACGCTTCTGCCCTTCACGCCCACGCCGACGGCCACCCTGACGCCCACGCCGGCGCCCACGCTGCCCCCACGGGGCGGGGAGCGGGAATACGAAGTTCGCCCCAACGACACGCTCTACGCCATTGCCAAGCGCTTCGGCGTGACCATCGAGGCCCTGCGCAAGCGCAACGGCCTGACGAGCGACTTCCTGCGCGTGGGCCAGCTCCTCATCATTCCAGACCCCTTGGCCGGCGTGCCCACGAACACGCCGGAACCCACGCGGCCGCCCACGGCCACGCCCGTGCCCACCGTGACCCCCACGCCCGTGCCACCGCCGAAGCCCGTGAGCCCGCCGGACGGCACCATCGTCCGCGGCGCGGAGGCCACTGTGCTGCTGGAGTGGCGGTGGGAGAGGGCTCTCGCCGGCGAGGAGTGGTTTGTGGTGGAGATGTGGCAGGCCGGCGATCCACCCCAGGCCCGAACGTGGACCAAGGCCACGCGGTGGCAAGTGCCCGCGGAGCTCGCCGGGGCCACGTGGAACTGGCGCGTCGTCGTGGTACGGGGCGTCCAGGGCGCGTGGCGCGTCGATCTGGGCCCGCCCGGAGAGACGTGGCAATTCACGTGGCTCCGGCGTTGAGAGTCGGAGGGGGAAGCTCCTCACAGTGCCTTGAACTTCTCAAAGGGCTGTTGACAGGCGTTGCAGTAGTAAATGGCCCGGCAGAGCGTGGGGCCGAAGGGATTCTCCAACGTGGTGTCGTCCGAGTTGCAGTAGGGACAGCGCACCACTTGGACGAAGTCCAGTTCGATCATGCCCCCGTGGCGGGCCGGCGGCGCCAGGCCAATCTGCTTCATCTTCTCGCGGGCGCTGTCCGAAATGCGGTCGGAGGTCCAAGGCGGGTGGAGGACCACCTCCACCGTGGCCTCCACTCCCAAGGCCGCCAAGCGTTCCTCGATGGCCTGGCGCATGAGCTCAACGGCCGGACACCCGGTGAACGTCGGCGTCATCCTGACCACCAGGCGCCCGGCCCCGTCCCACTCGAATCCCTGGATGATGCCCATCTCCACGACGGAGACGACGGGCACCTCGGGGTCCTTGACATCGTCCAAGGCGGCCCAAATTTCGTCGTCACTTGGCCTCGCCGTGGTGTTGTTCACCATTTCGCTCCCGGCTCCATCCGGTAAACCATCTGCATGGCGTCGAGCAACGTCTCCAGGTACTCCGTGTGCCGGCCCCGCCGGCCGCCGTAGACCGGCTCGACGAGCACCTGCCACTCCCCCCTGTCATCTCGGCGGGCAGGCACGCGCAGGGTAGCCGACTCGAGGAAGGGCACCACCTCGTCGAGCCAGCGGTCCCGCAGCTCCCGCTCAGGCGGGGCGATGCCGGCCTCGGCGCGCACGGCCTCCCCGTCGGCGGGCTCGAAGAGCCCCAGGGCGTGGGGGAAGGCCCGGTCCAAGGCCGCCTGCATCCGGCGGTGGCTCTCCTCCGTGGCGCCGCCCAGCTTGGCCACCCACGAGCGGTCGTGGAGCAGGTGATACTTCTCCTCGACGATCAGCTTGCGGGCCACGTGGGCCAGCGGCTCATAGGCGGAATTGGCCAGGGCCTCCAAGCGCACCCGCTCGGCCACGTCGTGCAAGTACTGGCGCACCACGGTGAAGGCCCAATCGCCGCGCGGGAGCTCGCTGAAGATGGCGTTGCGGAAGTCGGTCACCCCCCGCGCAAAGGCCAAATCGTCGGGGTTCCCTTCGCCCAAGGCTTCCAGAAGCTGGTAGAACGTGAGGGCGTGGCCCATCTCATCCTGGGCGATGCTGGAGAGGGCCACATCGGCCTCCAGGATGGGGGCCAGGCCGGTCCACTCGGAGGCCCGGTGGCCGACGAGCAGCTCGTCGTCGGCCAGGGCGTAGAGGTAATTGACCAGGGCGTCTCGCACGTCAGGCGTCAAGTCGCGCATGGCTCTTCGGTTTCAGCGCTCTTCTGCTGTTGGCGAATTTTGCGCACAGTCTCAGCGACCTTGTAGCCGTAGGCCTCGCGGTAGCTCTTGTCGGTGGCGTGGGTGAAGATGTCGGCGTCCTCGATGGGCGTGGACGCAATGCACCGTGCCGGGGCCACCCAGAGCTGCACGCCACGCCCCCGCCGCAGGTATTGCTCCTTGGCCAACACCAGGGCCATCTCGTGGTCCGGGGCGTGCAGGCTGCCCACGTGGACTGGGTGGTCTCCCCGGCGCTCGCGCACGAAGACCTCGAAGAGCTCCCACTCGGTGTCGGCCTGGGGTGGTGTGGACGTCTTCTCCAGGGCCTCGTCAATGCGCTGGTGATAGGGGTTGAAGTGCCAGCGGCGGGACATGGCTCCTCCTGTTCAGGCCACAATACCCGTGGGCTCGGGCTGGGTCAGCACGCGCTTGGCCAACGCCTCCAGGGCCTCGCGCACCCAGCGTCCCTCCTCGTAGGCGAGGCGGCGCACGGCGATGCGCTCCTTGCTCATGGGGCCGCCGCCGTTGATGACCCGGAAGAACGTGTCCCAGTCGGGCTCGGTGTAGACCCAGCGCCCCAGTGTCTCGTCGTAGCGCAAGTTGGGATCGGGAATCTCCAGCCCCAAGTCCCAGATCTGGGGCACGTACTTGGAGAGGAACTCCTGGCGCTGCTCGTCGTTGGTCTTGGGCTTCACGCCCCAGCGCTGCAGGGTGCGCGTGTGGACCGAGAGCTTGTCGGGCGGGCCGAAGAACATCATGATGGGCTCCCACCAACGGTTGAGGGCGTCCTGCACCATGTCGCGCTGCCGCTTGGTGCCCGAGACCATGGTCACGATCATCTCGTAGCCGTGCTTGATGTGGAAGGACTCCTCGTAGATGATGCGCTTCAGGGCCCGGCAGTAGGGCGCGTAGGAGCCAGTGGCCATGATGGTCTGGTTGATGATGGCCGCGGCGTCGATGAGCCAGGCGATGATGGCCACGTCGGCCCACGTTTCGGCCGGGTAGGCGAAGACGTTGGACCACTTGGACTTGCCGCTGAGCAGCTCCTCCACCATCTGCTCCCGGGGCTTGCCCAGGGTCTCGGCGGCGCGGTAGAGGAGCTGGGCGTGGCCCACCTCGTCCTGCACCTTGGCCACCAGCGCCATCTTGCGCTTGAACGTGGGCGCGTAGGGAATCCAAGTTCCCTCGGGGAGAGCGCCGATGAGCTCACTGTTGGCGTGCTGCTGGATGAGGCGGATGAGCTGCCGGCGGTACTCGGGCGGCATCCAGTCGTCGGGCTCGATCTTCTCCCCGCGCGCAATGCGCGCCTCGAATTCGGCCAGCTTCTCGTCATAGTGCGGGTCGTTGTGCGCCTCCTCGTAGCGTTCCTGCAACGTCATGAGCACCCCTCCTTGCACGGGTTTAGACCGGTTGATGCACCTCTGCGAGTGCCATCTCCTCCTCGCTGGCGCCAATACCGCCGAGGATGAGGCGGGCAAATCGCTCGGCAATCTCCTCCGGCGTGAGCGGGCCGTCAGGACGGTACCACTGGTAGAGCCAATTGACCGCCGAGAGAATGAGCAACGTGGCGAACTTGGGGTCCGCGCCAGGGTCGAGGGCGCCGGCGGCCATGCCCTCCTCGACGATGTGCCTCAGCAGGCGCTCGTACTCCCGCCGGTAGGCCAAGAAGCGCTCGCGCCGCTCGCCCTGGAGCGCCTTCCACTCGTGGAAGTAGACCGTCGCCGCGGCCAAGTCGCCGGTGACCACGCGCACGTGGGCACGAATGGCCGCGCGCAACTTCTCGGCCGGCGGCAGGTCGGACTCGACGATGGGCCGCAGGGCGTCCAGGAACTCGCGCGCAGCCGATTCCAGGATGAGCCACAGCAGCTCCTCTTTCCCCTCGATGTGGGAGTAGAGGCTGCCCCCCTTCAGGTTGAGCGCGCGGGCGATGTCGCGCACTGATGTGCCGTGATACCCCCGCTCGCTGAAGAGGCGGGCGGCCGCCTCGACGATCT
>JALSKA010000227.1 GCA_026989095.1 Ardenticatenaceae bacterium
CGATTGGAACGACCGCTTGCTCGACGAGATGGCCCGCCGGGCCGGAGGTGAGGCTTTCCACATCGCCGAGCCGGCCGACGCCGTCGAGGCGTTCAAGAAGCGGCTGGACGTGCTCCGCCGCACGGCTGCCAACGAAACGCGCCTGGCCTTCGCCCTCCAACCGGGCGTGGAGTTGCTCGCCGTTCACCAAGTGATGCCCAGCTTGCAGCGCCTGAGCACGAACTCCAACGGCCACATCCCTGTGGGACAGTTGCTCAAAGGGGTGCCCGCACGGCTCCTGCTCGAGTTTGCCGTTACCCCTGAGCGCGACCGGCGGGTGCTCCTCGTGGCCCAGTTGAGCGCTGCGACGACGCTGTTATCCCGCAACACCACCGTGACTCAGACGCGCCTCCTCGTCTCTCAAGCGCGCGACATCACCGTTGACGACTTGGAGTTCCCCGAGAGCATCGTGGACGCCGCCGAGCGCGTGGCTGCCCTGCGCCTCCAACAGCACACGTGGGAGGCTGTCGAGAAGGGCAACCGGGTGACCGCCGAGATTCAGCTCGCCTACCTGGCCACCCGCTTTCTGGAGATCGGGGAGCCGGGCTTGGCCGCCATCACCAAGCGGGAATTGGCCTTCCTGCGCAAGACGGGAGCGCTCTCGTCCGAGGGGAGCAAGCGCATCAAGTACGGCACCCGTCAGCTTTCCCTGCCGCCGCCGGAGGAGATTTGAGATCAGGTGAGCCATGATGATCTTTCTCTTCACGGACATTGAAAATTCCACGCCCCTCTGGGAGCAGTTTACCAACACCATGTGGCAGGTCCTCAACCGCCACGACGCCATTTTGCACGAGTGCCTCGAGCGCTACGGAGGTCAGTTGGTCAAACACACGGGAGATGGGCTCTTCGCCATCTTCGAGAACAGAGAGGCGCTGGCATGTGGGTTCGAGATGCAACGCCGAATTCAGCAGGAGGATTGGGGCATCGTGGGGCCACTTCTGGTCCGCATTGTGCTGCACGCCGGGGAGGCCCGCCGCATGGGCGACGACTTCTTCGGGCCCGACGTGAACACGGCCGCCAGGCTCCTCTCCATCTGCCGGGGCGGGGAGGTTCTCTTCACCGAAAGGGTGCTCAAAGTCTGTCCTCTGCCGGAGGGGGCCAGCACCGTTGACATGGGCTTCCACAACTTGCGCGGCGTGAGCGAGCCGCAACACGTCTACCTCCTGCAACACCCGGACCTCCCAACCCGAGATACCCCCCTCGAACGGGTCATTCCCTCTTCCCAAGGCCCCTTGCAGACCACGTGCCCCGCCTGTGGCACCACCAACCTGCCCAACACCCTCTTCTGCGACGAGTGCGGACATGACCTGCACGTCAGCTCCTCGGTGCCCCTCTTCGGCAGCGGCGAGGAGGAGCACCCTCGCCTGCTCCTCCAAGTGCTGCCATATGGGCCCACCATCCGCGTGCCGAACACGGGCGAGGCGGTCTTCGGGCGGGGGAGCACCGGCTTGGGCGGAGGGGGGTTCATCAACTTGGAACCTGTCGGCGGCCTGTCGGCCGGCGTCTCCCGCCGGCACGCCCGGCTCTTCGAGCACGAGGGCCACTTCTACCTGGAGGACCTGGGAAGCACCAACGGCTCGTTCGTCAACAACCACCGCCTCAGGCCCTACGAGCCCGTGCCGGTCAAGCCGGGCGATGTGATCTCGTTGGGCTTGTTGCGCCTGAAGTTACTCCACGGCGGCTGACATTCGGAGCACACATTCAACGAGGAATGGAGGAGCCGGATGAGTTACACAGTCATCATTCACATCTCCAACGAGGAGCCCATCCTGGCCGAAATGGACGAGTTGCCCAACCCGTCTGACAACGCCATTGTCTTCACCAACCCCCGCCGGCGGGACGGAAAGCCAGTGCCCACCTTTGACCGGGAGGCGATAACGTTCTATTTCCCGTGGTATCGCATCACCTACGTGGAGGTGTTAGCACCCCAGCGCGCCCGCGAGGAGATCGTGGAGTTCTTCCGCGAGGAGTGAGCCGGGAAATCGAACCCCGAAGAAGGACTTGGGCCATCAGCGGGCTCGCTTCAGGATTCGCTCGAGCTGGCGTCTCGCCTCGCGCTCGGCGATGGCGGCCCGTTTGTCGTACTTCTTCTTGCCGCGGGCCACGGCGATTTCGAGCTTGGCCAAGTTGCGCTTGAGGTAGAGGCGCAGGGGCACAATGGTCATGCCCCGTTCGGCCACCTTGCCGGCCAAGCGCCCGATTTCCCGCTTGTGGAGCAGCAGTTTGCGGGGCCGCTTGGGGTCGAGCTGCTCGTGGGTGCTGGCCTGGGGGTAGGGCGAGATGTGCATGTTGTAGACCCACGCTTCCCCGTCCTTGATGCGCACGTAGCTGTCCCGCAGGTTCACCCGGCCGGCGCGGATGGACTTGATCTCCGAGCCCTTCAGGACGAGGCCGGCCTCGTAGGTCTCGCCGATTTCGTACTCGTGGCGGGCCTTGCGGTTGACGGCTATGGTCTTCTCCCCCGGCCCCATTGTCACTCTCCTTCCCGAATTTGCTCCACGAGGAGCTCGACGGCCCGCTCCAGTTGAGGGTCCTGTCCCTGTTCCTGCTCTTGGGGCGAGAGTTCCACCACCACGTCGGGCTCGATGCCCTGGTTGTGAATTTGCCGGCCGTTGGGCGTGAACCAGAGGGCCGTGGTAACCCGCAGGCTGGAGCCGTCCCGGAGGGTGTAGGGGCTCTGGATGCTCCCCTTGCCGAAGGTGGTCGTGCCCACCAAGGGCCCCCGCTTGTAGTCCTGGATGGCGCCGGCCACGATCTCGCTGGCGCTGGCACTTCCCTCGTTGATCAGCACCACCAATGGGCGGTCGAGCCAGAGCCCGTCGGGGCCTGCGCGGTAGCGGCGCTCGCCGCGTTTGCCCCGCTCGACGAGCACCACTTGGTCCTGCTCGATGAACTGGCTGGCCACGTCGATGGAGACCCGCAACAGGCCGCCGGGATTGTTGCGCAGGTCGAAGATCAGGCCCTCCACGCCTTCTTCGCGAAACCGCGCGAGCTCCTGGCGCACTTGGTCCGTGGCCTTGGCGTTGAAATCGTTGAGCTTGAGATACCCGAGTTTGGGCCTGCCGGGCTCCTCGATAATCCGGGACGAGACGGTGGGAATCTCGATCCGGGCCCGGACGATCTCCACCTCGAAGGGCTCCTGTGTGCCCCGCCGGATGGAGAGGCGCACCTTGGTGCCCCGAGGGCCCCGGATGAGGGAGACGGCCTCGAACAACGTCATGCCCTGAATGCGCCGGCCGTCCACGGCCACCACGATGTCGCCTGCCTGGAGCCCTGCGGCTTCCGCCGGGGTGTTGGGAATGGGCGTCACGATGACCAGCTCGCCCTTCTCGTTCATGCGCACCATGGCGCCAATGCCCTCAATTTCCCCTTGGAGGTCCTCCTGGAAGAAGCGGGTCATCTCGGGGTCCGCGAAGGAGGTGAAGGGGTCGTCGAGGGCCAACAGGAGGCCGCGCACGGCGGCGTAGGTGAGCTCATCGCCCTCGGGCACGTCGCCGTAGAAGTTCTCGCGCAGCAGGGCCATGGCCTCCCAGAAGACGGTCAAGTCCACGTCGTCGCGCCTGTCCTCGGTCGCCTGCACCGGGGGGGCCATGCCCAAGAGGGTGAAGACCTGTTGGTAGCCGAACCAGCCGGCGCCGAAGGCACCTGCCATGAGTAGGCCGGTCACCAGGACGAACAGCAGGGTTTGGAGGCAGCATGTTTTGTTCTGGCGCGGTGTCACGGCTCACTCTCCCGTCTGCAGATATTCGATGGCCCGGCGCAACTGAGCGTCGTCCACGAAGATTTGGTCTTCTTCTTCCAAGTCCACCCAAATGTCGGGCACCAAGCCCTCCTCGCTCAGGTCATTCTCGTCGGGGGTGAGCCAGTGGGCCACAGTGACGTGGAGGCTGGAGCCGTCGCTGAGCTCGTAGGGGATCTGGACCGTGCCCTTGCCGAAGGTTTGCCTGCCAATGAGCACGCCCCGGCCGTGGGCCTGGATGGCGCCGGCCACGATCTCGCTCGCGCTGGCGCTGCCGTCGTTGACCAGCACGGCCATCGGCCACTCCACCACACGATCCCCACGGAGGGCAGTGTGGGTCTCCCGGGAGCCGTCCTTGAACTGCTGGTACGCCACGACCGTGCCGGGCTCCAGAAAGTCACTGGCCACTTCGATGGCCGAGTCCAACAGGCCGCCGGGGTTGTTGCGCAGGTCGAGGATGAGCTGGGTGGCCCCCTCCTCCTCCAGGGCCTCGATGGCCTGGTCCACTTCCTGGGGCGTGCGCTCGCTGAAGAAGCTCAGGCGCATGTAGCCGATGTCAGTGCCCTCGATGAGCCGGTATTCCACCGTGGGCGTGGGAATGCGCTCCCGCGTGAGCGTGACGGTGAAGGGTTCGTCCTCGCCGGGCCTCAGAATGGTGAGCGTCACCTGAGTGCCCACGGGGCCCCGAATGAGGCTGACGGCCTCGTTGAGGTCCTTGCCCGTGAGGGGTTGGCCGTCCACCTCCAGGATGATGTCGTCGGCCTGGAGGCCCGCGCGCGCGGCCGGCGTGTCGTCGATGGGCGAGACGATCACCAGTTGGCCCTGCTCGTTCATGGTCACGAACGCGCCGATGCCGCCAAACTCCCCCCGGAACTGGTCTTGTTCCAGTTCCCGTTCCACCGGCTCCACAAGAATCGTGTTGGGGTCGCCCAGCGCGGCCAGCACGCCGCGGATGGCCGCATACGTGACCTCTTGGCCTTCGGGAAGCTCGCCGTAGAACTCGCGCTTGAGGATCTCCCACGCCTCCCAGAAGATGTCGAAGTTCTCAGGGCGCAGGCCGTTGTTGCCGGCCCTATCCCCTATGGGAAGCGAAACATTCGCCGTGGCCACGTAGGCGTGGGCCACGAAGCCGGCCACGAAGGAGACCGTGGTGAACAAGATGACCAACAGGGCGACGGTGATGAGGCGAGCGGCTCGTTCCATGAGATTTCCCACCATCCTCTGATTTGTGCCTGCACACGTCACCGCAGGCACGGGGCACATTATAGCCCAGCTTGGGGCGGGTGCCAAGAGCCTTTCGGAAGGAGAACGTCTGGTACTCCGGTCCCAAGCTGTTGGTCACACGCCGGGGCCGGAAAACGCTATTGAGCGCCCGTGAACGCTGGGGTAAGCTGGTGACAGGGGCCGTTCAGCGCCACATCGTGGCCCGGGCCCCCACAGAAATGGGGCGAGCTTGGAGTCCATGCGCGGAGAAAGCGGAGAAAGGAGAAGGGGGCAACGGGATTTTGTGTCACGCTCCGGCATCCCGGGGGCGTTCGGCCGATTCTTGGCCCCCGGCGCTTGGCTCCGTCGCCTCTGTCTCCTCTTGCTCCTCAACATCGTGGCCTTCGCCCTCAGCGCCGGCCCCGGCCGTGCGCAACAGGAGTCCTACCGGGTCTACTTGAGCTTCATCACAGGGGGTGGATCGCCTTCCTCCGTCTCCACGGGCGAGCAGAGCCCGGCTCCCCCTTCGCCCTCACCAACTCCACAGCCCCCTCTGCCGGCGTGGCTCGAGTACGTGAACGCAGTGCGCGCTCAGGCCGGCTTGCCCCCGGTCGTGGAAAATCGGGCGTGGAGCGATGGGGCCGCGAAGCACGCCCGGTACATGGTCAAAAACGACTACGTGGGCCACGATGAGGACCCGGCCAACCCCTGGTTCACGCCCGAGGGGCGTGACGCCGGCCGTGCGGGCAACGTGTTGGTGAGCTCGAACGGGGAGATGAGCGCCGAAGAGGCCATCGACATGTGGATGCAAGGCCCCTTCCACGCCTTGGGGCTGCTCGACCCGGCGCTCCGCGAGACGGGGTTCGGGCTCTACAGGGAGGAGATAGGCGTGCGCCACTTCGGGGCCACCATTGACGTGCTCCGAGGGCGCAAAGGGGTGCCGGCGGAGGTCACGTTTCCGGTGATGTGGCCCGGGGATGGCGCGACTGTGGCGCTCACCTCTTACGTGGGCAACGAGTTCCCCGACCCGCTTTCGCCCTGTCCGGGGTACCAGGCGCCGACGGGCCTGCCCGTTGTCGTCCAGTTCGGCGGGGGCACGGGAACGCCCCGCGTGGAGGCCCACGCTTTCAGGCGGGGGAATGTGGCCCTGGAGCACTGTGTCTTCGACGAGACCTCGTACACCAACGAGTCGCCGGAGATGGAGTGGTGGGGCCGAAATTTGCTCAATGCCCGTGACGCCGTGATCTTAGTGCCCCGCGATCCGCTCGAGCCGGGGAGCACGTACACCGTTTCCCTGACGGTCAACGGCGCCACTTACACGTGGAGCTTCACGGTAGAAGGTCGAGCCCGCCGAGCCTCCTCCTCGACGAACGTGCTCCTGCGAACGCTCCTTCCGTCACCCTGACGGCTCCTCCGCACGTGTCGCCTGGCGTTCCACGCGCTCGTCCCCGTCGGCGGGCACGATGCCCTCAATGCGCACCACCTCGACCGGCTCCACAATGCCCTCCAAGGTCATGGGGCCCAAGGGCGTGGCCTTCACGGTCCCGGCCGCGAGCTCGTATACGCGCTGGGTACAGAGGATCTCGCCCCGTACGGCCTGGTACTGGAGCCGGGCGGCCACGTTGACCGGCGTGCCAATGGCCGTGTAGCTTCGCTGTAGCTCGGAGCCGAAGAGCCCCACGGCACACGGGCCGGTGTCCAGCCCCATGTGAACGTCGAAACGGGAGCGGAGCACGCCGTGCGCCACCCACTCGTCCGCCAGCCGGATGGCTTCTTGGCGCATGGCCAAGGCCGCGCGCACGGCGTTCCGGGCTTGCTCCTCGGGGGGCATGGCGTGGGGAGCCCCGAAGAGCACCATGAGGGCGTCGCCGATGAACTTGTCCACAGTGCCCCTGTGGGCCACGGCGATGGCCGTCATCTCGCGCAGGTAGGTGTTGAGGAGTTCGATCAGCGTGTCCGCGTCCAAGTGGGAGGTGAGCGTGGTGAAGCCCACGATGTCCACGAAGAGGATGGTCACGTCACGGCGCTGCACGGGCCCCTGCTGGTGGTGGACGCCGCTGAGCACGTGTTCGACCACCGAGGGGGAGAGAAAGCGTTTCAGCTCGCCGGTGCGGATCAGCTCGGCCATCTGTTCGGAGATTTTGGCCTCCAGGCGCCGGTTGAGCTCGGCCAGCTCCCGCTCCTGGGCGCGGGCGCGGAGCAGGTTGCGCACGCGGGCCAGGAGTTCATTCTCGTCGAAGGGTTTGGAGAGGTAGTCGTCGGCGCCGGCCTCCAGGGCCTCCACGCGGGCCTCGTTGCCGGCCCTGGCCGTGAGGAAGATAACGGGCGTCCTGGCCAGGTCCTCGTCCGCGCGAATGGCCCGGAGGAGCTCGTGGCCGGTCATGTGGGGCATCATCACGTCAGTGACGATGATCTCCGGGCGGTGTGTCCGGGCGAGCTCCAGGGCCTGTTGGCCGTCTTCGGCCTCGACCAGCCGGTAGTGGGGCGCCAGCAGGTGGCGCAGGTACGCCCGCATGTCGGGGTTGTCGTCGGCCACCAGCAGGAGCGGGGCGTGTTCATCCGCCGTCGCAGTGGGCTGGGGGCTCCCGTCGGCCGGCGAGGAGGAGAGGGTGCGCTGCACTTCCTGGCGGTAGATGAATTCAATGAGCTCCCCGCTCTCGTCCTCGTCGAGACCGACGACAGCGTCGGGGTCGTAGTGGCCGCGGGGCAGGGTGATGGTGAACGTGGTGCCCTGGCCCACGGCGCTGCGCACTTCAATGGTGCCCCCGTGCGCCTCCACGATTTCCTTTGCCAGGGCCAGGCCAATGCCGGTGCCCTCTCGCCGCTGCCCGGTGCTCTTGGCGCGGGCAAAGCGGTCGAAGATGGTCGGCAGTTCCTCCTCGGGGATGCCAAACCCGTTGTCCTCCACTTCGATGACCACATGCTCCGGGGTGGCCCGCAGGCGTACCCAGACGTGGGCCGTCTCCGGGTCGTTGAACTTGAAGGCGTTGGAGAGCAGGTTGTAGAGCACTTTGCGCATCTGATACAGGTCGAGCTCGGCCAACAGGGGAACCTGGACGCCGGTCAGAGTGATGCGCTTTTCAGGGCCGCTCGACTCGAAGTTGGAGGCCACCTGGCGCACCAGTTGGGCCACGTCCACCGTGCGTTTGACCGGCTTGGCGCGTCCGCTGTCCAAGCGGGCCAGGTCCAGGAACTCCTGGATGAGCACCAGGAGCCTCGCCGTGTTGCGCAGGCCCGACGCCACCAACTCCCGGGCTTGATCGGAGGAGACGCCCGCGGCCAAGCGGCGAAACGTGCCCAGGATCAGGGTGAGGGGCGTGCGCAGCTCGTGGCTGACGTTGGCGAAGAAGTCGCTCTTCACCCGGTCGAGCTCTTGAAGGCGCCGGTTGGCCTTCTCGAGTTGCCACCGCTGGAAAAGCTCCGTTCGCTGCAGGCGCTCGTAGAAGAAGACTGCCAGCCCGCAGACGATGGCCGTCCAGATCACGTAGAAGCTCTGTTCGACCAGGCCGGGCATGGCGGAGGGGTTGGTGATCAGGTAGAGGGCCAAGTAGAGCAGCAGGCCGGCGTAGGCCACGGCGTGAGCTTTCCAGAAAAGGGGCACCAGCACGGCCGCGCTGAGCATGATGATCATCCACCCGTTCAGATTGGGCACGGGCAGCGGCCGGCTGGAAAAGAGGGCCCAGATGAGGTGGGGAATGAACCCCATACCCCAGACGGATAGAGGAAGTACGGCCGGCAGCCAGCGGTGGGGAAGGGAGGAAATGACCCCCAGCGTGAGCCCCAATGAGGCAAACCCCATCACGTAGAAGGGGATCTGGGCTCCAAATGAGTCACGGTACGCGAAATAGTCGCGCACGACAAACGTGGCGTAGGCCAGAATGCCTATGCCGATGAGCACCACCATGCGGCGGACGAAGAAGTGCGCCGACCAAGCCCGGTATCTGGCCTCGTCGGAGGCCACCGCCCCGTTGTCCCCCCACATGTCCTTCGGCCTCCGTTCCGGTGGGTATGACTGAGCCACGTTCCACTCAGCGCAGAGCCACGACGTCGCTGTTGGGCTTCGGGAACCCCTCTGTGGCTGACCGCTGTTTCCCCCGATACGTTTCTCGCCATCATCAGTGGCTCACCGTCGGCGCAATCCCCTCCGCTACGTCACACGTTGATTGTAGCCCATCTGTCAACAGAGTTCTATCACCCTATGGTACCATTTTCTCCTGTAGTCGGCCGAAAGGCCCTGTTTATTCCCCTGGCAGGGGTATTGTGACACAGGCTTGTGGGAAGGGGGCCTGGCACTGTGTGCCATCTTCCTCTTGACACGG
>JALSKA010000228.1 GCA_026989095.1 Ardenticatenaceae bacterium
CGAGTGGCTGATCTGGATGGTGAACGCGGTCTACACCACGAACTTTCCGGCCGCAGTGCCCGCCCGGCCCGGCAAGAACATGGGGTGGACCGACTGGACCCTCTCGCGCCAGTGTGGCCCCCTCTCGGAAGTTGTGTACTTGCCGCTGATCACCCGGCCGTAACGAGACACGCTCACACCACTTCCATGCCGGTCCAACGCCGGACGCAGTTGCGGCCGGCCCGCTTGGCCTCGTAGAGGGCGTGGTCGGCCCTCGCGAGGAGTGCTTCTAAATTCGGACACATCTCGTCCAGCGTGGCCACGCCCAGGCTGATAGTCACCGAGAGGGGGCCACGCTCCGTGGGCACCGGCGTCTGGGCCACGGTCGTGCGCAGGCGTTCGGCCACGTGCCACGCCGCCATCCCGTCCGTCTCGAAGAGCAGGGCCACGAACTCCTCGCCGCCATACCGGCTCAACAAGTCCACCCGGCGCAACACCTCCTGGCAGACGTGGGCCAGCCAGGCCAGCACTTGGTCACCCACCACGTGGCCATACGTGTCATTCACCCGCTTGAAGCGGTCCAAGTCGAACATGATGGCCGAGAGGGGACGGCCAAACCTCCGCGCGCGCTCCACCTCCCGCTGGCCGAAGGTGAAGAGGGCTCGGCGGTTGTAGAGGCCCGTGAGCGGATCGGTGATGGCCAGCTCGTGGACGTGGGCGTGCAGCCAGACGTTGTGGAGGGCCGCTGTGGCCGTCGTCGCGAAGGTAGTGACCATCTGCACGCCGGCCTCGTCGAAGGCCGTGGGCTTCGAGGATTCCAGGACGATCAGCCCGATGACCCGTCCCTCCTCGATGATCATGGGCACCGCGAAGGTGGCCCCTGCCGATACCGGCACTCCTCCCTGGTGGCTCAGGCGGTTGACCAAGATGGGCCGGCGCTCCTCCAAAGCCTGGAGCACGTAGGGCCAGACATCCAAGTCCTCGATGGGAGAGGCGTACCCGATCACGGGCCCCACGCGCAGTTGGGGCGGCAGGCCCTCCACGAGCACCACGGCGCCCCGCTCAGCGTGGGGCACCAGCCGGAGGGAGCCGGTCAACACGCGGTCGAGCAGTGTGGCCTCGTCGAGCGTGTCCAGGAGCGCCGCGGTCACCTCGTGCAACAGGGCCAACCGGCCGGCATCCTGCCGTTGGGCGGCGTAGAGCAGCGCGTTCTCGATGCTGGCCGCCACCCGAGAGCCGATGGCCGTTGCCAAGCGTACCTGGTCGTCGGCAAACGTGCGGTGGGGAGTCATGTTGTCCAGCACCATGAGCCCGATGACCCGCCCCCGGGCAAGCAGCGGTACCACGAGCACGCTGCGGGCATTATAGCGATCGGCCCACCCACGAAGAATGTCGCTCTCCTCCTGGGTCAGATCGTCCAAGAGCACAGGGCGCCGGCTCTGCACAGCTTGGTGGAGGGGAGGCACGTGCTCCAAGGGCACAGTCACCTCGGTTCTGAAGTGATGCCACATGGTGCTGTCGGTGTGGCCGTCGGCGAACTGGGACATAATGGGGCGCAGCAGCCGGCCCTCGTCGAGGAGAAAGATGCTACACCGGTCGGCCTGGCAGGCTCGCGCCGTGTACCTGGCCGTGCGCCTGATCACCTCCCGGAAGTTCAGGGAGGAACTCACCGTCTCGCTGATCTCCAACAACGTCTCCATCACCTGTCGCTGACGGCGATCGGCCTGGAAGAGGCGCGCGTTCACCAGTGCCAAGGCCGCCTGCCGGCAGAAGGAGAGCATGATTTCCCGCTCCACATCGGAGCGCTCACGCGGGTGATCGTAGTAGCAGCCGAGAATGGCCACCGTGCGCCCCTCGTGAACCAGCGGCCACAGGGCCACGGCCCGGTAGCCCTCGGCCCGTGCCAGCGGGGCGAGGGGGTGATCTGGGGGCAATGCTTCGACATCCTCCACGAAGATGGGCTCGGTGCGCTCCACAAAGTGCCGGCCGGGCAAAAGGGCCACGTGCGTGCAGACGGCGGCCACATACTCGGGCGAAAGCCCCTGGGACCACGCGCAGGTCACCGAGAGCTCCCTGCGCACGTAGACGGCCACCCGGTCCGCGCCGCTGAGCTGCCGTCCACCCTCGCCAATGGCCGCCACGACCTCCTCCTCTCCGCGAAAGCGGCTGAGGAGCCTGAAAATCTCGGCCAAGCGTGTGGCCAATCGGGCCCGTTCTTGGGTGGCCCGGAGAAGTTGAATGCGCGTGGCCGCCCCTCCAATTTGTTGGCCCACGGCCTCGACGAAAGCCACGTCCTCGGGGTCCCACGGTCGGGGTTCAGGAGCAACCACGTTCACACCTCCCAGGGGTTGCCCGTGGACTTCGATGGCCACAGTGATGGACGCCCGAATTCCCAGCCGCTCCATGACCGGCTTGAGGGGCACATAGGGATGGTTCGGGGACAACGTGTGCCAGTCGTCCACGGCGATGGGTTCTCGGATGGCGAGACCGGCCGACCGCACGGCGGCGGAAATGTACTTCCCGGCTCTCGCCGGCAGACGGCGCACGACAGCCGTGCGTTCCAGCCATATTCCCCCCTGCCGGAGGCGCATGGCGCGCAGGGTGTAATCCAGGGCCACCTCCAGCAACACGTTCACATCGGTGGCCTTGGCAGCCAAGGAGATGATGGCGTTGAGGGCCTCCAAGTGGGCCGCTCGCCGCTCCAAGGCGCTCACCAGGGCGGCGCCATCCTGCTCAGCCTGCTTGCGGCGGGTGATGTCCTCCACGATGCCATCGTAGTAGAGCACACGGCCGTCCGGGCCCCGGACGGCGTGGGCCGTGTTCCGCACCCAAACGACCGAGCCGTCGTAACGGCGCAGGCGCAGTTCGACGCCCTGCGCCACGCCATTGCGGGCGAGCAGCTTTTTCCAGCGCTCGCGATCGCCAGGCTCCACGTAGAGCGCGTGGGCGGGCGTGTTGAGGAGCGTTTGGCGGTCCGGGTAGCGGAGCATGTTGACGAGAGCGAAGTTGGCGCGCAGGATGCGTCCGTCGGGAGTTGACCTGTAGAGGCCCACCGGCACGTTGTCGAAGAACTCCCCGTAGGTCTCCTCGACCACATCCGCGGCACGCTGTGCTCGCAGGCGCTCCAAGGTCGCGGCGGCTTGGTGGGCGACAGGGAGGAGGAAAGGTTCAACGTGTTCGTGAAACGTTTTACCTTCCACCCCATAAAGAACAAGCACCCCCAACGCGCGGCGGATGCCCCGCACGGGCACGGCCAGCACGCTCACGATCCCGCGCTCGCGAAGGGCCGGGGCATACGCGAACCGGTGCTCCTGGTCCAAGCGAGGACAATGAACCGTGCTTTCTCGCCTGAACGCCTCTCCCTCGGGTGAGTTCTCCAGCGTGGCCCGATGTGCGGGTATATCGGGCGCGCGGCCGGCCGGCGCGAGAACCCGTTCGCCGTCCTGGGGGACCATGAACAGGGCGTAGGAGACGCCCAACGCCTGCTTGACCACTTCGACCGTCACGTCGGCAACGGCATCACGGTCCACGCAGCCGATCAACGCGCGCGCGTGGCGCAACAACATCGTCTGACAGTGCTCCCCTCGCTTGAATTCTCCCGGAGAAAGATCACAACCGACGGGCGCAGAAGCCCGTGGCTCTCGTCGGTGGTGGGCAGGGCCACGACAGTGGCTGAGAGGAACCGTGGGGGCGCCAAGCCAAACTCAGCCCTCGCGAGCCCGGCACGGCGAGCCGGTTCGGCCGCAGTGCGCAGTGCCGCGTCCCCTCACTCGTCGAGCGAGAGTTCGGTCATCTCGACGTGACGCATGAGCTCCTCGAATTCCTCCCGCTCGATCGTCTCCACTTCGAGCAGGCGCTGGGCCACGGCCTCCAACTGGCGGCGATGGCGCTTCAGGGTGTCGAGCGCTCGCTCGTGGGCGAGCGTGACGAGGCGCTTGACCTCAGCATCTATCTCTCGGGCGACCTTCTCGCTGTAGTTGCGCTGTTCGGCAATTTCGCGGCCCAGGAAGACGAGCTCTTCCCGGTCGCCGAAGGTGAGCGGGCCCAGCTTCTCGCTCATGCCGTAGCGGGTGACCATTGCCCGCGCCAAATTGGTGACCCGCTCCAAGTCGTCGCTGGCCCCCGTAGAAACATCTCCGAAGACAATCTCCTCGGCCGCGCGCCCGCCCAACATGCCGGCCATCTGGTCAAGGAAGCGGCTGGAGCTGTAGAGGGTGCGGTCGTCCTCCGGGAGGAACATGGTGTATCCGCCGGCTTGGCCTCGGGGAATGATGGTGATTTTGTGAACGGGGTCACAGAGGGGCATGTGGTACATGACCACCGCGTGGCCGGCCTCGTGGTAGGCCGTCAACACTCGCTCCTCTTCGGTCATCAGGCGACTGCGCCGCTCAGGGCCCATGAGCACCCGCTCGATGGCTTCGGTGAATTCCTGCATTCCTATGGTGCGCTTGCCCCGGCGGGCAGCCAGGATGGCGGCCTCGTTGACCAGGTTCTCGATGTCCGCCCCGGTGAAGCCGGGGGTCCCACGGGCGATGACATCCAAGTCCACGTCCGGTGCCAGGGGCTTGCCACGGGTGTGAACGTCCAGAATGGCCCGCCGGCCCCGCATGTCCGGCCGGTCCAACACCACCCGCCGGTCGAACCGCCCCGGCCTCAGCAGCGCCGGGTCCAGGATGTCCGGCCGGTTCGTCGCCGCGATCACGATCACGTTCGTGTCCGTGTCGAACCCGTCCATCTCCACCAGAATCTGGTTCAGCGTCTGCTCCCGCTCGTCGTGGCTCCCCCCGAGCCCCGCCCCACGGTGCCGCCCCACCGCGTCAATCTCGTCGATGAAGACGATGCACGGGCTGTTCCGCTTCGCCTGCTCGAACAGGTCCCGCACGCGGCTGGCCCCGACGCCCACGAACATCTCCACGAACTCCGACCCGGAGATGCTGAAGAAGGGCACCCCCGCCTCCCCGGCCACGGCCCGCGCCATCAGCGTCTTGCCCGTGCCCGGCGGCCCCACCATGAGCACGCCCTTGGGAATGCGGGCCCCGAGGGAGACGAACTTCTCGGGCTCGCGCAGGAACTCGACCACCTCCTGGAGCTCCTCCTTGGCCTCGTCAACGCCGGCCACGTCGTCGAAGGTGACGGTGGGTTTGTCGCCGGTGAACATGCGGGCGCGGCTCTTGCCGAAGGAGAGGGCCTGGTTGTTGGAGCCTTGGGCCTGGCGCAACATCAAGAAGAGCAGGCCGCCGAAGATGAGCAGGGGCAGGAAGGAGCCCAGGACGCTGAAGAGGGCTCCCCACTGGGAGGGGGCCTTGTAAATGATTTCAACCCGCAGCAGCTCGTCAGGGGCCACGCCGAAGGCCTGGAGGGTGTTCACCAGGTCGGCCTCCGGCTCGATGCGGGACACCCACTTGTCGTTGCGGGTGGTGGTCACCTCCAGGCGTGAGCCGCTGACCACAATGCGCCGCACTTGGCCGTCCTTGATGGCCTCGGCCACCCGGTTGATTTCCCGTTCCTGAAAGCGCTCCTGGGGGGAGAAGATGTTGTACAGGAGCGCCATGAGGGCCACGATGATGAGGGCGTAGACGAATCCGTTGCGCATCCAGTTGTTGTTCGATTTCACGGCACATATCCTCCATGTCCAATCCGTCTGAGCAAACCGGGGCGCAGGCCCCGGAGGAGCGGCAACATCGCCTCGCGCGGTGTGGGATGTGCAGGTTTCACTCGACGGCCTGAGCGGGGGACATACGTTTCTCGACTTCCACTCGCGCCCACGCGCTCGACCTGGTAATTATAGCAAACCAGAGGCTATCAGAAAAACAACAGGCTGCATGACGCTGCCCACTGAGCCGGCAATGCGCTGGTAGACGAGCGCGTACAGTGGAATGAGGCCCAGAACAGCCAAGAGTGCCAGCAGTCCCAAGAAGATGCCCAACCAATCGACGCCCGGCGATCTGCGACGAGCGGCCGGCGAGGGCGAGGGGCGTGCCGTCCGCGCACTCACTCTCTCAAGTGCCGGGCTGGGCTGGCCGGATGCATTGTGGGTCCGGCGGGGACGGCGCTGCATGAACGCCTGCCCCGGCGGCTGCTCGGCTGGCGTGGGCGTGGGCGTCACCACAGGCGGCGTGGAGACAACGGGCACGGCGGCCGTGGCGTCCGTGCTGGCGTGCAGGAGGTGGAAGATCACGCTGGCCACCTCGTCGGCCGTGGCAAACCGCTGGGCCGGGTCCTTGGCGAGCATCCGCTCCACGAGGCGTTCCACGCTGGGCGGCACGCGCGGGTTGAGCTGGCTCAGCTTGGGGGGCAGTTCGTTCAGGTGTTGAAGGGCGATGGCAACGCGGTCCTCCCCTTGGAAGGGCGTCCGGCCGGCCAGCATTTCGAAGAGGACCACGCCAATGGCGTATACGTCCGAGGACGGCGTGGCCGCCTCCCCGCGGATCTGTTCCGGCGAGAGGTAGGCCGTCGTTCCCCAGACGACGCCGGGCTCGGTCAAGTGGTGGGTGGCCGTCATGGCCCGTGCAATGCCGAAGTCGGCCACTTTGGCCTCGCCGGCGGGGGTGATGAGCACGTTGCCGGGCTTGATGTCCCGGTGGACGATGCCCTTGCGGTGCGCGGCCCCCACGCCGGCCGCGATCTGGCGCGCAATTTCGAGGGCTTCGCGCACGGGCAGCCGGCCACGCTGCTGCAGGAGCCGGCGCAAGTCGGTGCCCGGCACGTACTCCATCACGATGTAGTAGCGCCGGCCTTCGCGTCCCACGTCGTAGACGTTGACGATGTTGGGGTGGGAGAAGCTGGCCATGGCACGGGCTTCCTGGAGAAAGCGCTCCAGGAACTTCTGGTCACTGGCATACTGGGGGCGGAGGATTTTGACGGCCACCTCGCGCCCCAAGCGCAAATCAGTGCCCCGGTAGACTTCGGCCATGCCCCCTTCGCCGATACGCTCTGTCAGGCGGTATCGCCGGTCGAGAACGACGGGTGTCTCCACAGCGCTTCCTCCTGCTGTTGGGCCTCGTGAGCTCTGCACGCCAGGGGTCATGCTTGCCTCCATTGTACCGCAGCTCCCCTCAGCCCCCAAATATCCTTCACGGCCGGTAGAGGAGGCGGTAGATAAACCAATGGCGGTAGACGGCCTGCACGTAAGCGCGCGTCTCCGAGAGGGCAATGCGCTCTACGAACATATCAACGTCCGAGTCCGCCCATTCTGACACGCGGTTGGGCCCGCCGTTGTACCCGGCCAGGGCGTAGAAGGGGTTGGCGTCGAAGCGCTCCAGCAGCCAGGCCAGGTAGTAGGCCCCGAACTCGACGGAGACGACAGGCCGGAAGAGGTAGCGGTCGGCGAAGGGGCGGCCCATCTGGCCGGCAATCCACCGGCCCGTGTCCGGGATCACTTGCATGAGCCCCCGCGCGGCTGCCGAGCTCTCGGCGGCCGGCTCCCACCGGCTCTCCTGGTGAATCACGGCGGCCAGCAAAAGAGGGTCGAGGTTGCGGGCCTGGGCTTGGGGGAGCAGGAGGTCCACGTAGGGCAACGGGTAGGCCAGCCTGGCCACGGCAAGGGGTACTTCTTCCACCGAGAGCTTCAGGGCCGCCAGCAGGCGCTCGGCGGCGAGGATGCTGAGGGCCGGGTGGGAGAGGGCGAAGTACCGGGCGGCCGCGTAGAGCCGGGCCGGGTCGTCTTGCACGTCCAGGATCATGGCCCGATAGAGGGCGCGTGCCTCGTGCTCGAGCCCCATGAGCTCGAGCTCCTCGCCCCGCTCGAGCGTCTGGGAGGGCAGCAGGCTTGCCCAGTCAACATCGCCATCGAGGCCGAGCACGTCACGCCGCCAGGGGGCATCGTCGGGCGCCTCGGGCGCTGCCAGGGGCACGTAGGGGCGCACCTGCCACACCTCGCCGGCCAGCAGGGCGCGGGCGCGCAGGGCATAGTAATCGGTGCCCGCGCTCAGCTCCCGCCACTGTGCTTCGGCCGCTGCGCCGTCGCCGGCGGCTGCGAGGGCCTTGCCCACCCAGAACCCGGCGCGCGTCTCCCAGCCGGGGAGACGTGCCAGGCGCCGCCAGAGGGCAATGGCCTGGTCGTAGCGGCCCAAGCGGTAGGCCAGTTGGCCGGCACGCCACAGGGCCTGAGGTGCCCGTTCGGAGCCGGGATACCGTTCGGCCAGTGCCGCGTAGCGGGCGATGGCCTCCTCGGGCGCCCCTTGGGCGCGCAGTTGGGCCTCCTCCCACAGGGCCTCGGGGGCAAGTTGGCTCCCGGGAAAGCCCTCGACGACGCGGCGGTAGGCCGTCAGGGCCTCCGCGACGCGCCCCTGCCGGCGCCGCAGGCGCGCCCGTTCCAGCCACGCGCCGTCGCGCAGGGTGCTCTCGGGGTGGGTCTCGATGAGTGTGCCCAGCTCGCGCCAGGCGGCCTCCGGGTTGCCGGCGTCACGGTAGGCGAGGGCCGCGTACCAGTGAGCGCGGTCCACGTCGGCCTCGTGCTCCAGGGCATCGTAGAGGGCGGCCACGGCCGCGTTCCAGTCACGGTTATAGTAGTAGACGATGCCGGCCTGAAGCCGAGAGGCCGGCACGCCGGCCTGTTCGAGGGCGAAGAGGGCCCGGTAGGCGGCGGCCGTCTGGGGATAGTCGGCCACGAGGCGACGCCACAGGCCCACGGCGGCTTGGGAATTTCCACGCGCTTCCTCCGCAGCGGCCATGGACTCGATGAGCTCGGCGCGGAACCAAGGAACGCGGGATATTTCCAGCGCGCGCCGGTACCAGAGGATGGCCTGCTCCCACGCCTCGCCCTCGGCCAACACGTCGCCCAAGGCCCTGGCAACCAAGGCCCGGGTGACGCGGCCGGCATCGGGGTGGGCGTAGACCCGCTCGTACTGGGCCACGGCCTCTTGGGAGCGCCCCAAGGCGCGGAAGCTGCGGGCCAGTTCGAGGGCAACGCGGTCGTCGGCAACGTCCCGTGCGGCGTCGTAGGCGCGCAAGTGGACGACGGCTTGGCCGTGCTCTCCGAGGGAGGCCAGCAGGCGGCCAAGCCGGAAGTGGACGAAGGGGGCCCGGGGCGAGTCGGGATACCGCTCCAAGTACATCTCCCACGCCTGCCTTGCCTCCGCCCACTTCTCCTCTTGCACGAAGAGGCGCCCGAGCTCGAAGAGGGCTTCCTCGCCCGCGTCAGGCCGGTCGGCCAGGGCGCGGTAGTGAGCGATGGCCACCTCCACGTTGCCCACGCGGGCGGCTTCACGGGCCAGTTGCA
>JALSKA010000229.1 GCA_026989095.1 Ardenticatenaceae bacterium
GTGGATTCGCGAGGTAACTATGCACCCCGTGGTCGCCTCGCCCGCCGGCGTTGTCGTGCGCGGGGCACACATTACGCTCCACGACCCGGAAACGCCCGACAACGCGCTGCCCCGTCCGGCCATCCGCCCGTACCCGGTGGAGTACACGTGGCATCACACGGCCAAGGACGGCACGTCGATCACCATCCGCCCCATCCGCCCCGAGGACGAGCCCCTGTTGGTCAAGTTTCACCACACGCTCTCCGACGAGAGCGTCTACATGCGCTTCTTCCACCTCATCGCCCTGAGCCAGCGCATTTCCCACGAGCGGCTCTCGCGCCTCTGCTTCGTGGATTACGACCGGGAAATCGCCCTCGTAGCCGAACACCAGGACCCGACCTCTGGCGAGCAGGAGATCCTGGGCGTGGTGCGGCTGCGCCGCTCCCATTTCAGGCCGGAGGAGGGGGAGTTCGCCGTGTTGGTCAGCGACAGGGCACAGGGCAAGGGGCTGGGCACGGAGCTGATGCGGCGCATCCTGGACGTGGGGCGGCAAGAGGGGATCACGCGCATCTACGGGGAGATCCTGCCGGAGAACGTGCCCATGCAGCGCATCTGCCGCAAGTTGGGCTTCCACCTGAGCTACGACCACGATGCCGGCGTGGTGATCGCCACCATTGACCTGGAGGAGTAACGTGTGGCCTTCAGGGCAAGAGCCCCGTGCCCGTCACACGAGCGGCCAGGGCACGTGGCGCCCCGGGCCCGGATGGGGATAGCGGCCGGCGCGGAGCAGCCCTTCCACGCGCAGGCGCAGGGCTTCTATCTCCTCGCCGCTCAGGTACGGGGCCAAATCCCGGCGCAATGTGCCGCCCGGGGCGAGAGCCGGCCGCAGGCGCTCCAGGTCGGCGGCGATGGGGCGTGGCAGAGGTTGGCCGGCGAAGTCCCAGATGACGGTGCGCAGTTTGGGCTCCACGTGGAAGCAGATGCCGTGGTCGATGCACCAAATGCGGCCCGTGGCATCGCGCAGACAGTGGCCGGCCTTCCGGTCGGCGTTGTTGACCACCACGTCGAAGGCCGCAATGTAGGGCAGTTCGGGGGGATTCTGGTCCCGAAAGGTGAAGAAGTGTTCGTCCGGATCGTGGTCGATGAAGAGTTGAACCATGCCGGGCCCGTGAGGGCCCTTCCGGTAGACCGTCGGGGGCACCAGCCCCCAGCCCAGCGCTTCGCTGACCAGCCACGCGGCCACCTCACGCTTGGCCAACGTGCCGGGCGGGAAGTCCCACAGGGGGCGCTCCCCGCGCGTGGGCTTGTAGACCACGAGCACCTTTTGGGAGCCATCCTGCACCACTCCCAAAAAGGTGGTGTTCGAGCTCCACAGGAGAAGCCCCTCCAAGGTCAGCTCACCCTCCTGTAAGAGCTTGAGCAGGCGATCACGGTCGATTGGCCCATGTGCAGGCGAGGTGCTCATGGCCTGTGCACTCTCACGGGTCGAGGCGCCACACGCGGACAGCGTCCCGGGCAAGCTCCTGCTGGCGTCGGAGCACAGTCTCCGCCGTCCACTCTTCACGCCGGGCAACATCCTGGGCCAAGAGGAAGCGACTTCTTCGGTAGATCTCCCGCTTCTCCTTGAAAGGACGGCTGCCGGCCTCCCTGTTCAGCGTGTCCTCCAACAGCGTCAAGTTTCCCAAGCGATAGACCCACGCGCCCTGCTCGTGAGCCGGGAACGCGGCGGCCCACGCCTCGGTGACCGCTTGGGGCAACACGTGCTCCACGGTGATTCTGCTGTCGTCGAGCATGGCCAACAGGTCCGGCCGGTCGAAGCGAAACTGTTGGGGCGCCTGCCTGTACGCTTCCAATGAGAGAAGCACATATTTGACCAACCGTTTCAACCGTGATGTGGACAAGGCGATGTTGGCAAAGGACTGCTCGAACTCATTGTCGGGAAGGTACAACTCGCGAAGCCTGTTCCAGATTTGGGAGCGCCTGCGCAGTCGTCCCTGCCGAACTTCCGTGGCCACTCCGTTGTACACCTTTTCCATAATATTGGGGTTACGCTTGCCAACGACATTGTACCGGAAGGCAATAATGACGATGTCACGAAGAAGGGCGATCAATTCACGTTGATCACACCGTCCACTGTGAATGGCGTCGTACAGGGCAAAGACCAAGGGTACATGCTGGCGCACTGAGAAGAGGCGCAGCAAGGAGAGGAAAAAGCGAAGACGGTGGACGTCGGGCCACGTGTTCCAGAACTCATCTGCCGGGTGACGCAAGGCCATGTAGAGAGCAGCCTTCGTGTCCAGATCTTCGATGAATGTCTGTGCGACATCGCGGTCTGTAATGTGCGTCTTCACGTGGCGGAAGAGTCGTTCTCCGCGCACAACGGGAGAAGTGTGGGAGTTCACATAGGCCCTGAGACAATGGATGAACTCACGGGCTCCCAAGCTTTCGATCATCTGATCCCACCGAGCAATCAGGTGGTCAATATCCTGCTCAGGCACACTTTCACGCGCCAGAACAGCGAAGATATAATTCTTGATGAGGTCATTGGGGGCTAACTCGATGCCCCGCGCATTCAGCGTCTCGAAGAGGAGATAAGCGTTGGCATCATCAGCCACGAGGATGCGCGTGAAAAGCAACCCTTGGGAAATGTCACGTTCCAGAAACTCAGCCAGCGCCTGAGATGAGGAGGGCACTTCCTGGAATTGTTCGGCAATCCGCCTCCGAAAAAAACAATAACACGCCCAAAGCCGACGGTGAGATTCGGGCAACCGAGCCAACACGGGAGATCGACGCACATACCGGTCATTGAGCAGGTCCTGGAAGAAAGGATTGTCAGTGCGGTTCAATTCCAGGCGACTGCGATAGTACAAGGCCGTCGGCTCTTTTTCGCCGATGAAACGGCGCCTGAAGATACGAGCCCGTTCCTGATTGCGGTCGGCTTCCTCTTCATCTCCTCTGTTGTGGTGTTGCTCGGCCCACACGTGAAACTGGTGGATGGCAGCCAGAGCAAGAAGAACAAGGGTGGTCAGACGTTGCTGGCCGTCTATGATCCAGAAGGTGTCGAGCTGCTGTGCATCTTTTCCTTCTTGAAAGAGCAGCGGTCCCATGTAATGAAAGGTTTCACTGCCGCGGTGAACGAAGAGCAGGTCTTCCCACAGCACCTCCCACTGTTCTTCTGTCCACGCATAGGTGCGCTGGTACCGGGGAACCTGGTATCGCTTGGTGTTGGCAAACAGGTCGGCTAGGCGGACTGTGGTGGTCTCGAACTGCGTGCGCATGTGGGTTCCCTCCAGGCCTCCTCCTTGGCCGTCCCGACCTCAGTCGTGGGCGTGGCCGTTGGCGCGCGGGCAGAAATGCCCCTCGGGGTCAATGGGCTGCCCGCAGAGGGCACAGATGGGCCGGCCGGCGTTAACAACCTCAATGGCGTGTCGGCTCAGCGCGGCCATCTGTGAGCGGGTGGCCCAGAAGCGCACCACCAGCGGCTCTCGCTCCTCGTCGTCCAGCAGGAGCTCTTGGGCCGCCACGAGCACGAGGTCCCGGCTCTGGTCGTAGCCAATGCCAATCTGGCTGACGCGGAAGATGGCTTCCACGGGCATCCGCAGCTCCAAGTCGGCCGGGGAGACGCTTTCGGGCCGTGCCGGCGGGAGCTCGAACTCCGACTCGAGCTCGTCCAGCAGTTGGCTGACTGCCACGGCCAGGGCGTGAGCTTGCTCCTTCTCGATGATCAGAGAGATCACTTGCGCTCCCTCGCTGGCCTGGAGGAAGAAAACCCGGCTGCCCGGAGGGCCTATGGTGCCCACTGTGATGTGATCCACCGGTCCGAATTCCAGCCGTTCCCGGTCCATCGTGCTCTCTCCACTCTCAAT
Organism: Ardenticatenaceae bacterium; assembly: GCA_026989095.1. Taxonomy (GTDB): domain Bacteria; phylum Chloroflexota; class Anaerolineae; order Ardenticatenales; family Ardenticatenaceae; genus WFWG01. Next base: position 3,846 of record JALSKA010000229.1, read on the forward strand.
TTCCGCGTACCGCGCGGCTCAGGTTTACCGGTTGTCTTCATCTTCGACGGGCACGTGGGCCGTGTCGTTCACGCAGAGCACCTGTGGGCCGGTGGCGGTCACTCTGATAGCTGTCAGGGAGGCCGGGCTGATCACCAGGCGCTGGAAGAGGTCCAAGTGGAGCCCCAAGTAGTGGGCCACTACGGCTTTGATGACATCGCTGTGGGAGACGATCACAGCCCTTTGCCGCGCCTCCAGCCGGCTGATGATCTCCTCCACGGCCCCCACGGCCCGGCATTGCATGGCCCGCAGCGATTCGCCGCCGGGAAACTGCACGGCGCTCGGCCACCCTTGGACCACGGGCCAGAGAGGGTCCTGCTTCAGAGCGTCCAGCTCGCGACCGGTCCACTCGCCATACTGCACCTCGCCCAAGGCTTCGACAACGTGAACGTCCAGGCCCAAGCGTTCGGCAAGGGGCTGAGCCGTCTCCCTGGCACGTTCCAGAGGGCTGCTGTAAATGGCCACAATACCCGAGACGGTAACCATCCGCTCGGCCAACGCGTGGGCCTGGCGCCGGCCGGCCTCGTTCAGGTGAACGCCGGGCGTCCAGCCGGCCAGGCGTTTACCGATCCAGTCGTTGGCCGCGTGACGAACGAGATAGATGTACTTGCCCTTGTCGGCCTGCATGGTGCTGTCCTTCGCTCCGGTGTGGTGAATATGGTAGGGTCTTTGTACCCAGAAATCAAATTGTCCATACCGGCTCACGCCTCGGCGCTCTCCTCCCGGGGCGAAAGCCCAGCCACCTCATCGGGAGCCAAGACGCGCCGGCGGCCGTATTGGGCCCGGTAGTACGCCTCGAATTCGGCATCGCGGACCTTGCGCCACCACCACTCGTTCTCCACGTACCACCGCACCGTCTTGCGGATGGCCTCCTCGGGTGTGTGGCGGGGTTCCCATCCCAGGGCACGGATTTTGGAGATGTCCATGGCGTAGCGCCGGTCGTGGCCGGCACGGTCCTCCACGTGCTGGATGAGACTGCGGGGCTTGCCCAGCTCGTCCAAGATGATCTCCACCATCTGCAAGTTCTCGATCTCCTGGCCCGTGCCCACGTTGTAGACCTCGCCCACGCGCCCCTTGTGAAGCACCAAGTCGATGGCCTCACAGTGGTCGAGGACATAGTGGTAATCGCGCTTCTGGCGACCGTCGCCGTAGACGGGCAGGGGACGATCTTGGAGGGCGTTGGTCGTAAAGAGGGGAACCACCTTCTCCAGATGTTGGTACGGGCCGACGTTGTTGGCGCCACGGGTGATGGTCACGGGCACGCCATACGTGACGAAATAGGCGTTGACCAACAAGTCCGCCCCGGCCTTGCTGGCCGAATAGGGCGACCGCGGCGCCACAGGGTCGCTCTCCCGCGCACGGCGTTCCCCTTCGACGTGGCCGTACACCTCATCAGTGCTCACCTGGTGATACCGCTCCAGCCCAAAGGCGCGAGCTGCTTCCAACAGGGTGTAGGTGCCGATAACGTCGGTGTGGACGAAGGCGCCCGGGTTCATGATCGAGCGGTCTACGTGGGTCTCCGCCGCGAAGTTCACAATCGTGTCCACATTGTACTGGCGGATCACATCTTCGACGGCCTGCGCGTCGCAGATGTCCCCGCGCACGAAGGCAAAGCGAGGGTGGTCGAAGACATCGCGCAGGTTGTCCAAGTTACCGGCGTAGGTGAGCTTGTCGAAGACGATGAGGTGGTAGGATTCATATTTTTGGATCATGTAGCGCACAAAGTTGCTTCCGATAAAACCGGCACCGCCTGTGACCAGAATATTCTTCATCTTTTACTCACCCTCTCTTGGATTCGGTGTCCGCGAGGAGGTTAAACGACGCCCACTTTGGAATGGTCCGAGACCGTCATTTTGTACGCCTTGGGCTTGTAAGGAGAACGGGTCAATTCCACGTTGCGCCCGATGATGCTGTCCACCAGGCGTGGAATCTCCACAATGCGGGTGTATTCGAGCACAATGCTGTGTTCGATCTCGCTCTCCTCGACCAACACGTCGTGGTAGATGCTGGTGAAGGGGCCGATGTAGCTGTTCACAATGCGGGTGTTCTCCCCAATGATGGCCGGCCCCCTGACAGTGCTGTTGATGATTTCGGCCCCTTTTTCCACCGTCACGCGCCCCTGAATGACGCTGTCCCTGTCCACGTATCCCTCGATCTTGTGTTCACACTCCTCGTCCAGCACCAGGTCATTGGCAGCCAACATGTCAATGGGCTTTCCGGTGTCGATCCACCACCCCCGGTGGATGTAGGGATGAACTTCGTAGCCCTGTTCGATGAGCCACTGGATGGCATCGGTGATTTCCAGCTCGCCCCGCCACGAGGGACGGATGCTTTCCACTGCCCGGTGGATGTGGTGGTCGAACATGTAGATGCCCACGAGCGCCAAGTTGCTGGGAGGCGTGCGGGGCTTCTCCACCAGGCGAACGATGCGGCGGGTGTCTGGGTCCAGCTCGGCCACGCCGTAGTGCTGGGGCTCGCTTACAGGGGTGAGCACCACCTGACAGTTCCAATCCTGTTCTTGAAACTGGCGGATGAGGGCGGCGATCCCCCCTTGGATGACGTTGTCGCCCAGGAACATGACGAAAGGCTCGTCGCCCAGAAAATCCCTGGAGATTTTGACCGCGTGGGCGAGGCCGAGAGGAGCCTCCTGGTGGATGTAGGTCACATCCACGCCCCAACGCCTCCCCTTGCCCACTGCCTCCATGATCTCGCGCGCCGTGTCCCCCACCACAATCCCGATGTCTCGGATGCCGGCGTCCACCAGCGTTTCGATGACCCGGAAGAGAACAGGCTTGTTGGCAACGGGCACCAGTTGCTTAGCGCGCGTGTAGGTCAACGGATACAGACGTGTGCCCTTTCCGCCACTGAGAATAAGCCCTTTCATCGTCTTTTCCCCCGCCTTTTCCCTCTGAAGGACTGAGTCAGCCCACTGCTTTCACGGAGTTCACCTGCTCCCCGCGCGGTCTGGGGAGTGAGGCCACTACCACCAAGCGACTTTCCTGATCATGCACTTCGCCTGACGGCCTGTGCCACATCCCGGCCGTCCACAATGGCGGCCGGAACACTGCAGGTCACCTGATCGGCGACAGCCTGGCCGTAGCGACTGGCCACGACCTGCCTGGCCAACGTGAGTGCCGGCGGACGGCTGGAGGCGTTGTGGGCGTCGCTGGCCACACAGTGAACGAGGCCGCGCGTGAAGAGCCAGTCGGCCAGGCGAAGGGCCTCCCGCCCGAAGCGCCCGGTGAGGCTGCCGGCGTTGATTTGCAGCAGACAGCCCATCTCCAGGAACACGTGTACTCGGTCCGGCGCGTGCTGGAGGAGCCGGTAGCGTTCGGGGTGGGCGATCACCGGGCGATACCCGGCTTCCACCAGCCGGCGCGCGGAGCGCTCCACGTCGTCGGGCCACGAGTCGAAGCCGAATTCCACCAGCACGTAGTGTGTGCCGTTCAGGGTGGGCAGCTCGCCGGCCATGATGAGCTCGGCTGCCCGGGCCGTCAAGTAGATCTCCGCGCCCGGCACCACTTGCACCCCAATGCCGGCCGAACGGGCGCGGGCGTTCAGCTCCTCGACCAGGGCGTACACCGCCGGCAGCGGTGGGCGCGGGCCTCGCCAGCCGCCGGGCTGGTGAGAGGTGGCCACCAGCGTGCGCGTGCCCGCCTCCTCGGCCAGGCGGAGCATGTGCAAACTCTCCTCCCAACTTCGAGGACCATCGTCCACCTTGGGCAAGATGTGGGTGTGAATGTCGATCATCAGTAATACCCCTCGATTTCGGCGTCAAATTCCACGTTCGTCAGCGCGCTGCCGATGATGCGCGCTTTGACCTGTTCCAACAGCTCCCGGGCGCGAGTCGCGTGCTCGCGCTTCGTCTTGCCGGCCCGGAGCACCAACAACACCCCGTCCGTCTTGGCGGCCAAGATGGCCGCGTCGGTGACGGCGATGACAGGTGGCGCGTCGAAGAGCACCAGGTCAGCCCGCTCCTTCAGGGCCTCAATGATGCGCTCCATCTGGGGTGAGGCCAACAGCTCGGCCGGGTTGGGCGGCAGAGGGCCACTCAGAAGAAGCCATAGCCCCTCCACGCCGGTGGCCACCAGGGGAGGTGCCTGGACGAGGGCAGGATCGATCATCAAGTTGGTCAGTCCCTGCTCGTTGGAGACCCCGAAAATGAGGTGCTGGGCCGGGCGGCGCAGGTCAGCGTCCACCAGGATGACCCGTTTGCCAGCTTGGGCAGTGACGACAGCAAGGTTGGCCAACGTCGTGCTCTTGCCCTCATCGGGGCCCGGCGACGTGACCACCAACGTCTCGATCTTGCCGGTCAGGCTGGCGAACTCCAAGTTCGTGCGCAGCCGACGGTACGCCTCGCTCACGGGCGAGCGGGGGTCCGTCAACGTCACCAAGTTGACCTGTGTCTTTGTAGATGTCATGCTCGTTCCCCCGTGCATCTACGCGCGGACTTCGGCCAGGCAAAGAAAGGGACACAACATTCTGCGGTCGCCCACAGTGTTGTGTCCACGAGTCAGGCCACGGCGCCAGTCGGGCAACACCCACATGGCGCTCACCACATCGGCCCTCTCATGAGGATTCACGCCCATCGAGGACCACCAACACGTTCTCCGAACGTGCTGCGCGCATGGCCGCTTCCGTAATCTGTTCGCCGGCGACTAATGGCACGACGGACGACGTTTCGGTCACAAGCCGCTTCCAGACATCTGCCCGCCGTACCGCTCGTTCCACATCGCTTTCGTCCACCGTATGGGATACTTCAATCACCAGGTAGACGGGATTTTCATCCCGTTGGGCCCGAACAACTACATCCACGTCGAGCACATCTCTCCACTCGTCCTTGGTGATTTGCCCCTTCTGAAGGGCCTCCTGCATGTAGTCCACCCACGTCTCCCTGGGGACCAAGCGCACTTTTGAAAATCCTATTGTGCCCAGGTAAGAAGGGGCCCGCTCACGGAAACGCGCTTCCTGATACCAGCCCAGCATCTTGCCCATCGTCGCGTTCATCTGGTGCTGGGCGTTCACCAAATGGCGCACTGTCGCCGTCAACTCCGCCAGTTGGTGCTCCACCGTGTCTAGCCGCTCGTCAGCGCGATCTTGGCGTTCTTCGAACCGGTCCTGCCGCTCCACCATGCGGCCCATGGTCTCCTCGAACCGGTCCTGCCGCTCCACCATGCGGCGCATGGTCTCCTCGAACTGGTCCTGCCGCTCCACCATGCGGCGCATGGTCTCCTCGAACTGGTCCTGCCGCTCCACCATGCGGCGCATGGTCTCCTCGAACTG
>JALSKA010000230.1 GCA_026989095.1 Ardenticatenaceae bacterium
CGCGCGCGAAAGTCTGGTCGCTCATGCCGCCCACGAGGAGGGGAGGCCCCGAGGGCTGCACCGGACGGGGACCAACGCTCACATGGCCGTCCCAAAAGGTGCGCAGGGTGAGAAGCTGTTCGGTGAACCGGCGCGCGCGGCCACGATACTGGGCGCCCACGGCCTCGTAGTCTTCCCGCCGGGCGCCCAAGGCCAGGCCCAGCACGAAACGACCGCCGGAGAGCACGTCCAGCGTGGCCGCCTGTTTCGCCAGGAGCACCGTGTTGCGGAGGGGGGCGGCAATGATCGTGGCGGCCAAGCGCACCCGCCGGGTCACGCCGGCCGCCGCTGCCAGGGTCATCATGGGCTCGGTGCTCCCGTAGACCATGCGGTCCAGCACACCGAGGCTGGTGAAGGGGCCTTCGTCGGCCTTGCGGGCCCACGTCAGCAGCACCTCGCCGGTTGCATCGTGCTTCGTGTTGGGCAGCCCGATGCCCACGTTCACGGTGAGCCTCCTTGTGGTAACGGGCACATCATCTCCGAGCTCGGCAGTGGGAAGACCTAGACGCCCAGATACCGGTGCTTGATCTCCTCGTTGCCCAACAGCTCCTGGGGAGTTCCCTCGAAGACGATCTGCCCTTTGTTCATCACGTACACCCAGTCGGCCACGGCGGTGGCCATGTGCAAATTCTGCTCCACCAGCAAGAAAGAGAGCCCTTGGGCCTTCAGGTCGGCCAGCACGCGGCCGATTTCCCGCACCAGCAGGGGGGCAAGCCCCTCGGAAGGTTCGTCCAGGAGCAACAGGTCCGGGTTGGTCATGAGGGCCCGCGCGATGGCTACCATCTGCTGCTCGCCGCCGCTGAGCTGCGAGGCCCGGTTGTGGGCGCGCTCCTTGAGGCGTGGGAAAAGGGCGTAGACCGCGTCGAGCGTCCACCGGGCCGAGCCGTTGCCCGTGCGGGCGGCCAAGGTGATGTTTTCCTCCACGGTTAAATTGGGGAAAAGGCGCCGGCCTTGAGGGACCAGCCCCATGCCCAGCCGTGCGATGTGATGGGGCGGGGCGCGGGTAATTGTCTCCCCCTTGAAGACAATTTCTCCTCGGCGGGGGGGAACGAGCCCCACGATGGAATTGATCGTGGTCGTCTTGCCGGCGCCGTTGCGGCCCAACAGGGCCACTACTTGGCCGGCCTCCACCCGCAGCGAGACCCCTTGCAAAATGTAACTGTCGCCGTAGTACGTGTGAATGTCACGCACTTCGAGCATGGCTCCCCCGCACTACGCCTCGCCCAAGTAGACCTCCAGCACCTTGGGGTTGCCCTTCACCTCCTCCGGCACGCCGTCGGCGATCACCTGGCCGTAGTGCAGCACGGTGATGCGGTCGGCCAACGAGAAGACCACGTCCATGTCGTGCTCGATGATGAGAAGGGTGACATCCCGGGGAAGGCCGGCGATCATCTGCACCATCTTGGCCGTCTCGGCCGGTGACATGCCGGCCGTGGGCTCGTCGAGGAGCAAGACGCGCGGGCGCATGGCCAACGCCAGGGCGATCTCGAGCTGGCGTTGCTCCCCGTAGGAGAGGCTGCCGGCCGGCTCGAAGAGGCGCCCCTCGAGCCCCAAAGTTGTCGCCAACCCCACCACCTCGCGGTCCAAGTCCTCGAACGTCCGGGCTGGCCGGAGCCACCGGGAAGCCAAGCCCAGCCGCTGCTGTACGGCCAACTGGATGTTCTCGTAGACCGTCAAGCCGAGGAAGAGGTTGTTGCGCTGGAACGTCCGCCCGATGCCCAGCCGGGCCCGTTGGTGAGGTGGCAAGGGTGTGATCTCCCGCTCGTCGAGGAAGATGTGGCCCGACAACGGGCGGAGTTCACCGCTCAACAGGTTGAAAAACGTGGTCTTGCCGGCCCCGTTCGGGCCGATGATGGCCCGCCGTTCGCCGGCCTCCACGGCGATGCTGACGTTGTTCACGGCCATGAGGCCGCCGAAATTGCGGCTCAGGCGCTCAGTCCGCAGAATGCTCACGGTTCTCACCCCGCTGCCGGAAGCGCTCCCAGAGCCCCATGATGCCCCGGGGGGCGAAGAGCACGAAGAGGATGAAAGTCAGGCCGAGCACCGTCTGCCACCGGTCCGTGTAGGTGCTCAGGTAATTGGGCAGGAGCCGGATCACCGCCGCGCCGAGCACGGGGCCCGTCAAGGTGCCGGTGCCCCCCACAATGAGCATGATCATCACTTGGCCCGATGTCGTCCAGTAGAGATTCTCCGGGGCCGCGTGGCGGAAGAACTGCGTGAGGAGCATGCCGGCAACACCGGCGAACACACCCGCGATGACGAAAGCGGCCATCTTGTACCGAAACGTGTTGTACCCGAGGGCCAACATGCGCTGCTCGTTCTCGCGGATGCCCCGGAGCGCCCACCCAAAGGGGCTGTCCACAACGCGCCTCAGAAACCACCAGGAGAAGATGAAGAAGGCCAGCACCAAGTAATAGAAACTCGTGCGGGAATCGAACGTGTAGCTCAGGGGACCGAGACCAATGGCCGGACGGGCCACGCCCGAAAGGCCGTCCGAGCCGCCAGTCACGCTGGACCAGCGAATGGCTATGCTGAAGAGCATTTGGGCGAAGGCCAGGGTGACCATGAGAAAGTAGATGCCGCTGGTGCGGATGGCGAAGAACCCGGCCACCAGCGCGGCCAAGGCCGTGCCCGCCACCACCACGGGCAACGTGACCAGGAGATTGTTCGTCACGCCCAGCGTGGTATAGGCCACCAAGTAAGCGCCCAAGCCGAAGAAGGCCGCGTGGCCAAAGGAGACCAAGCCGGTGTACCCCAACAGGATGTCCAAGCTCATGGCGAAAATGGCGAAAATCAGCACCTCGATGGCCAAGCTCAACTGGTATGGCCGCACCACATAGGGGTACACCAGGGCAACGAGGACCAAGCCGGCCAGCCACCACGTGCGCCGGCGGGCCAATCTCACGCGCGCGCGCGCCAAGCGGGAGGTGATCGCGGCCATAAGCTATGTTCCCTCCAACCCGAAGAGCCCCGAAGGCCGCAACAGGAGTACCACGGCCATCACAGCGAAGATGAGGAAGAGGGCGAACTCGGGCAAAAAAGCCTTCCCAAACGTGTCGGCCATGCCGATCAGCAGGCTCCCGAAGAAGGCTCCTCGGAGCGTGCCAAGCCCTCCCACCACCACAACCACAAGGGTGAGGATCAGGATCTCGAAATCCAAGCCCGGGTAGAGGTTGAGCACGGGCGCCCCCAACACGCCCGCCAGGGCGGCCAACGCCACGCCCAGGGCGAAAACACCGGCGAAGACCTTGTGAATGTCGATGCCCAAGGCACTCACCATCTCAGCGTCGGCCACCCCGGCCCGGATGATGGCCCCAATGCGGGTGCGTTCCAACAGGAGCCCCAGGCCCAAGGCCAACGTCACCCCCACGGCGATGAGCGAAAGGCGGTAGACGGGAAACTGCACGGTGAAGACCGGGATCTGGCCGGACAGGAGTTCTGGCGGCGGGACTGATTCCACGTAAGCCCCCCAATTCCAGCGGATCAAGTCGGCGGCAATCAGGGCGAGGCCAAAGGTGAAGAGCACTTGGTCCAAGTGACGGTGGCGGCCGTAGAGCCGGCGCAGGAAGAAGTACTCCAACGCCAACCCCAGGGCACCGACAACCAGCGGGGCCACCACCAAGGCCAGCCAAAAACTGCCAAGCCGGCGCACCATGGTGAGGCCAATGTACCCGCCCAACAGGTAGAAGGAGCCGTGTGCCAGGTTGATCACATCCATCTGCCCGAAAATAAGGGAAAGCCCCGCGGCCATGGTGAAGAGCAACATGCTGAAGACCAGGCCGTTGAGCAGTTGAATGATGAGCGTTTCCATACCTCAGCGGGCTCCTTCGTCGTCGGGGCAGGGCTTGGAACAGGCCCTGCCCCGTGTGTTCCACGCGCTGTTAGACTTCCAAGTCCTTGGAGTTGTCGCCGGGATCGGCGATCTCGCCCAAGTCCTCGATGATGACGTTGTGCAACACGCCGTCCACCTCGCGCACCTCGCGCAGGTAGATGTGCTGGCTGGGATTCTGCGACTTGGCGTCGAACCGGAAGGGGCCACGGGGGCTGTCAAACTGGATGTCGGGAAGGACCTCCACCATTTTGTCCACGTCGGTCGTGTCCCCCTCCACGCGGTTCAACATCTCCACGATCACGCGGGCTGTGTCGTAGCCTTGGACGGCGAAGACGTTGGCATCGCGCCCGGTGCGCTCCTTGTAGGCGGCGGTGAACGCCTGGTTGACCGGGTTGTCCAGCAGGAGCGCCCAGTGAAGCCCGCTGCGCACGCCCAACGCGGCCTCACCTTGGGCCGGCAACACGTCCTCCTCGACCATGAAGCCGGAGGAGAGAAGCGGTATGTTGCCGGCCAAACCGAAGTCGGCGTAGGCCTTGACGAACGTCACGGCCGCGCCGCCGCTGTAGAAGGCGTAGACCAAGTCGGGCTCGGCGTCGGCGATCTCGGCCATGAAGGGGGCCGGGTCACCCATGTTGGGGAAGGGCGTGCGCTGGACGCCGATGATCTCCCCGCCGGCGTTGACGAAACTGTGGGCGAAAGACGTGATCGTGTTCTCGCCGGCCGCGTAATCGGGCACGCTGATGAAGGCTCGCTTGCCCACGTTCTCGGCGGCCCACTTGCCCACCGGCCAGTTGGGCTGCCAGTTGGAGAAGGAGGTGCGCCAGATGTAAGGGGTCTTCCGGTCCCGGCTGATGGGATTGGCGCCGGCGTTGGCACAGATGAGGAGCTTCTTGTTGGCGTCGAAGTAATCCCGCAGGGCCAGCAACACGCCCGAGCTGACCACGCCGGCCACCAAGTCCACCTCATCCTGCTCCACCAGCTTGCGGGCTTTCTGCTGGGCCACGTCCGGCTTGATCTCCGTGTCCTCCTTGATCAGCTCGATGGTGCGGCCGCCGGCCTCGTTGCCCACCTCCTCGAAGTACATCTCCATGGCCGCCGTAATGCTCTCGCCCAACACGGCGTAAATGTCGGAATAGGGCAACAGGAGGCCGATCTTCACCGGCCCTGTGGCACGCCCGCCGGCCAGGGGACCACACGCGCTCAGCAGTGGGGCGGCTGCTGTCGCGCCGACGACGATTCCGGCAGTCCGCAGGAACTGACGCCGTGACATCCCCGACGGTCGAACGGTCTTCTTATCGCCCATCTTGCTCCTCCCTCACAGTGCTCAACAGCTCCTTGACAGTTGTCACCAACATGTCGGCAAGGGCAGCAAAGAGCTGCTCCCCTTCCTCGACCGAAGCCGCGGCCGGGTTGCCGAAATAGGCCTGCTCGCTCCCGGCCTCTTTGAAGGAACGCGCCCCCTCGCGGATTCGCCGGGGCAAGTCGATCCAGACGGGCGGAAGCGCTGCCCGCACGGCCTCGCGGACGAGCTCCGGCCGTTCCGCCATGACGAGCGATGTCTCATACGCCCCGCCGTGTCGGGCCCCGGCCCGAAACTCCTCGCTCAGCGAAGCTGCCCAGCGGGGGTCGCGCACGTCTGGGACGGCAACATGGGCGATGCCACGCTCCGTGACCTCGCGTGCAGCGCGCTTCAAAGTCTCGAAGTGGGCCGGTTCGAGGTGATGGTTGGAGAAGACTTGGACCGTAAACCCGTGGCGGGCCAGCGACCGGCAGATGCCCATCACCAGCTCGCCCAAGGCTTCTTCGGAGACGGAGACCGTGCCCGCAAAGGGCAGGCCGAAGTTGGTGACGCCATAATGGAGGGGCGGTGTGATGAGACACTCGATGCCATCCTCGGCCAAGCGGCGGGCCGCGCGTGTGCAGGACCCCATCGCGATGATCACGTCCGTCTCCAAGGGCAAATGGGGACCATGTGCCTCTGTCGCCCCGGTGGGGATGAGCACGACATTCGTCCGCCGGGCCAGCTCGGCCACCTCGGGCCACGTCATGTGGCCCAAATAGTACACGTCACTGCCGGTGGTCCTCATGCCTCCTCCCCCAATGCGCCGCTCGAAGCCCTCTTCCTCTGCCTTCGTGCCGCCGACACGATCTCCCCGTGGCTCAGTCAGACTATACGTGCCTTGCTCGCCCCTGTCAAGGCTCAACTTGCCGTGTGACTTGCCCGGGGTCTGCACTTGAAAGTCTGTTCTTCTCTGAACGGGGACAGCTCGCGATGGTGTCTGGGTTCGGATCGGTGTGATGGTAGTATTGTACGACAGTTGCAGGGCTCTGTCAAGGTATAACGAATCCTGTATGCCCGCCAAAAAACCGTTGTATTTCAGGGCTTGCCTTCCGCGCAAAATCGTCCTACACTTGGCCTCACCCACTTTCCAGGGCGACTCGCTTGTCCTCGGAACACCTGATCACGCCCGCGGCCCTCCACCGTGGGGACGGAGAGAAGACCACGTGAGCCAGAAGCCCGTACCACGGCCGTCGAACCGTTCCGACGTGCTCACCCAGCCGCCCTCTTGGGCGCGCTGGCTTCCCCTGGTGGCCGGCACGTTGTGGGGCACGGCCTTTCCCGCCGTGGCCTTGGCCCTCGAGACGTTCACCCCCTTCGACGTGGCCTTCGGGCGGGCCTTCATCGGCGCCCTGACTTTGGGGGCCGTGTTGCTCTGGCGAGGCACGCTGCGCCACCATTTCTCGCGGGCCACGTGGGCGCGCCTCTTCATCCTGGCCCAAGCCGGCGCCGGCTTCTTCTGGACCTTCCACACCTTGGCCGTGCGGTACGGGACGCCGGTCAACGCCGCCTTCATCGTGGGCACGTATCCGGCGATGGTGGCCGCCGCAGCGCCGCTCATGGTGGGAGAGCAGCTGCGCCGGCGGGATGTCGTCAGCCTCATCTTGGCCCTGGTGGGGGTTTACCTCATCGTGGGCAAGGGCCAAATACGCCTTTTCGAGAGCGAGACGGCCTTGGGCGACCTCTTTGCCCTCGTGGCGGCCGTGCTCTTCGGGAGCTACCTCCTGTTAGGGCGGCGTTGGCGGCGCGTGCTGGGCGTCTCCTCGGAGGAACTCACCCTCTACACCTTCGTGTTGGCCCTGCCCGTGTTGACCGTGCTGGCCCTGCTCGACGGCCCGCTGCCGGCACCGCCCACGTGGCGCTCGGCTGGGGCGCTCCTCTGGCTGGGCTGCATGACCACGACGGCGGCCTTCTTGGCCATCAACGAGGGCATGCGCGTGGGCGCAGTGGCCCGCTCCAGCCTGCACCTCTTCGTCTTTCCACCCGTGGCCACCCTCACCACGTGGCTCATCTTCGGCACCGCCCTCAGCGGCGTGCAGTGGGTGGGCGGTGGGCTGGTGCTGCTGGGCATCCTCCTGGCCGGCCGCCCGTGACCGAAGCCCCCCATCACGGCGATGAGGCGGTCTCGGCATCGGGCTCCGGGGGCACCGATGAGGCTTCCTGTTCCTCGCCGGAAGCCTTATCGGAGGGACGGTCAGGAGCACCCTGGAAGACGGAGTCGAAGTACTCGATGGCCGGCCCGGTGAGCAGCTCGTGATACTCGTGGAAGACATCCCGGGCCTCATGGCCGAGCCAATCGGGGGGCAACAACTCGGGTGGCAGGTCGGGGTCGAGAAAGGGGAACTCCCGGTACTCGTGGGTGAGCATGAAACGGCGCACGAAACAGGTCTGTGGATCGGGTCCCTCGCCGCGCGCCAAGGCTTCCCGGTCGGCCTCGTAGAGGGGACGATACTTGTCCAGAAAGCGGCGGTACTTCTCGTTGATCGAGGCCAAATCCCACGCGCGGGCCACCAAATCGGCATCATCTCCCTCGTAACGCCCCACGAAAATGTCCACATACTGCCGCACCGGCAGGCGCTCGAAGAGGTCGGCCAGCTCGTTGGCGTAGTCGTAGGGCGCGATGTAGAGGGAAGCGTCCAGCCGGCCGAAGCCGATCCACCCCAGCTCCCGGCGCAGTCGCGTGCGCAGCCGAGTTTGATCGTCGGGGATGCGGTACGTCAGAATACGCCACTGGCCGTCCCAAGGCCCCTGACGCCCCAAGAAAATGCGCCGGGCGCCGCTCTCCAGGAGCCGGCGCCCCTTGGGGGTGAGCGAATAGTAACTCCGCCGCCCCACCTTGCGGCTCTGGAGCCAGCCGCGCTGCGTCATGCGGGAGAGGGCCGCCCGCACGGCCTGGGGCGACGAGACCCCCAGAATCTGGAGCAAGTGAATGAGGCTCCCCGTCCAGACTTCGCCGCCCCGGTGACGGATGTAATCGCCGAAGAGCGTGAAGATGAGGTCCTTGGGACCAATGTCGGTCATCTTGACAAGTGCTCCTTCTTCCGTTAGAATCCCACCATGTATAACGCTTGTTGTGTGTTCGTCCCCATCGCGTGATACGTTGCGTGAAGCATTATACCACGAAACAGCCCCCTTCCGCAACGGGGTGGAGGTGAAAGGGGGACAATTCGTTCCCGAAGGTTGGGAATACGGGGTGCAGCTTCGCCGGACTTCCGAGTGAACTGTGAGCAGAACGTCCTCACCGCGAAAGCGCACATAGGGAGGGGCGCATGAGCGAACAGGTCTACCTCAACTACATTGCCGGCGAGTGGGTCCCATCCGAGGGCGGCGAGACCTTGTCGGTCCGCGATCCGGCCACGGGCGAAGTCCTCCACGCCGTTCAGGCCAGCACGCCGGCCGACGTGGACCGGGCCGTGGCCGCCGCCCGCGAGGCCTTCGAGACGACTGACTGGAAGGAGAACGCCGAGCGTCGGGCCGCCGCCCTGCACACGTTGGCCCGCAAGCTGGCTGAGCGGCAGGATCACTTCCGCGACATCCTCATCCGCGAGGCGGGCAAGATCTTCCCCGTGGCCCGCAGCGAGGCGGCCATGATCGTGAAGACGGCCGAATACTACGCCGACCTCACCCGCTGGGTCTACGGCCGCACAGCCCAGCCCGCGCCCAACGCCCTGAGCATCCTCGTGCGGGAGCCGGTGGGCGTGGTGGGCATCATCACCCCCTGGAAC
>JALSKA010000231.1 GCA_026989095.1 Ardenticatenaceae bacterium
AGGAGTGAGGCGGTGAAACAATGCCACGCCTGTGTACGGTGCGGCCCACCCGCGGAATCGTCGCACGGCGCCACGCCGTCACGCTGAAACAGCAACACGACACCTGTGAAGCGCGTACTCCCAGGGAACTGCCCCAGCGGGGAACCGGACCCGCCGCAGGCTGTGTGCCGTCAAGGTTGACAGCCGGGGGAAAAAGAGTACACTCACCTCTTGACGGAATTAGTTAAGTTAATTAATTTGAGAATTTGGGAGCGCAACACTCCTGCCACAACGTGGCAGGGCACATTGGAGCCGAAAAAGAGCCAACACATTCAGAGCGCCGGTCCCGGGGAAGGTGATGAGTTCACCTTCCCCACACTATGTGGGCCGACAAGACACCGGAGGAAGGCCTAGCCGAAGGAGAAGTGACCATGCGCCGAAGTTTGCTGGTTATCGTCGTCCTGGTGGTGCTCGTGGGCGCCACTTGGTGGAGCTACAGTCAGCTCTCGCCGTCAAGGGGCGGAGCATCCTCGGACGTGGAGGGAGAACACATCACGGTCCGACGGGGGACCATTCTGGCCACAGTGGAGGCGTCGGGCAACGTGGCGCCGAACCGCCAGGTGGTGTTGACCTTTCGCACGCCGGGCCAAGTGGCCGCCATCTTGGTTGAAGAGGGCCAAAACGTGCGGGCCGGAGATGTGTTGGCCCGCCTCGACACGGCAGAGCTGGAGCTGGCCGTGCGCCAGGCCGAGGTGAACGTGCGCGCGGCCGAGGCGCGCCTCCGACAGCTCCGCCGGCCGGGGACGCCGGCGGAAGTGGCCGCGGCCGAGGCGGCTCTGCGAAGCGCCCAGGAGAACTTGGCCCGCGTGAAGGCCGGCCCGTCGCCCGAGGAGATCGCCGCCGCCCGGGCGCAGGTGGAAGCAGCCGAGGCCGCACTGCAACGGCTGTTGGCCGGCCCAGACGAGGCACAAGTGGCCCAGGCCAAGGCCACGTTGGCCCAGGCCGAGGCGGCCCTCCGCCAAGCCCAGGCGGCGTATGACGCCGTGGCCCACCGGCCCGACGTGGCCATGCTCCCCCAGGCGCTCCAGCTCGAACAGGCCACCATCGAGTACGAGCGCGCCAAAGCCGCCTACGAGCAGGCCCTCAAGGGCCCCTCAGAGGAGCAGATCAAGCAGGCCCGCGCCCAAGTGGAGCAGGCACGCGCCACCCTCAAGCGCCTCTTGGAGAGTCCCACCCCCGCGGACATTGCCGCGGCCGAGGCCCAAGTGGCCCAAGCGGAAGCCAACCTGAAGCGACTCACTGAGGGCGCCTCGCCCGACGAGATCGCCGCCCAAGAGGCCCAGGTGGAACAGGCCCGTCTCGCCCTGGAGCAGGCGCGCCTCAACCTCCAGGGGGCCGAGATTCGTGCCCCCTTCGACGGCACAGTCGTGGCGTTGGGGGCCAAGGAGGGCGAAGTCGTCTCGGCGGCCACGCCCGTGGTGACCCTGGCCGACCTCTCCCGCTTCGAGCTGGAGGTCACCGTGGACGAAATGGACATCGCCCTGGTGGAGGCCGGTGATCCGGTGACCATCACCCTCGACGCCTACCGGGACACGCCCATGCGGGGCACCGTGATCTACGTCGCCCCGGTGCCGGCCGCCGACCGCCAGGGCGTCGTGAGCTTCCCCGTGCGCATTGAGCTCGACCTGGCAACGGCGCCGGGCCCGGTGCGGGCGGGCATGACGGCCAGTGCCGAGATCATCGTCCAACAGCTCGACAATGTGCTCATCGTGCCCAACCGCGCCATTTCCGTGGACCGCACCACCGGCCGGCTCACCGTGCTCAAGCTGGAGGGCGGCGTGCCCGTGCCCGTGGAGGTGGCCACCGGCCTGCGGGGCAGGGCGTATACGGAGATCGTCGCCGGCCTGGAGGAGGGCGACGTGGTCGTCATCCCGGCCATCAACAGGCGCGAACGACTTCGCCGGGAGCTGCAAGGAGGGTAAAATCGTGGCCGAGGACGTGAAGGCTGCTCTACAGGCACGCCAGGAGAGGGCAGAGGGTTCGACGGCGCCCCTCATTCGCCTTGAGAATGTGACCAAAGTCTACCGCATGGGCACTGTGGAAGTTCACGCCCTGCGGGGCGTCTCCTTTGAAATTCGGGAAGGGGAATGGGTGGCCATCATGGGCCCCAGCGGTTCGGGCAAGAGCACGTTGATGAACATCATCGGCTGTCTCGACCAACCCAGCTCGGGCCACTACTGGTTGGCCGGCGTGGACGTGGGCACGCTCAACGACAACCAGTTGGCTGAAATTCGCAATCAGCGCATCGGCTTCGTCTTCCAGCAGTTCAACCTGTTGCCCCGGGCGACGGCGCTGAAGAACGTGGAGCTTCCCCTCGTCTACTCCGGCAACGCGCACCAGAGGCGTGAGCGGGCCATAGCTGCGCTAGAGGCCGTGGGCTTGGGCGACCGCATTCACCACCGCCCCAACGAGCTGAGCGGCGGCCAGCAACAGCGCGTGGCCATTGCCCGCGCCCTGGTCAACGACCCCGACATCATCTTGGCCGACGAGCCCACCGGCAACTTGGACACGAAAACCGGCGCGGAGATCATGGAGCTTTTCCGAAAGCTCCACGAGGAGCGACGGATCACCATCGTCTTCGTCACCCACGACTTGGACATCGGCCGCCAAATCCCACGCCACATCTGGCTGCGCGACGGCCTGATTGTCGCCGACGAGCGACAGCCGGCCGAAGTGGGGGAGGATGGCAGGAACCATGACGCTGGTTGAAAGTTTCCGCACGGCCGTGGATTCCCTGATCGCCAACAAATTGCGGTCGGCCCTCACCATGTTGGGCATTATCATTGGCGTGGGGGCCGTGATCACCTTGCTCAGCGTCGGCCAGGGCGTACAGCGCTTCGTCACTCAGTCCATCCAGAGCACGGGAACCAACCTGCTCTTCGTCATTCCCGGCCAGATCGGCGACGAGGGGGAGCGCAGCACCGGCTTAACGCTCACCCTGGAGGACGCCGAGGCCATCGCCGATCCCCGCAACGTGCCCGACGTGGTGGGCGTGGCCCCGGAGCTCTCCGTCGGCGCCCGGGTCGAGCGGGGGCGCGTCGGCCGGCGCTTCACGATCTCAGGCGTCACCCCGGACTTCGCCCAAGTGCGCAATTTCAACGTGGAAGTGGGGCGCTTCATCGACGAGTCGGACGTGGCGGTCTCGGCACGGGTGGCCGTGTTGGGCGCCGACGCCTACGAACGCCTCTTTCCCGAGGGCGAGTACGCCATTGGCGAGACCATTCGCGTCAACGGCATTCCCTTCCGGGTGATCGGCATCATGGAGCGCAAGGGGGGCAACGCCTTCGGCAGCGAGGACGACAACATCTGGGTGCCCATTACCACGGTCCACAACCGGCTTTTCGACCTGCGCAACCGCCGAGGCGAGCGGCTGGTGACGGTGATCTACGTTCAAGTGATCGCCGAGGACCGCATGGAGCAGGCCACGGAGGACATCACTCGCCTGCTGCGGGAGCGACACAACATCCGCTTTCGGGACGACGATGACTTCTCCGTCATCAACCAGGCCGACCTCGTGGCCGTCTTCGGCCAAATCACCGGCGTGCTCACCCTCTTCTTGGGCGCCATTGCCGGGATTTCGCTGCTGGTGGGCGGGATCGGCATCATGAACATCATGCTCGTCAGCGTGACCGAACGCACACGGGAGATCGGCATTCGCAAGGCTGTGGGCGCCAAGCGGCGCGACATTCTCCTGCAATTTTTGGTCGAGGCCATTGTGCTCAGCGTCCTGGGCGGCGCGCTGGGCATCCTGCTCGGGTGGGCCGGCTCGTTGGCCATCTCCAACATGAGCGAGAGCTTGGACACGTATGTGTCACCCGGCGCCGTGATGCTGGCCACGAGTTTTTCCGTGGCGGTGGGGCTCTTCTTCGGGCTCTACCCGGCCTACCGGGCCAGCCGGCTCAATCCCATCGAAGCCCTGCGGTACGAGTAGAGAGCCAACGGCCCGTTGAGAGGGCCGCGTGCGAGGGGGAGAACTGACGATGTCACGCAACGCAGGAAGGAGTTTTCTGATCGCACTTGTGTTGGTGAGCGCAGTCCTGGCGGCCTGTGGGCGCAGCCGCGAGGTCGCATCGCCTACGCCGCGCCCGCTGCTCACACCCGTGCCCACGCGCACGCCCATGCGCCTCGCCACGGCCACGCCATCGGCCACACCTGTGCCCACGCTTAGCCCAACGGCGGCGGAGCCCCCTTCGCCGACGCCGGAGCCCGCGCCCTCGGCCACGCCACGGCCTGCCAACAGGGCCACAGCCTCCGCGCGCCTCAACGTGCGCACGGGCCCGGGGCTCGTTTACCCGGTGATCACCACGCTGCTGGCCGGCGAACAGGTGACCGTGCTGGCCCAGAGCGCCGACGGGACTTGGCTCCACGTGCGCCTCGCCGACGGGCGCACGGGATGGGTCGCACGGGCGTTCACCAACTTCAAGGTCGAAGTGGCCGTGGCCGCCTCCGTGCCGCCGACGCCCACGCCGAGCCCGAGCCCAACCCCGCCCCCGGGGCGTGAGACCAGCGGCGCCCCGTCGCCCAGCGAAGAGCTCACCCCTTCGCCACGTGGCAAGTTGGTCTTCCAAGTGGCGCCAGGCGGCCCCATCTACGTGATCAACGCCGACGGCTCGGGGTTGCGCCGGGTGGCCGAGGCCGGCCTGGACCCCACGTGGAGCCCCGACGGCTCCCGCATCGCCTTCGTGGACTGGCGCACGCCGGCCGGCATCTACGTGGTCAACGCCGACGGCTCGGGCCTCTACCGCCTCTTCGACGGCCAGCTCATCCGCCATCCCGATTGGAGCCCCGACGGCAAGCGCATCATTTTCACCTGGCAGAAGGGCGGACGGCTGCAAGACGAGGAGGTCTGTTTTGGCTTCTTCGGATGTTTTGTCATTCCGGCTGACCCCTTCTGGCGGCTCGCCCTCGTCTCCGTGCCGGACGGCGCGTTGCGCGAGCTGCGGTCGGACCTGCGCTCCTTTTCTCCCTCCTGGAACGCCGGCGGCGTAGAGGTTGTCTACAGGGGTGACCCGCCGTTCGGGCGGGGCATTGCCCTGCGGCGCTGGCGTGTGGCCTACGACTCGGACGCACGCGCAGATGCCCGCCTTCTCCTGGCCGACCCGCGCGCTCGCGATCCACGGTGGTGCGCCAACGGCCAAATTGCGCTCACCTACCGCCAGCACGACCACTGGGAGATCTACGTGGTCAACGACGACGGGAGCGGCCTGCGCCGGCTCACCTTCAACGACCCCCTCTCGTTCGAGCCTCCGGCCGACAACGTGGCGCCCGCGTGGAGCCCCGACTGCCGGCAGATCGCTTTCCTCTCCAACCGGGACGGGCTGTGGCGCATTTACGTCATGAATGCGGACGGGAGCAATCAGCGCCCCATGTTCGGCGACCGGCTCGATTTTCTGGGCCTTACCTACACGGGATACGATGACCGGGTGCTCGACTGGGTGGACGATGGTCCGTGAGCGCTCACCGGTCCGGCGTTTGCCGTGGGGGGCGGTGTTGGTGGCAGCAGGTGCCCTGGCGCTGTACGCGCGCACCATGCCCCCCACTGTAGCCACGGTCTTCGACGACAGCCTGGAGTTCATCCTGGTGGCCTGGCGGTGGGCCATCCCCCATCCCACAGGCTACCCTCTCTACGCCCTCCTCATCGGCCTGGCCGCCCGTTTGGTGCCCTTGGGCGAGGTGGCCTGGCGGGTCAGTCTGGTCTCCGCGCTGGCGGGAGCCGCCACGGTCGGCGTGGTGTACGCCTTGGGCCAACGGCTGGGGCTCTCCAAGCCGGCGGCCCTCTGGGGGGCCGTGACTTTGGCCACGGCCGAGGCTTTCTGGGCTCAGGCGCGGATAGCCGAGGTTTACACCCTTCACCTCCTGGTGGTCACCCTCTTGCTCCTCGCCCTCATGCGCAGGCCCACGCCAAGTTGGCGCCTGGCAGCGTTGGCCTTCGGGCTGGGTCTGGCCCACCACCGCACCATTGTGCTCTGGGCGCCGAGCGCGCTCCTCGACCTGGTGTGGTCCCGTTCGTCGCGCGCGGCCTTGGGACGAGTGAAGCACCACGCACTTCTCCTCGCCGTCGCTCCCCTGGTCTTCTACGCCTACGTGCCCTTGCGGGGCCACGTGGGCTCGTTGGACGGCTCCTACCAGAACACGCCGGCCGGCTTTGTCCAATGGATTGCGGGCAGCGCGTACAGCGTCTTCCTCACAGAGAATCCTCTCGGCCAGCAGCGCGGCGCGACCTTCTACGCGGAGCTGTTGGGGCGCCAAATGAGCCTTGTGGCCTGGCTCTTGGCCCTTCTCGGCATCACGTGGTTTCGCCGTCATCCCCGCGAGGTGAGCCTGTTGGCCGCCGGCGCGGTTACAAACGCCCTGTTCGCTTCCGCCTACCGGGTGGGGGACCCCGAGGTGTTCTGGCTTCCGGTGGTGTTGGTGGCCGCGCTCTTCTCCGCCTTTGGAGTTCAAGCCAGTCTCGACAGGCTTGGGCAACTCCTGCAGTTCAAGAGTGCTGGACGAAGGGCTTCCTTGATCCTTGTGGTGATATTGGCCCTTCATCTGCCCCGTTGGACAGACACCTTCCGCCGGGTGGACCTCAGCGGCGCGTGGGAGGCGGCCGACTTCGCCCAAGATGCCCTCAGCCAACCCCTGCCGGACGGGGCCGTGGTCATCGGGATTCTGGGAGAGGTGACTCTGTTACGCTATTGGCAGGAGGTTCACGGGCTGCGGCCCGATGTGAGGACCGTGGCCGCAGACGCCGAGGGTGCCAGGATAGCGGCTGTGGAAGCCGCCCTGGCCCGTGGCACATGGCCCCTGTTGACGCGCCCCCTGCCCGGCGCGGAGCGGTGGTCCCTCGACGCTGTGGGGCCGCTAATAGGCGTCAACGCCACGTGGGCGGACGAAGAAGGGAGGAGCGGCGATCGGCGCGAGGTGAACGACGGCCTGTGGGTGAGCGCTCAGGTGACACCGCTGGCCGGCATCGGGCCGGCCCGCCAACGTGTGCGGCTCACTTGGTATGTCGAGCGCTCGCCCAAGGCTCCCCTCAAGGTCAGCGTGCGCTTGCTCGACGCACAGGGGGCCTGGTTAGCACAGGTGGACTGCCTGCCCGTCCACGACGCCTACCCCTCCACAGCGTGGAAGCCGGGCGAGCAGATCACCGATGTTGTGGACGTGCCCGCGTTGCCCGGGGGCACAGCGCTCGAGATCGTCATCTACCGGGCCGAGGACGCCTCGCCGGTGGCCACCTTCACCCTGCCCGCTGTGCATCCCTCCGGCACGCCCGTTGACCCCACCAGCGGCACGTGTGCGCCGGCCTACCGGCTGAAATGAGGTCCGACGTGGGGCGTTTCTGTCGCACACCTGTGGTATAATGGGAAACACACCACCGGACAACCACGTGTCGGTTCGGCCAACGTACAGCACACGAGGAGGCAAGTGACCATGTATCACCGGATCACCATTATCGGCAACTTGGGCACCGACCCAGAGCTGCGCTTCACGCCCCAGGGCACGCCGGTGGCTCACTTCAACGTGGCCACCAACCGAGAGTGGACCAACCAAGATGGGACCAAGGGGAAGGAAACCATCTGGTGGCGCATCAGCGCGTGGGGGCGCTTGGGGGAGACGTGCAACCAGTATCTCTCCAAAGGGCGCCAGGTGTACATCGAGGGCGAACTGGTGCCCGACCCACAGACCGGGGGGCCACGCATCTGGTACGATCAGAACGGCCAGCCACGGGCCAGCTTCGAAGTGCGCGCTCGCACGGTCAAGTTCCTGGGCACTCGGGCTGACGCCGAAGGGAGAGGGGCATACGCCGAACAAGAGGGCGGAGCTCCCCGCCGCAGCACTACGGTTCCCCCAACGCCGAGCGAACCCGAGGAGGAATTCGGCCCCGACGAGATCCCCTTCTGAGCGTCGCATCCGGGCGGGGGGCGTTTCCTCGGCCCTCGAGCGCGGGACAGGAGCCCGGCGAGGCCCCGAACACACAGATGCCTCACGCACGGCTGTGAGGCATCTGTGTGTCGAGCTTCTCTCAGGTTAGGGGTTCAAGTAGTCCTTCAGGCGGCGGCTTCGGCTGGGGTGGCGTAATCGGCGGAGGGCTTCCCCCTCGATCTGCCGGATGCGCTCCCGGGTGAGCCCGAATTTTTGGCCCAGCTCCTCCAGCGTGTGGGCGCGTCCGTCGATGAGCCCGAAGCGCAGGCGAAGGATGCGGGCCTCCCTGGGGTCAATGGTGGCCAAGGCCCGCTCCAGCTCCTGGCGCAGAAGCTGGTGGCTGGCCACCTCTGTGGGCGCCGGCGCGTCTTCGTCCTCAATGAAGGCCCCTAGCTCGCTGTCCCCGTCCTCGCCCACGGGTTTCTCGAGGCTCAAGGGGCGGCGGCTGATGCGCAGCATCCAGCGCACCTTCTGGAGTGAAATGCCCAGCGCGTCGGCCAGCTCCTTCAGCGTTGGCTCGCGGCCCAACTTCTGCTCAAGTTCCCGGCTGACGCCGTAGAGGCGGCGGATGCGGTCGCTCATGTGGACCGGCACGCGAATCGTGCGCCCTTGGTCGGCAATTGCGCGGGTAATGGCCTGGCGGATCCACCACGTGGCGTAGGTGCTGAACTTGTAACCCCGCTTGTAGTCGAACTTGTCCACGGCCCGCATGAGCCCCAAATTCCCCTCCTGGATCAAGTCCAGGAAGGGAACCCCCTGGCCAATGTACCGCTTGGCAATGCTGATAACCAGCCGGGAGTTGGCCTTGATCAGGTTGGCGCGGGCCTCCTCCCCAGAGCGGACACGGGCTTCCAGTTCAGCACGCTCCTCCTCTGAGGCGTAGTCGCCCTTGGTCAGCCG
>JALSKA010000232.1 GCA_026989095.1 Ardenticatenaceae bacterium
CAACAACAGAAAGGTTTCAAAGAACATCAGGGTGCGAAAGAGGTTTTGGCCGACGGCGACGCCGCTGAGCGTGTTGGGGGGCGTGGCCGGCGATTGGGTGAAGATCACGTACATGATGGCCGAACAGCCCCCAAAGCCCAGGAGAGCTGCGGTGAGGATGAGGAAGGCGCGCGCGCCCCTCATGCGCGCGCGCATCTCCTTGATCAGGACAGGGCTGATCGCGTGCAGGGGCTCCACGATGTGCCGGCTCACCATTACTGGACCTCCCCTTGGGTGAGGCGGAGGAAGATGTCCTCCAGGTCAACGCGCTCACTGTTGAAGGAGACGACCGGCACGCCGGCGTTGACCAAGTGGCGGAGCACGCCGGCCAACTGGGACTCATCTCCCTCGAAGACGAATTCCACCACGTCCTCATCGCTGTCCTCGAAGAACTCCACAACACCCGGGTACGCCTCCAGCACCTGGCGGGCCTTTGGCGCATTGTGCTCGTAGTCGAGCAGGCGCACCCTCACCACGCGCCCTCCGCGTGCCAAGGCCGTCATTTCGCTGACGGGGCCGGCGGCCACGAGACGGCCTTTCTCGATGATGCCCACGGTGTCACACAGCTCGGCCAGCTCGCTGAGAATGTGGCTGGAGATGACCACGGTCTTCTGGAGCTTGCCCAGCTCGCGCAGCAGCTCCCGCATTTCCACCCGTGCCCTCGGGTCGAGGCCGCTGGCCGGCTCGTCCAACAGCAGGATGGGAGGATCGTGGACGAGGACGTGGGCCAGGCAGAGGCGCTGTCTCATGCCCCGGCTCAGGTGTTCCACGAAATCGTCCCGCTTGTGGGCCAGGTCCACCAGCTCCAGGAGCTCGTCCACCACCCGCCGCCGGCGCTCGGGGGGAATGCGGTAGCAGCGGGCGAAGAAGTCCAGGTACTCCCACACCTTCATGTCCTCGTAGACGCCGAAGAAGTCGGGCATGTAGCCCACCAGCCGGCGGGCTGCCTCCGGGTTGCGGGTGATGGACTCGCCGGCCAGAAGGATGTCCCCTTCCGTGGGGTCCAGGAGACCGGCCAACATGCGCAGGGTGGTCGTCTTGCCGGCGCCGTTGGGGCCGATGAAGCCGAAGATGGTGCCGGCCGGCACGCTCAAGTTGACATCGTTCACGGCCACCAGGCGGCCGAACCGTTTGGTCAAGTGGACTGTCTGGATCGCGGCGCTCATGGGTGTGCTCCTGTGCGGGCTCCCAGAAAGACGTACATGCAGGGGCCTCCGCCGGGGGAACGGGCGATCCTCAGGCGCACCTCGCCGTCGGGGGCCACCAACCGGCGTCCTTGCTTGGGGACAGTGTTGAGCCCCCACGCCACCTCAGCGGCGGCCCACGCCTCCTGATCCCAGTCCCACACGGCCATCTCCGGGGGATCGACCCATCCCCCCTGGTGCTGGAGCAGCAAGAGCAGCTCGGTCACCTGCCCGGGGGCGACGCCGGGGGGAAGCCGGTAGGCGATCTCCACGTCCTCGGCGAAGGGGGCTAGGCCCTTCACGCTGCCGTAGCAGATGCCCTCCTGCCCGGTGAGGAACCGTTCCGGGGTGAGTATGGGGGGCACGCCGCGCTCCGCGCGCATGGTCACGGAGGCGACGATGAAGGTGAGCCGTTCGCCCCTGTACCTGCTGCCCTCGACGCGCAGCCTCGATCTGCCCTCCTCCACCCATCCGATGAAGGCCGGCTCGATGGACGTGGGAGATGACTCCAGAACTGCCTGGATGACCTGGCGGCGTCTGTCCTGGTCCCGGTCGGGCACTCCCCCGAAGGGGTAGAGTTGTATGGAAGCGGGCTCGAAGGGGAAGGTTGCTCCCCCGGTGAAGGGGGGAAGTGGCGCGTTTCGCTCGCCCATCGCCGGGATGTCGCCCACCGGATAGGCCCGCCCGGAGAGCACGAGGGCGGCGTCTTGGATGGGCGCGGGCAGCCTGCTGCGCACGGCGACGGAAGCCTGGGCCTCATCCCGAAGGAGGAGTTCAACCTGGAGCCCGGCAGCCTCTGTCGGGGGATACTCGGCGACAAAGGGACGGGCGTCCCACTGGTTCACGCGGAAGTTCTCGGCCCTGGCGGTGGCGCCCTGGTAAAAGCGCACTGCCGTCGCCGACGAGCGGCCTGGCTCCAGCGGGGAGCCGAAGAAGTCGGGCATGTTGCCGAGCAGGGAGAGCAGCGGGGCGTCCGGCAGCTCGAAGCGGTAGGCCGTGCGGCGGGGCGAGAAGAGCAGGGTGTAGGAGCGGTTGAGCTGGACCTGCGCTTGGGAGTAGATCTCGTGGACGGAAATCTCGTGGACGATGAGGTCCTGGCCGCGCATGTTCCGGCCGAGGCCCAAGGTGAGCGCCGAGAAGACCAGCGTAATGGCCGGGATGGTCCCCCAGGCCCACTCCAGCCGCCGGCGCCGCCGCAGGACGAAGTAGTTGAGCGGGCCCACGACCACAACGTAGGCCAAGAAGAGAACGGCCATGAGGACGAGAGAGGGCAACTGGAGCGAGGGCAGGTTCCCCAGAGCCCAGGCCATCTGGGCGTCCTGGGCGGCGTCGGGCGGCCTGGGCAACTCCATCACCGCGGCGCCGGGGCTCTCCGCGAGCGCGCGTTTCCAGAAGTCGTCGGTGCCGGCCCAAGCGTCGAAGGGGGAGGCGGCCGGGTCCAGGGCAAGCCAGAGGACGCTGCCCATGTCGACGGTGCGGCGGACCAGCAGGGGTGCGTCCCCCTGGGCAATGGCCACGGTGGCCCCTTCAACAGGCTGCCCTTGGGCGGCGATGAAGGGGCCGGGCACGCGCACCGGCTCGCCGGCCCACTCGGAAAGGGCCGGCAGGTCATCGAGGGCCACGTCGCCGGTGACCTCCACGGGGCGGAGCACCTCGGGCAGCCCGGCCAGAACTTGCCGCGCTCGGGGTGTGGGGCCGCCGCCCACCACCAGGGTGCCCCCTTGAGCCACCCACCAGGTGAGAGCACGCTGCTGTTCCGGCGAGAGGCGGGTGGTGTCCACGCCGGCCAGCACCAGCGCGTTCAGGTTGCGCCAGGCGGCGGCGTAGGTTGGCAGGCGGGAGAGGCGCACGGGCACCACGTTGACGGCTCGGCCGGCCACCACGTCGAGGACGCGAAAGGCCTCCAGGGCGCCCTCGTCCGCGCCGGCCACGCCCACGACGATCACGTCGGGGCCTTGAACCTGAAGCGGGACCTTGTACGCGGTCTGCTCTTCCCCTTGCTCGACGTAGACCGTTATCTCGCGGCTGAAGGAGTTGGGGCGCACGTAGAGCACTGTCTCCTTGCGGGCGCCGGCGGGCAGCTCCACGCGGCGGGCGAACGTCTCTTCCTGGCCGCCGCTGCGCCTGAACGTGGCTGTCACCTCGACGACCGTATCAGTGCCCCCGTTTTCCATCTGCACGTGGAGGGGAAGCCACGTCTCCACGTGCACCACGCCGCCCAGGAAGGGCTCCACGGTGACGCGCACGCCGGCGCCCTCTGGCGGCTGTTGGGCGGCGGCGGGGAGGGGAAAGAGGGCGAGGACGAGGGGGATGAAAATGGCCAACGCGGCCGCCTGCTTGACACGACGAAATGAGCCCATGAAAGCCACCCCCACCTGTTGGACTTGTGCCCGTGCTGCGCTACGGCCACCGGGCGTGCCAAAGGGAAGAGTACCACAAAGCCAGAACCCTGTAAACTGTGGATGTCCACAGGTTGTGTGCGGGAGCTGTGGCGCGTTCACCGGGCTCCATTTGTCCGTCCGTGAGCCGAACAGTATACTTCTCACCCACACCCAGTCAAGTTGACCCACGTCGTTCACCGACCGGGCGGCGGGATGATCCCGCCGAGGAGTACGGCAGGAGAGGGGCATGGGCGTTGAGCGCGTTGTCTGTCCGCACTTGGGCACGGAGGGCGGCCGGTGGGGACACCTGAACCGGCCCCATCAGGCGCATCGCTGTTGGGCGCTGGGCACCCCGTGTGCTCTCACCCGGGGCCAGCAGGCCAGGTTGTGCCTCAACGTGGCGTGGGCCCGGTGTCCTCGGCTGCGCCCTTACCCTCGCGCCAGTGTGCTGCGCCGGCCGCGGGAGGGGAAGATGTGGCTGTTGCCGGCGGCCGCCTTGCCCCCGTTGGGCACTCCCCGCCCGCTGGTGGAGCGCCACATCTCGCCGGCTCTCTGGACGGCCACGTTGGGCCCCTTTGCCACCGCGCTGGCGGTCTTCACCCTGTTGGCGTGGCAGACGGTGGGCGCAACTCCCTCGAAGACCGCCACGCCACGGGGGGCTCCGGCACAAGTGGTCAAGCTGCCCGGCGCAACCGTCTCCCCCGGCGAGCTGCCTCGCCTGGCCAGGGCCTCGGAGCCCGCCGTGCCCGCCGGCGGAGCGCCGGCCGTGCGCGCCGTGCGAGCCTCGCCGACGCCCACGTCCACGCCCGCTCCTGCGCCCTCACCCACGCGGGCCCCGTTCATCCCGTTGCGCTCGCCCGTGGACGCCGACTCCTCAGCCCCGCCGGCCCCCACGCCCATCGTGACGCCCGGTGCCTTTCCCCCGGCGGCCACTTCGCCCCCCGACCGCATCCTCATTCCCAGCATCGGCGTGGACGATCCGGTGGTCACCGTGGGCTTCTCGTTGGTTCAAGAGGGCCCATATCTGGTCAAGGTCTACGAGGTGGCCGAGTACGCCGCCGGCTGGCACCGCGACAGCGCCCTGC
This sequence comes from Ardenticatenaceae bacterium, assembly GCA_026989095.1. Taxonomy (GTDB): domain Bacteria; phylum Chloroflexota; class Anaerolineae; order Ardenticatenales; family Ardenticatenaceae; genus WFWG01. The sequence continues at coordinate 4,690 of JALSKA010000232.1, forward strand.
CCGGCGCCGTGGGCAACACGGTCATCGCCGGCCACAACAACACCAAGGGCGAAGTCTTTCGAGATCTGTACAAGCTGGAGCCCGGCGACATGGTCTACATCTCGGCCGACGGACGGTGGTATCCCTTCCGCGTGGCCCAAAAGCTCCTGTTGCGCGAGGTGGGCGTGCCCCCGGAGCAGCAGTTCGAGAACGCCCGGTGGATCGAGCCCACCGACGACGTGCGCCTCACGCTGGTCAGTTGTTGGCCCTATGCCACCAACACCCACCGTGTCATCGTGGTGGCCGTGCCCGATGGCAGCCAAGGGTGAGATGGCCTCGCGTTCCACGAGCCCACAGGAGCCGGCCCTCTCCTTCGACGCCGGCCGCGTCCGGGCCATCCTCTTCGACTTGGACGGCACTCTCATGGCCCTCCGCGGGGGAGAGCGGGGAGGGGCGTTGGCCGAGCGGCTGGTGGCCGTGCTCCCCGCGGCCTCTGAGGAAGAGGTGCGCCACGTTGTGCGCCGCCTCTTCGTGCTCACGGAGACGCCAACCAACTACGTGTTGGCCGTGCTCGACCGCGTGGGCCTGGACACGTGGCTGCGCCCCCTGGCCGACCGCGCCCGCCGCCTCAAGGGCATCGGCACCCTGGAGACGTTGGAGCCGGTGGCCGGCGTTGAGACGCTCATTCCCCGGTTGGCCCGCCACTATGCCTTGGGCGTGCTCACCAACCGGGCCCGGCGCGAGGCCTTCGCCTTCCTCGAACGGTACGGGCTGCGCCCCTTCTTCGGCGCCGTGACCACGCGCCAGGACACGTGGCGCTTCAAACCACACCCCCACGTGGTGCGGCGCACTGCGGCGCTCCTGGGCGTCACCCCCGAGCAGGCGCTGGTCGTGGGCGACATGCCGGTGGACATGGTGGCCGCACGCCGCGCCGGCGCCCAAGCTGTGGGCGTGCTCACGGGCTTCGCCACCGAGGAGGAGCTGTGGGCGGCCGGAGCCCACGCGGTGGTGGCCGATGTCACTCGCCTGCCGGAGTTGTTGGGCAAGCCATGAGTGCCGGCGGCTTCCCCCTGCGAGTGGCCTTCGTGGTCCCCTTTGGCCTGGCCCCCAAGGGCACGGCCTCGGCCCGCGCGTTGCCCTTGGCCCGAGCCTTGGCCGCGCGGGGCCACGAGGTGACCCTGTTGGTGCCCCCATGGAACGACCGTGCCCGCTCCGGCGAGGTGTGGGAGGAGGCCGGCGTGCGCGTGGTCAACCTGCGCGTGCCCGCCCGTGCGGCGCTGGATGTCCCCGTGCTGGTGGCGGCCCTCGTCCGCCACGTGGTGCGACTGGCCCCCCACGTGCTCCACGCCTTCAAGCCCAAGGCGTACAGTGGCCTTGTGGCCGCCCTCTGGTGGTGGCTGGGCCGTGTTCGCCGTTCCACGAAGGTTGTGGTGGACGCGGACGACTGGGAGGGAGCCGGCGGGTGGAACGAGGTGGAGCCTTATGCGCCCTGGCTCAAGCGTTTCTTCGCCTGGCAGGAGCGCCACGGCCTCACTCACGCCCACGGCGTCACCGTGGCCAGCCGGGCCCTGGAAACCCTGGTGTGGAGCCTGGGAGTGCCCCCCGTCCGGGTGTGCTACGTGCCCAACGGACCTGGGCTCCCTTCTCCTGGGAAGCCGAGCCATGAGGATGTGAGGGCGTGGCGGGTGAAGTTGGGGTTGGGGGAGCGGCCGGTGGCCCTGCTCTACACCCGTTTCTTCGAGTTCGACGTGGGCCGACCGGTGTGCCTCTGGAAGCGGGTGGTGGACGCCTGCCCCGAGGCGCGGCTGCTCGTGGTGGGGCGGGGCCTCCACGGCGAGGGGGAGACCTTCGAGGCCGAAGTGCGCCGGCGCGGGCTTTCCGGCACGGTTGTCGGGGCCGGCTGGGTGGCCCCCTCGGAGCTGCCGGCCCTGCTCTCCGCCGCGGACGTGGCCCTCTACCCGATGGACGACACCCTGATCAACCGCACCAAGTGCCCGGTGAAGCTGGCCGATCTCCTGGCCTTGGGCATTCCCGTGGTGGGCGAGGCCGTGGGCCAGGTCAACGACTACCTGGCCCACGGCGCGGGCGTGCTCGTGCCGCCGGGCGACGTGGAGCGCGGAGCTGAGGCGGTGCTCGCCCTGCTGCGCGACCGGGAGATGGCCCGGCGCGTGGGACGTGCCGGGCGCGAGCGGCTGGAGCGCTTCTTCGCCTGGCCCGTCCAAGGCGAGCGGGTGGAGGCGTTCTACCGCCACCTGGTGGCTCACTCCACGTAGACGACCACGTGCTCTCCGCTCTCCTCGTCGGTCACCTCCACGATCTTGCCGTCTTCGCCGGAGGTTGCTGCCTCCAGAAGCTCGGAGATGTTCACCCCTCCCAGCTCGTCCGGCATCCACCGGGCGCCCAGCTTGGAACCCACTTCCACGAGCTTGAAGGGCACATTTACGTTCACACGCACTTGGCCCGTCTGGGTGTCGGTCACCCGCACGCGCAGCCAGCGAGGACGCTTGCGCCGGCCTCCGGTGGCGCCGGCGGGCCCGTTCTCGCCGTTCGACGGGCCTGGGCCTGGGCGGGCGTCCAGGGCGGCCAAGAGCTCCGCGGCTTGCTCGGGGGTGAGCTTCCCCTCAGATACCATGCGAAGAATGCGCATGCGCTCCTCGTTCACCGTGAACCTCCTCTGGAAAAGAATGGGTTACCGTGGCGACTTGCCTTTCAGCAGGGCAGTGGCCTCGTCGGGGGTGAGTTCGCCCCGTTCCAGGCGGTCGAGGATGTCGCCCACGTCCGGGCGTTCGGGCTCTGCCTGGGCGGACGGGCGGAACCCCAGCGCGCGCACCACGTCGTTGAGGCGGGCGCGCACGGCGGGATAGGACATGCCCAACTCCTCCTCCACGCGCGTGATCTTCCCCTCGCATCGCAGGAAGACCTCCACGAACCGAAGTTGCTCGGGGGTGAGCTGGGCCAAGCGCCTCAGCACCGGCCACTGCTCGGGGTCGAAGGCGGCCACGTGTTCCAGGCTGAATTGGCCCTGAAACGACGTGTCGCACTCGAAGCAATGGAGTGCTGTGGCGACCAATGGATGTTGACAGAACGGACATTCGACGGGTATAGCGCGCATTTTCACTTCCTCCGTGCAGGTGCCGGCCGGCATCTTTTGCACATATTGTATCATAGAATTTGATATTGTCAAGGGGGTAATGTCATATAAATTAATTTGAGAGTGAATATTTTTGGTGGGGCGGCGTCCGACACCGGAGGACCCACCACCTACCCCTCGACTCACTTTTCTGCTATAATCCGGCCAGCGTGCCACACTGGTGTGGTGAGGGCCGGCGCGGGCCGGATGTCTACGTGGCCCCGAGAAAGGGGCCGGATGGGTAGAAGATTCGTGAGCGACTGCCAAGGAGGTGGTATGTCCGACGTGATCAACTTCACCCGCGGAGTGCCCGCCGACGAGAGCTTCCCGCTGGACCAACTGGCCGAGTGCGCGTCGGCCATCATCACCGGCCCGCTGGGCGTTCAGGTGATGCAGTACGGCAAGAGCTTCGGGTTTCCGCCCCTGCGCGAAGTGCTGGCCGAGCGACATGGTGTGGGTGTCGAGCAGGTGATGGTGGCCAACGGCTCGCTCCAGTTCCTCGATTTCGTGGGGCTGGCCCTGTTGGAGCCGGGGGACACCGTCTACGTGGAGTCGCCCACGTATGACCGGGCCATTACTCTCTTCCGCCGCCACCGGGCCAACGTGGTGGGCATCCCCCTCCACCCCGATGGGCCTGACATGGAGGCGTTGGAAGCCGCCCTGCGCCGACAGCCGCCCAAGCTCTTCTACGTCATCGTGGACTTCCAGAACCCCTCCGGGGCGACGGCCTCCCTGGAGAAGCGCCGCCGTCTGGCCGAGCTGGCCGAGGAATACGGCTTCTGGCTCCTGGAGGATGCCCCCTACCGCCCCCTGCGCTACCGGGGCGAGTCGCTGCCGTCGCTGTACGACCTGGCGCCCGGGCGCACGTTGCAGCTCTCCTCCTTCACCAAGCAGATTAGCCCCGGCGTGCGCGTGGGCTACGTGGTGGGCGATGGGGATGTGATCCGACGCCTCGCCAAGGTGGCCGAGGACACGTACATCACGCCCAATGTGATCGGCCAGGGAATCGTCTACGAGTTCTGCCGCCG